>CAWVVN010000016.1:0-31899 GCA_963933605.1 uncultured Verrucomicrobiales bacterium
TGGATGAGGACTTCAGTGCGGCAATCGTCACCCTTGCCCCACTTCATGCGGACCTCTTTGAGATTGAAGTTGGGTGTTTTGTGGGGAGCAAAAAGGATGTCATCATGTGAAGAGTTGACGTGCTCTTTAAACATGTCGGGAACAATGTCTCCGCCGAGATGGTCGTCACGACCAGTAGCCAAATGGCAGGTCCCAAGAACCTTCTCGTCTTGGATGTCTTGGTAGGAAACGGGAAGCACTTGTGTGCCAAATCCGAGTTCTCCTAGCGTGCCTGTCATCGGGTCGTCGGCCAGAAGGGCATTGTGCGCATCGATGGTTGATTGGTTACCCTGGATGATGCTGGAGGACTTCACGTCGCGGTCTTCCACTTCGAGGATGCCTAGAGTGCCATCTTCATACTTCATGGGGAACTGACCACGGGCATCAACGGGGACGAAGTAGACCTCGCCGGCGGGCAGGTTGGCGATGTCGGGCTTGGTTCCTTGGCAGAGGCCGTGCGACTTTTGCGCTTCTTGCCCGTCCAGTCCTAACCAGGCGGTAAGGATGCGGCCGTCTTCTAGTTCAAAATCAATCTCTACCTCGTCGGCGCGGTTTAAGGCCTGGCGGATTTTTTCAGCATCATCTGAGACCTCTTCGTAGTTCACGGCTAGGCCGGAGCGTAAGATGATATCATTCATGCCGTGCATGGTAGCTCCACGGAAGCCGAACACCTTGCAGCGCTCGGTGAGGGGAGCTGTTGCCGAGAAGGTGGAAATGCAGAGGACGATGTCGTAGTTTGTATAGATGTCTTTGTTGAGGGAGAGCTCTTTGCCTTCGCTATCCCAGACCTCATCGGAGAGATCCAGATTAGAGCCATGGGTACAACGGTAGGCAAACATTTCGCCACCAGTCATACCTAGTTCATCCATAACGCCGTCCCGTAGGCTTTCGTAAAAATAATGATGGGCATTTTTCTGCACCTCAAATCCATCGGATTTTAAGAAGGAAAAATCTTTCATCCAGCGCTCGGGCTCATCGAAATCAGTTAAGATGCAAACACGGCAACCTTGTGTTGGTTTGAAGACAGTATCCAATAACCTCGATACGCTGAAATCGGGGAATACGCGCTGTTCAGGGTTCAATAAGATCTCTTTGCTCAAATAATCAGGTAAATTCTTAACTGCACTCATGTGAGGTAGGGTAGAGTCTGTTTGCCCATCTGCAAGGAGAGATTATGTCTTAACTTTTTCCCTTATGGAATGAGGATGCGCTTGCCCTGGATCAGCGTCGTCACTCAGGAGTGTTTTTTTCTCAAATGAGATGGTAGAATGCCGAGTTGATCGCGGTATTTGGCGATGGTTCTGCGTGCTACCTTGATGCCTTTGGCCTTGAGTTTTTTTTCAATGGCGGTGTCGGAGAGGGGTTTGGCGGTGTCCTCGTGACTAACCAGTTGTTGGATAGCTTCACGAACCCCGGTGTTGGAAATTTCCGTGCCTTGTTGGGTGGTGTAGCCTGAAGAGAAGAAGGTGCGCAGCTCCATCAGTCCGTAGGGCGTGAGGATGTATTTTCCTGAAACAGCACGGGAGATGGTCGCTGCGTGCACACCGACGGTTTCCGCGATGTCCTGCATGGTCATGGGGCGGAGCTTGGTGAGGCCATGTGCGATGAAGTCGGGCTGGCGTTTAACGAGCTCAGTGCCGATCTTCAATAGGGTTTCTTGGCGTTGGCTGAGGGCGCTGATGATTTGTCTGCCTTCGTGGATGTTGTCTTTGAGGAACTTGCGTGCTTTGGGGTCTGAACTCAGCTTGGCTAGTAAGTCTTTATAATGGTTGCTGATTTGCAGTTTGGGTAAATGGTCGCCGGTGAGGTGGGCGTAGTATTTCCCCTCGGCATCTCGGCGCAATTCAAGATCAGCGCTGACATGGGGGTTGGATGTCGGGTCAAATGCGGCTCCTGGATTGGGGTTCAGTGTGGAGATGTGCTCGGCGGCTTCAATGACAGCTTCTTGGGAGACTCCAAGAGCTCGTGTGATGTCGGCGTAGCGGCGCCGAGCCAGGTCATCAAGGTGCTGGTCAACAATGCGACTCTCCAGTGATCCTCCCATGCCTTGCAGCTGGAGTTGGAGTAGTAATGATTCGGTGAGGTTCTCTGTGGCGACACCTGGGGGATCAAATCTCTGGAGCAGGGCGAGGGCGGAGCGCAGTTGCTTGAGGCGGAAGGTCGAGTGAGCGGCGATGTCCTCAATGGATTCATCCAGAAAACCGGCATCATTAATAGCGCCTATGAGGTGTTCGGCTACCACATAGGTTTCATCATCGAGAGCTGCGTGGTTGAGCTGTTCGACGAGATGCTGCTGAAGTGTCTGCGGTGCGACAATGGAGTTGTAGAGGAATTCACGTCTTTCCTCATCATCGGATGTATGGGTGCGGGTCCCATGCATGAGGATCTGATCCTCGCGCCAGTAATCATCAAACTCGGAGAGGTTTTCATAATCGGTTTCTGCATCAGCGGGCTGGCTCTCATCGAGTTGATCGTGATCCTCTGCGATTTCGAGGGTTGGGTTCATCTCTGCAACCTGGCTCAGGAGTTGGCTCAGCTCCATGCTGCTGGCCTGCAGAATCTCGAGGCTCTGGCGCATCTGGGGCGAGAGAACCTGCTGCTGAGAGAGATTTTGATGGAGGCCGGCTGATGGCATGACTGGATGCGCTGGGGGTGCTTAGGGGCTGCACTGATGCACTAGAGGTGCACTGAAGATGCGTAAGGGATGCAGTCAGAGGCTGGTGGACATTTGTCGAAGACCGCGCCGCAGGGTAAAATAAAAACCAAGAGTTTACCAACTTTTTCTTAGCAAATATTATGCCAAATTAAAAAAATAATTCAGTGGGCTTTTTGGGGCTGATTTGAGCTCATTTGATGGTTGGTATTTAACGCAGGGTGGCTAGAACGATGCCGTGTTCTCGACAGGTGTGAAGCTAGGAAAGGGGGGTAGCTGGTGGATTGCGATCGGCTTCTTTCTGCTGACTGCGGCTCCTGGTATGTGGTATCCGGTGTTGCCTAATATTTTAAAGGCGCAGGGCATTGAGTGGGTGCTGCCATACGCCTTTGCGGTGGGGCCTTTGGTGGCTATGTTCACGCCGCTTATTTTTGGTTCGATGGCGGACTACCGTTTCTCGGCTCAGAAGCTGGTGGGGACCTTATCCCTACTGGGCGCAGGTTTCTTAGGCATGGCTTTTTATGCCCTGCATATGGGTTGGGGGGCGTGGTGGTATTTGGCGTTCCAGTTTGTTAATGCTCTCCTAGGAGCTCCGATGTGGGCGCTGATGTCAACGGTGACGCTTGCCAATGTGGACGATGCGCAGAAGAAATTTCCGCTGTTTCGTGTGTGGGGTTCAATTGGCTGGGTGGCTGCAGGCGTATCGGTGAGTTTGTTGGATTGGGATAGCTCGCCGATGGTGGGAGTGGCGGCAGCAGGTATTAGGGTGTTTTTTGGGCTGTCGTGTTTTATGATGCCGGATACGCCGCCGCAGGGGAAGTTGGAGCAGGGGAAATCCAACTGGAGGAAGAACCTGGGCCTCGATGCACTCATTCTCTTCAAGGACCGGACAATGCGGGTGTTTTTACTGACCACGCTGCTCTTCACCATTCCTCTGGGCGCCTTTTACATGTATGCGCCCATTCAGCTCAAGGAGCTTGGTGATACCCACCCCGCGGCATCAATGACCCTTGGTCAGCTTACGGAAATCATTGCCATGCTGATGCTTGCCTGGTTGCTGACGATAAGCAAATTGCGCTGGGTGATTGTCGCGGCATTGTTGCTAGGTGTGGCCCGCTATGGCTTGTTTGCCTTTTCTGGATGGGGCGGCGACCTGGTTTGGATCTGGTTAGGCATTGCCTTACACGGACCTTGTTACACGCTGTTCTACATCACGGGGCAGATACTCGTTGATCGCCGTGTGGATCCATCAATGCGTAGTCAGGCCCAAGCCTTGTTAGGTACCCTTGTCGGCGGGATCGGGGGGCTGCTAGGAAGTTTGTTTTGTGGCTGGTATTACGCAGGCACAAAGGGGCTTCCACACAGCTGGGTGTTTTTCTGGGGTGTATTGGGCGTCGCTGTGTTCGGCTGCACGCTGTACTTTGTCACAGGATTTGTGACAGGCACTGGCGACAATAAGACTGAGCGCTAAGGGGTTAGCGACCAGCGATTAGCCTATTAATCCTGGCAGGGCAAATCTACTGGTCGGGTTCCCAGGCGCGTGTCTCAAAGCGCATGATTTCCTTGATAAAGGTAAGCGGCACGTCACCTGTAGGGCCGTTTCGGTTCTTGGCGATGACCAGTTCCGCTTTGCCATCTTCCTCGTCGCGGTCTTCTTTATTGTCCGCGTAATACGCAGAGCGGTAGAGTAGACCCACCATATCGGCATCCTGCTCGATAGAACCTGATTCACGCAGGTCGGACATACGTGGTTTACCACCGCCACCACTCGAGCCGACTCGAGATTCCGGTCCACGGTTGAGCTGGGCGAGCACGATGATGGGGATGTCGAGCTCCTTGGCGAGGCCCTTGAGGCCGGCAGAGATTTCAGCCACTTCCCGTTCCCGTGAGTTCTGAGCTTGTTTTGAGTTGGAGCGCATCAGCTGAAGGTAATCGATGGCGATCACCTTAATGTCCTCCTCTTTCTTTTTGCGTCGGGCTTTGGCTCGAAGTTCGTTGATGCTGATGCCTGGCGTATCATCAATAAAGAGTTTGCAGTTTTTGATTTCCTCAGAGGCGCGTTTGATGTTGAGGAAGTCAGCTTTGACCGGTTCGAATCCCTTCATGACCTTGGACTTGTCAAAGCGTGCACGTGCGTAGAGTAATCTCTCGACTAATTGAAAGGCTCCCATCTCAAGTGAGAAGACCATGGAGGGGAGGTTGAGATCGAGGCAGAAATGCTCAACGAGGTTCATCGCAAAGGAGGTCTTACCCATCGACGGGCGCGCTGCGATAATGAACATCTCTCCAGGCTTGAGGCCATTAGACATCTTATCGATCTCTGAGTAGCCAGTTAGGAGGCCGCGGCTGTCTTCATCGCGGTGGATAAATGCCTCGAAGTTCGCGATCACCGTTTTCATATGGTCAGCGATGGTTTCCTCCTTGTTTCTCTCCGCACCCTCACGGATGGCCAGCACTTGGGATTCTACATTATCGAGGAGCTGTTCGACTTCCTCCTGGTCATCATAAGCTCGGGTTATGGCCTCGGTGCAGTGTTGAATCACTGAGCGCAACACATACTTGTCTTTAACGATGTCGAGGTGGTGCTCGTAATGTGCGTGAGTAGGGGAGTAGGTGTAAATTTCTGTGACCGCTGCTGGACCTCCGACAGATGCCATCAGGTTTCGATCCATCAGAGTTTGAGACAGGGAGACGAGCTCAATGGGTTCATTTTTTTCGAACAACTCGAGTAAAAGGGTATAGAGCGATCCATGTGCAGGCTGGTAAAAATGGGCTGCGGTCAGCTTGTTCTCAACGGCGAGACCAATGAACTGCTGGGGGTCCTGAAACATGGAGGAGAGCACGCTTTTTTCAGGTCCGATGGCATGAGGAAGAGCGCGCGCTGCAGACTGGAGATCGGTCGCTGGAGCTTTTTGGAGTGCGGGGCCTTGATTCTTTCTAGAAGAACCAGACTGAGAGGTCGCAGGAGAGTCAGTTGCCATAAGTAAATAGATTTGTAGAAGGTTTGGGCCGAAGGTCAATCTGAGTAACTTGGAAATTATGTGAATAACTTATCAGCAACAACCTGGGTGATGACATGAGGTTGATCAAAGTGTGCCTATGTCAAAATGTGAATAACATGCCAATAAGCTGCGAATAAGATAAATGATTTTGAGTTAACTGTATCATGTTGAATTTTACATGCATATTCTTATCGAATCAATAATTTGTAAATAAGCTGTGAATAACAATCTAGAGCAGGGCGCAAAACTGCATAGGGGATAGTATGCAGGGGTGATCTTGTTGCCCTAGTAACGGTGGCTAGAGAATCAGCGCTTGCTGATGATTGCGGGTATTTCGTCCAGAGACAGAACGAAGTGGTCGGCTTCCGACTTTACTTTTTCTCGAGCGGCATAGCGCCCAAAGCCGATGAAGGTGTCGACAACACTCTGTGCTTCTAGGTCTGAGATACCGTCTCCAACCATGACGATGTAATCAGGATGGAGCTCAGTTTTGAGCTGTTGGATAATTTCAGGCTTACCTCCATTACGCGTCGGTGGGGCTGAGGTGTCATAGCCTGCGTAGCTCCCGTCTTCGTGAAACTTGAGCGGGACGGCTTCGATGCGCTCAACGCCGAGGTGCTTGGCCAGGGGCTCAATGACTTGGGTGAATCCACCAGAAACAATAACGATCTCCCAGCCCTCGGCTCGCAGTAGCTCTAGGGTAGACAATGCCGTGGGCTCAATTTGGTCAATGTAGAGCTGCCCAACCTTTTTGCAGGTATGGAGAGTCGGTTGAATGATGTCGAGTCGCTGGGCAAAGATATCATCGATAGGAACCTCGCCATTCATGGCGGCATTGGTTAGTGCCTCGATTTTATCAAATGTCTCGGGGCCATTGACCCTTGCGAGCTCATCAATGCCTTCAATAGCGGAAAGAGTGGAATCACAGTCAAAGACGATCAGTTTCATAAATAGTTATATAATAGGGGGGTAATGGGGGGGGCTTAGTAATGCAGAGATCTGCGTGATAATGGCTGACTAGGCATGCTGCGCCGTTATTTTTTGCCGTAGATGGCTTCTGGGTTGAAGCTGAGATCGGTTTCCGTGAACTTGAGGGCTGCGGGATCCTTGCTGCTCTCTAGATCAACAGCGCGATAAAAGCAGGTGCTGCGTCCCGTGTGACAGGCGCCTGCTCCAATTTGCTCCACATAAAGGATAAGGGCGTCTTGATCGCAGTCCGTGCGGATTTCTACGATTTTCTGCACATGACCGGATGTAGCGCCTTTGTGCCATATTTCTTGTCTGCTTCTGGAGTAATATACCGCTTCACCAAGTTCGAGGGTTTGTAGCAGTGATTGCTCATTCATGTAGGCTAGCATGAGTGGCTCCTTGGTGATGGCATCCATGGCCATAGCCGGGATGAGGCCGTCTGCATCGAACTTTGGGGCGAAAACAGGATGTTCCTCGACCTCTTTTTTATTGTTACGAATGCCTAGTGTGATGCTGGATTGATTGCTTTCCATGTCTGGGATTTATCACGTCCATGAATTCTGTCCAGCTTTGGGGGAGCTAACTTTATCAATGAGGGGTGCAGCAACGACGATGAAGAGGTGATTGTTTCCAAGAATTCAAGGGAAAGGGATAGACAAGAAACAAGATTGGGGCGAGTATATGGAACGATTTTTACCTCAATGGTGAAATGTATCTATCTAAGTTATTCCAATGAAAAAACGTTCCTTACATAAAATACTGGCTTTGGGTTTGATGCTGGCAACAGTGTCCGTGCCTCATGTGGCCGCCAAGACGAATTTCAACGTTGTTGGTAAGCAGATGCTCATCATGCTGCGTAACAGCCATTACGAGCGCCTTAATATTGATGATTTAGGGGTTCGGTTTTTTGACACCTATATTAAGTCCCTAGACGGCAATAAGCAGTATTTCCTTGCGTCCGATATTGATATGTTTCGTGCAAAGTATGGCACTAATCTTCACGAGCTACTTCTTGATGAGCAGTGCATGACTCCAGCTGAGGAGATATACAATCTGTATAGGGAGCGCGCGAATGACCGCATTAAGTATGCGCAGGAACTACTCAAAGACGATAGCCGCTTCACTTTTGACAGTGACCGTGAGGTGATCCTAGATAGAGAAAAGGCGCAGTGGCCGGTATCTGACGAGGAGGCAAAAAAAATCTGGAAAGATCAGGTAGAACAAGCATTGCTGAGTGAATTCCTCAGGCGTGAGAGTGTCGCTGATTTAGCGGCAAAGCAGGGCAAGGCAGATCCGCTGAAGGATAAAAAACTCCCAGGTGAAATGATCTCTTTGCGCTATGAGCGCATTCTTAAATCCATTAACTCTGCAGACGAAGAGGATATTGCTGACCGGTTTTTCAGTGCCATTGCGAAAAGTTACGATCCACATACCGATTACTTTAGCATGTCTGAAATGGAGCGCTTTATGGCAGGAATGAAAAACTCCTTGGTAGGTATCGGTGCGCTGCTTCAGGCGGAGGACGATGGCTCAACCAAGATCACAGGTATTGTGGTCGGCGGTCCTGCAGATAAAGAAGGTTCGCTCAAGCTGAATGATCGGGTCGTGGGCGTTGATCATATTAATGCTGGGACTGAAGATGCCGTAGTTGATATCATGTTTGAAAAGCTTGATCGTGTGGTGGATATGATCCGCGGCAAGGAGGGTGTTGATGTTCGTCTCAAGGTAGAGCCTGCTGATGGGGCTCCTGGTGAGATAAAATATATTGTCATTAATCGTGGCAAGGTGGAGCTCAAAGATGAGTTGGCGAAGGCTGAGATCATTGAAATGGCTCGACCCAATGGCGGCAAACAGCGGCTTGGTTTTATTCGGCTGCCGTCCTTTTACGCAGATTTCCAGAATTGGGAGACTCGCTGTTCGACCGATATCGAAAAGCTGCTCAGCCGCCTCAATGAGGAAAATGTTCAGGGCGTCATTCTTGATCTGAGGGGCAATGGTGGCGGCTCTCTTGAGGAGGTACGCCGAATGACAGGTTTCTTCACCGGGCGTGGTCCAGTGGTGCAGGTTAAAAACTTCCGCAACCAGGTTGAGGTGAAAGATTCTTCCCATGCCCATCCGATTTTCAATGGCCCGGTGGTGGTCTTGATTGATAAGACGAGCGCTTCAGCAAGTGAGATCCTGGCAGGTGCTTTACAGGATTATAACCGGGCGGTGGTCGTTGGAGACAGCTCCAGTTTTGGTAAAGGCACGGTGCAGCAGCCCATGCAGATTAAAAAGATGATGCCCTTCATGGCGGATGCAAGCCGAGCAGGTGTGCTGAAGCCAACGATTCAGAAATTTTATCGTATCGCTGGCAGCACGACTCAGCTCAAGGGAGTTGAGTCTGACATTGTTTTACCCTCTATGCTGGATGCCTACGAGGTCGGTGAGGCTTATCTAGATCATGCCTTACCGCATGACATTATCCCGCAAGCACCGGGGTATCGTCAGCTCGATCGAGGGAATTTGTTTGTCGATGACATTAAGAAGCAGAGCCTCGAGCGCATTGAGAAATCCATGGATTTTGAATACATCGAAGAGGATGCACAAAGGTTGATTAAGCGGCGCCAAGAGAATGTCATTTCCCTCAACAAAGAGACGCGCAAAAAGGATTTGACCGACAACGAGCAACGCCGAGAGCTTCGTAATACAGAGCGTCGCGAACGTTTCGCCAAGATCGCCGAAAAAGACGCTGATCTTTTTAGTTTTTATCGTCTCAACCTCGAGGATCTCGAGCTAGATGAACTCGTTGAGATTGATCGCGAGAAGGATAAGGAAAGCTACATGCGTAAGGCAAAAGATGATGTGGCTGATCTCGATGATACTCCTGAGTGGCCCAGTTCGCTGGATCCTGTCAAACGTGAAGGTATTCACATTCTCGCGGATCTCATTGAGGCCGCAGAGCAAGCCCGCGTGGCAGGTAATCCTCAAAACAACAATGGATAGCGGCTCTGTTGTGATTCGTTTTCATTCTTTCTGTTTAGCTCATGGGCAATGATGTTGTTGAAAACCTGAGCGGGATCAAACAGCGTGTTTCCGATGCGGCTTTGCGCTCTGGCAGGTCTGCAGATGCGGCTGAATTACTGGTGGTTTCCAAAACATGGCCGGCCGAGAAGGTAGCTGATGTGGTAGCTGCGGGGCACCTCGCCTTTGGTGAAAATCGCATTCAGGAAGGTGAAGAAAAAATCCCGCAATTGCCAGATCATCTTCAGTGGCATTTGATCGGCCACTTACAGCGCAACAAGGTGCGTAAGGCGCTGCCGCTTTTCCAGACGATTCACAGTATCGATTCACTAAAGTTGGCGCGTTACACTTCTAATATTGCGGCTGAACTGAGTAAGAAGCCGGACATTTATCTGCAAGTTGACCTCGCAGGTGAGGAGAGTAAAAATGGCTACGAGCCTGATCAAATCAGACGTGATCTTGATGACTTGCTAGCATTGGAGCATGTGTCTATTGTCGGCCTCATGTGTATTCCTCCGATGGCGTCGAAGCCCGAGGATGCCCGACCTTGGTTTGTGAAACTCAGAGAACTGAGGGATGATCTCGAAGCGCGCTCGGGGCGATCATTGCCTGGTCTAAGCATGGGCATGAGCGGTGACTTTGAGGTGGCGATTGAGGAGGGCTCGACCATTGTGCGCGTGGGCTCTGCGATCTTTGGTTCCCGAACCTAGCTTGAAACAATTTAAAATCATGGCCTCTCTTACCCTTCTTCAACATGTTGTCATCGGCGACGAGCTTGCGCTCGCCTGGAGTGATGGTTGTGAACACTACATCAATCTCAAAAGGCTGCGTGAGGCTTGTCCTTGTGCAGTTTGCCAAGGGGAGCCTGACGCGATGGGCTTTGTGGTCAAACCCACGGTGATACATACCGAGAAAAGTTTCCGAGCCTTGCGCATGCATCAAGTGGGTGGTTACGCTTTGCAAATCACCTGGGCGGATGCTCATAGTTCTGGCATTTACACCTATGATCTGCTTCGTCGGATTGGTGATCTGTGCGCGTCAAAGGGTTCGTGAAAAAGCTGTAACTTGAAACGATGATCCAGAAGAAATCAATCATCACGCGTGCCCGGCGAGCCGCGGCTTTTTCTGTCACAGCTTTTCCTGTCGTGGCTTTTTCTATGATGGCTTTTCCTGCCATGGCGGCAGAGCAGATTACTCCGGATCAAATCGTGACTTATAAGAAGGTCGGTGGAGTTGAGCTTAAGCTTCATGTGTTTAAGCCTGGGGGACATCAGGCGAGTGACAAACGCTCGGCAGTGGTCTTTTTTTTCGGAGGTGGCTGGAGGGGGGGAACCCCCAAGCAGTTTTACGAGCAGAGCCGGTTTTTAGCGAAGCATGGTATGGTCGCTTTTGCTGCTGAGTATAGGGTATCCAATGTTCACAAAACGAGCCCATATGAGTGCGTTAAAGACGGCAAGTCTGCCATTCGTTGGGTGCGTGAGTATGCCGCGCAGTGGGGTGTGGATCCCAAGCGCATCGTCTCTTCAGGAGGATCTGCCGGTGGTCATGTGGCTGCCTGCACAGGTGTGATACAGGGCTTTGAGGAAGAGGGAGAAAATGCTGAGATTAGTTCTGTGCCCAATGCGATGGTGCTCTTTAATCCAGTCATTGATACCACGGCAAAGGGGTATGGCGCGCAGCGTTTCCAGAAAGGAAAAGAGACAGAGCTTTCGCCATGCCATCATGTGTCTAAGGGCATTGTTCCAACCATTGTTTTTCATGGCACGGCAGACCAGACTACGCCATTTGAGAATGTGGAGCGCTTTACACGTTTAATGAAAGAGGCCGGCAATGCCTGTGTGTTAGTGCCCTTCGAAGGAAGAAGGCACGGGTTTTTTAACGGGTCTTTTTTCCGGCCTCGCGGCAATGGCGTCGATTATAATGAATCCATGCAGAAAACCCTAAGCTTTCTGCGAGAGCAAGGCATGCTCGAGTGAGCCTGCCACGGTTTTCATCGCTTTGATGATTTGGGCTGTCTATTTTTCCTGCTGTGGAATGATCTCGAAGCGGATGGTGTTGTCTTGGCCGAGGTATTGTTTGGCGAGGGCATTGATTTCATCCAGCTTGATGTTGGCGTAATCAGCATCGCGGTTGCGCGCCCAGTCGACGCGGTAGGGTTGCTCCTGAGATTGAGACATGACCGTGCTTAGCCAGTAGGAGTTTTGACGCAGGGATTTTTTGAGCTCGCTCAAGCGAGGTTCGAGCGCACGGGTCAACTCGTCCTGGGTGGCTCCTTCTTTGGCGAGCTTGTCGGCGATCTCAATGATGATCTTGCCAACACGCTCAGCCTGTTCCGGCTTGCCTGGTGAGACGGCAAGTAGGTAACCGAGATCCTTGTAGGTGTCACTGGGCTGAAAGCCGGCATAGGGGCTGTATGCTTCGCCGAGTTCTTCCCGGATTTTCTCACGCATGCGGTTGGAGAGGATTGTGCTAAGCACGCTGAGGCGGCGGGTGGCGCCGATGCTTTCCTTGTCCATCCCTGTGGCTTTCCATGTGACGATGGCCATGCCGGTGGGGATGCGGCTTTCAAAGGTGTAGCGTTTGATCAGTGGGGGCACGGGCAGGTTAGACAGGGTGCGCAGCTCAACATAGTCAGGCTTGCTGGCACTACGTTTGGGCAAGGCGCCGATCGTGCGAGCGAGGATGGGGATGGTTTGTTCGATTTCAAGGTCACCAACGATGGAGAGCTCTAGGTAGTCGTTCTTGAGAGCCGGGATGACCCAGGAGCGGATGTCCTCGGTGCTGAGGGCTTGAGCTTGTTCGAGGGTGGGGAAGACAAAGCGTGCATCGTTGCCGCGCAGCAGGGCGGTCATCTCTGATTGAGCACCTGCAGGGGTGTGTTTCATTTGGGAGAAAATAGAGGGTAACTCGGCTTTGAACATACGCTCGCCCTCGGGGCGCAGGCCAGCGTCGGTGAGGTAGGCGCAGAGGAGCTGAAGCTGAAGCTCGAGGTCCTCAGGTGTGGTGGAGCCTGAGAGGCTGAATGACTCTTCACCAACATGGAAGCTGATGTTGGCATTGCGCCCAGCGAGGATGCGCTCGAGGTCGTCTGAGCTGTGTTTGCCCAGGCCTCCTGCTTTGAAAGCGGAGGTGGCAAAGAGGTCGAGGCCGGGTTTGTCTTTGGGCATGGTGAGCTTGCCCGCGCCAATACGTGCGGTGACTGTGACCGAGTTTTTATCAAAGTCGGTTTTCTTGACGTTGCACTTGCAGCCATTGTGGAAGCTCACCTGGGTGATGTCCATATCCTCAATACGGGACTGGTTGGCGACAGCGGCTGGCTTGCCGAAGTCTGTGTAAGCAAAGCTGGCGGTGGCCTTTTGCTTAGGTGGACTGACCTCGCTTAAGATGCTTTTGTGGTAGAGGCGCTCGAGGGCCTCATCGGTATTATCCAGAGCCGTATTGGTGGTGAGGACTAAGGTGATGTCCTCGGTATCCCAGAATTCCTTCAGTGCACGGTGGCAGGTTTCCGGGGTGATTGATGAGATGTTTTCCTGTAGGATGGCAAGGTCGTCTGCAGGGGTTGAAAAAACCGCATCCTTGTGCACGTGTTTGGCCAATGAGGATGCGAGGTCGTTGGTTTTGCGGCTTGGCTCGGCCTTGACAGAGAGCTCGTAGGAGTTGATCAGATTTGCTTTGATTTCTTCTAGCTCAGCTTCGGTGAAGCCATGCTGGATCGCACGACGAAGCTCTTGCTCAAGTACGGGCAGTGCGGCCTGCCAGTTGTGATCTTTGGCGTCTACGGAGATGCCACCTATTTTAGTGAACTTAAAAAGATCATAATCGTAGGCGGAACCACTGGTGATGGTAGCGTTCTCTTTCTTGGCGAGAATCGAGAAGCGGCGGCTAAGAATCGAGTGGGCGAGGCTGAGTGGCAGTTTGCCTGCACGGGTCGCCTTGGTGTCGTTTTTTTGTTGGAAGGGTTTGATGACGGTAAGGGTGAGGTCCGTGGTGGCGACTTCCTTGTCCGCCATGGCGAGGGTTTTGAAACCATGTCCACTGGGTAGATTGCCGAGCTCGGGGGATTTGACCGCGTTTTCGGGGGTTTTCATGCTGCCAAAGGTGGCGATGATTCTCTGCTCAGCCTCTTGAGGGTCAAAGTCGCCGACATAGACAAAGGTCATCCGGCTGGGGTTATAATAATCTCGGTAAAAGTCGGTGAAGGCGGAGCGGGGGGCCGACTTGATGATTTCCTCAGTGCCGATGGGGAAGCGTTTCGCAAGCAGGGCGTCAGGCAGTAGGGCATCAAATTGCTTTTCCATGAGGCGCATCTGCACGGAGTCGCGTGAGGTTTTTTCCGACAGGATGACACCGCGCTCTTTGTCGATCTCGGATTCGAGTAGAAAGGCTCCGTCACCAAAGTCGCGCATGACGTCAAAGCCGAGCTTGAGTGTGTCGGATTCGTTATTGGGTAAGTCGAGCATGTAGACGGTTTCATCAAATGAGGTGTAGGCATTTGCGTGCGCACCAAAGGCGATTCCTAGGCGCTGCATTTGTGGAATGAGTTTACTGGCATCAGGAAAGTTCTTGGAACCGTTAAAAACCATGTGCTCAAGAAAGTGAGCGACTCCACGCTGGTCATCGCGCTCCATCAAAGAACCGGCGGCGATGTGCAGCCTCATGCTAACTCTTCCCGGAGGCTGCTGATTGCCTAAGACGATGTAGCGCATGCCGTTGGCGAGCGTGCCGTAAACGGCTCTTGAGTCGGCCTTGATATCACTTTGCTGATGAGCCCAGCCGGGTGTGGCTGTGTGAACGCTTTCCTTGGCTAATCCGGCAGGTGAAAAAATGAGGCTGAGCGCTGCTAGGGTGACATGCAAATAGGGTAGTGACTTCATGTAGTTGTATAATTCACTCAATAAGCGCTGATAGCCAAGCGGATTGTCTGATTTATTTGGCGTCGGCGTCGATATTTGCTCATTAGCACCTTGACCCCTTGCATGCATCCTCCTAGCTTCCCGACGTCCGCGCTTATGCTGCGCATTATGTCATGAATATCCACGAATATCAGGCGAAGGAGTTGTTCGAAAAATACGACGTTGCCAGTCCTAATGGACAGGTAGCCGGAACAGCTGAAGAGGCGGAAGCCGCAGCTCGCGCCATTATTGCTAATGGCGGGGGCAAACAATTGGTCATCAAAGCTCAGGTCCACGCAGGTGGCCGAGGTAAGGGGACTTTTAAGAACGGTTTCCAGGGAGGGGTTCATCTGGTTGAGTCTCCTGAGCAGGTCGCTGAGTTTGCTGAAAAAATGATTGGGCAAACACTCGTCACCAAACAAACGGGTGAAGAGGGTAAGTTGGTCAGTAAAGTCATGATCGCAGAAGCTGTTGATATTGAACGTGAACTCTATCTCGCCATTCTGATGGACCGCGAAACTTGTCGTCCTGTAATTGTTGCCAGCACGGAGGGCGGTATGGATATCGAGGAAGTCGCAGAGAGCACACCGGATAAAATTGTCAGACAATTCATTCACCCATTGGCTGGCCTGCAAGGTTACGAAGTTCGCAAGCTCGCTAAGGCACTCGAACTTACAGGCGACCAGGCCAAGCAATTTGGTAAGCTGATCAAAAATCTTTATTCGCTGTTTTTAAAATCTGACTGTTCGATGGTTGAGATCAACCCGCTGGTGGTCACTCCTGATGGCGACATCCTCGCCCTCGACGCTAAGTTTGGTTTCGATGACAACGCCCTCTATCGCCACCCCGATATTGTTGCATACCGCGACACGGATGAGGAAGACCCTCGTGAGGTCGAAGCATCTAAGTTTGACCTCAACTATATCGGTTTAGACGGTGATATTGCCTGTTTGGTCAATGGTGCTGGCTTAGCCATGGCGACCATGGACATCATCAAGCATTACGGTGGTGATCCTGCCAACTTCCTCGACGTAGGAGGTGGGGCAAGCAAGGAACAAGTATCGGCAGCCTTTAAAATCATCCTCGGTGACCCCAAGGTAAAGGGTATCTTGGTCAACATCTTCGGTGGTATCATGCAATGTGACATCATTGCTGAGGGTATCCTAGCAGCCGCGAAGGAAACCGGCTTGAGTATTCCTCTGATTGTTCGCCTCGAGGGAACGAATGTCGACCAAGGCCGCGAGCTGATCGCTAATTCCGATCTTGATGTTATCACTGCTGAAAGTCTTAACGACGCAGCTCAAAAAGCTGTCGCAGCTGTCGCAGCTGTCAGCGCTTAATCCTCAACCTTAAACTTATTTTATTATGTCAATTCTAGTTGATGAAAACACCAAGGTGCTCGTGCAGGGCATCACCGGAGGCTTTGGCGGCAAACATGCCCAGCTAAGTCTCGACTATGGCACTCAAATCGTCGCCGGTGTGACTCCAGGAAAAGGAGGTCAGATCTTTGGTGAGAAGACTCCCGTCTTCGATACCTGTGCAGAGGCTGCCCAAGAAACCGGAGCCACGGTTTCGGCGATCTTCGTGCCACCTCCGTTTGCCGCAGATGCCATTTTAGAGGCTGTTGATGCTGAGCTCGATCTAGTCATCTGTATCACCGAAGGCATTCCGGTGGCTGATATGATGCGTGTAAAGGAAATCATGCGAGGTAGTAAGACCCGCCTGATTGGCCCTAATTGCCCAGGTGTTGTTACTCCAGGTCGCGGTGAAGGTTCTCACGGTGGCTGCCGTATCGGCATCGCTCCAGGTTACATTCATAAGCGAGGTAACGTAGGGGTTGTTTCCCGCTCAGGTACTCTCACCTACGAGGCCGTTTACCAGCTTACTGAGCTCGGCTATGGCCAGAGCACTTGTGTCGGTATCGGTGGAGATCCCATCAATGGAACCTCGCACCTCGATGTGTTGAAAATGTTTAACGATGATCCCGAGACGGAGGCAATTATCATGATCGGTGAGATTGGTGGTAACGCTGAGGCCGAGGCTGCCCGCTGGGCGAAAGACAACTGCTCAAAGCCGATTGCTGGTTTCATTGCGGGTGCTACGGCGCCTCCAGGTCGCCGCATGGGACACGCAGGTGCCATTGTCGGTGGTGCTGATGACACAGCAGAGGCAAAGAAAGCCATTCTCGCAGAGTGCGGTATTGCGGTGTCTGAGACTCCCTCAGACATGGGCAAGACGCTAGTGGGGATGCTTTAAGCTCTAATCTACTACTTGTTGGTAGCTAGCCTGCCGATCTGACTAGTCTAATCAATTTCAAGCGTTCGTAACCTCGTGTTACGGGCGCTTTTTTCATCAGCTGAATGATGTGCTAGCTACAGAATGGCTATAAGACCACAGAATGGCTATAAGATGGCCTGAGCAGCGGTGAAGTAGATCACCATGCCGGAGATATCAACGAGGGTCGTGATGGCGGGGGCAGCGACGACGGCGGGGTCAAGTTTGATGGCGCGCGCTCCAAGAGGGAGTAAAGCTCCAGAGAGGGTGGATGTGGTGATCTGGGCTCCGAGGGCAACAGATACCGCAAGGGCAAAGGTGCTGATGGCGATGTGTTCCGGTAAAGGCGGATTGAAGATAGGTAGGACGAAGAGGGTGATCAGGGCGATGCAGCAGCCTAGGGTAGCCCCCAGAAAAATCCCGAGGGAAAGCTCCTTGGTGATGACTTTAGCAGTGGATCCAGCTTCCAACTCACCAAGTGACATGGCACGAATGACCATGGTGGCGGCTTGGCCACCGGTGTTCCCGCCTGCAGCGACGACCATTGGTAGGTAGAGGGCAAGAAGATAGATGCTGCTGAGCATATGCTCAAAGCGCAGCATCACATAGCCTGAAGAGATAGCCAGAAGGGCCAGAACCAAAAGCCATGGAAAGCGGCGCTTGAAGTGGGTGGCGACAGAGGTGTTAAGATAGGTTTGCTCGGATTGTTCGCCGGCGATACCTGACATTTTTTCAATATCCTCGGTGGATTCCTCTTCGATGATTTCGAGCACGTCATCGTGGGTGATGACACCCAGAAGATGGTCATACTCGTCAACGACAGGCAGCAAGGTCATGTCATATTTAGTGAACATTTGGGCAGCCTCTTCCTGGTCTGAGCTAGCGAGAATAAAGAGATCAGCCTGATCCATGATGTCTTCGACTAAGGTGTCCCATGAGTTGAAGGCGAGCTCGCGCAAACGGGTTTTTCCTCTGAGGCGCCCATCTTCATCAACCACGTAAATACGGGCGAGTGATTCAGCGGAGTCCTTGTATTCACGAAGAACTTCGAGAGCTTCTTTGACCGTAGCACCAAGGCTGATGCGCGCCGCATGTGTGGTCATCCTGCCGCCAGCCGTGTCTTCCTCATAGCGCATCAAGCTGCGCGTGGTTTCTTGCTGATCAGGCTTGAGCAAGGCGAGGTAACGCTTGCGCGCCTCTGAACTGACATCTTGAAGGATATCAGTACGGTCATCATCGACGAGCTTACCTAAGATCTCACGTTGTGCGCTCTCATTGAAGCGCTCTAATGTCTCTTCAATCAGAGCATCAGGCAGCTCAGCAAGGATGTTCGGAAAGCTATCTAGACTGATGTGCTGCGTGAAAAAACCACGAGCTTCATCATTGTCCAGATCTTGGAAAATAGAAGCGAGGTCTGCGTAGTGAAGGTCCTCTGCACTTGCGCGGAAGGCTTCGGTATCACGGCTCTGAATGGCCGACTCAAGAGCCTCAACATCCAATATTCTGCTCTCCTCAGGCATGCTTGTGTTTAGCTATTGGAGTGCCAAAAGCCAACTATCAATATTAAAAATTAATCTGAGCAGAGAAGGTTGGGGCCAGGTGAGTTAATACCATTGAGCCAGTTGAGAAATTCATCGTGACGATCAGCGTGGTACTGGTGGCAAATAAGGCCAGCTTTTTTACCGCCTTCAATATTGGCAGGCAGATCATCAATATAAACCGTTCTCTCTGGTGTGAGCTCATATTGCTTGATGGCCAATTGGTAAATTTCCTGCTCAGGTTTGATATGGCCTGTTTGGTAAGAAAAAATGCCGCCCGCAAAGCATTGGAAAACAGGGTATTGCTTTTGTAAAAAGTCAATATGTGGCTCGTTGATGTTGGAGAAGAGAATGAGCCGGTGCTTGGCTCGATGTAATTTATGGATCGTATTCCACATGGGTTTGTTAGGGCTGAAAATATCAACCCATGCTGCCATGAACTTTTCAAGTTCTCCGGTGAAACCAAGTGTTTCAGCTGCCCATGGGAAATAGTCCTCCGGGGATATGCGCCCTGCTTCGAATTCATCTTTCCGTTCAAGTAGTCGGTGCAGCCTGTTGTCGGGTTCATCGATGCCCTCGGGCATTAGCTTTTTGAGTGAAGAGATAAAATCGACGTGAACGATGACGTTGCCAATATCAAAAAGGAAATCCATCGGCTTGGTGTCGGGCTTGTTAATCATGGGCGGCAAGTAAAAGTTTTCTTAGTGAGTTTTTGTGTCAGGGCTGGTTTGCTGGAGAATAAAATCAGCAGCTCGTTGTGCAGCAGAGGGACGTGAGTGTTGGGCAAGATCTCGTTTCATATTCCGCCACATGGAGGCGTCATCGGCAAGCATTTCACCAAGGTGATCAGATAGTGACCTTTCGCTTTCAGCAAGATCACCCCCATGGAGGCGCTGTAATAAGCTGAGGTTGCCTTCTTCTTGTCCTGGTACTAAGTGATGAATTAGCATGGGGCATTCTGCTGCGAGGGCCTCGTGCACGGTGGCGCCGCCGGCTTTTCCAACCACAAGGTGATGGCTATTGAGTAGCTCCGGAACTTTTTTGCTCCAGCCTTTGATGGTGACACGTCCTGGGTATTGTTCTTCGATTTCTTTGGCCCTGCAGTGAATTTTCCTGAGGTGCTTACCGAGGACGATGGTGAGCTCACTATCCGGCCCAGTGGATTCAAGTAATTCTCGTGAGACACGTCTGACGTGAGGTTTTTTGGGTGTTGGGAAATAGAGAATGCGTAAGGGTTTCAATGTATCCTCGGAGCTGACCGGTTGGAGGTCGGCAAAGTGTGGGTCAACAGGGAATCCGGTATCAATAATTTGATGTTCAGGGAGGCCTTGTTGGACAAGGGCGTCCTTGGTGTGCTGGTCAGTCACGAGCCAGAAGTCGGTGGGGGCTTTCCTCCAAGCTGCGTTGATCGCAATAGAATCGGTAACAATGGTAAATACCGGGACTCGGGCAATGCCTTGGTCGAAAATACGCTCGATAAAATACGGGTAGAGAGGGTAGGTGCTGAGGATGGCGTCAGGTTTAAATTCTAGGATGAGCTCGCGCAGTTTTTCCTCGGGCTTACGCATAAAAGGCAGGCGCTTTTTAGAAAAGTCCTGACGCTCGGTTGAATCATAAATTTTACGCCAAAGCCACGGTGCGTGGGTGGTGATCTTGCGGTAGAGATTTTGTAATTGTCTGGTGACCCACGGTGCGCCCAATGCGCAGGGATCCGCACAGAGCGTTATTGTACGTGACTTAAGTGCCCGTTGTAAATTGAGGGCCGCACTGTTGTGCCCTTCGCCGAAGCCTGCAGTCAGGATGAGAATTTTAGTCTCGTTCTTTTCTGTCGACTTGCTCACGCGCCGACAATAGACGTGCTAGATGGTTGCGTAAACAATGCAATTAGTCTATTTGTTGGGTCAACAATGAGCGAGGACGGTCACAGCCAAACGAAGCCAAATGAGGAGGCTCAAGATCCGACCGCGCATGATGAAGTGTCTGCCAGCAAGGTAGAGGAGACCTTCGTTCCAGATGTCGCTAAGGTTGAAGAAGAAGATGTTTACGTCGACATAGAGGATGCCGCGGGCGCGCGTTTTTTGAAGATTCCCGCTTTGGGTTGGTTTGTCTTTTTTGGCGTGGTGATCTGTATCCTCGCGATCTTGTTGATGAAGGTGTTTCAATCTCCCTCATTGGTGGAGGAAACTCTAGAGTTAAGAATGGAGATTTTGGCCAACAAGAAGGAGGACAAAAAAGAAGAGCAGAAAGTTGAGGATCAGCAATCCACGCGTCGTCTTTTGGAGCAAATCACCTTATGTGTGAAGGGATACTTTAGTGCCGATCAGATCGAACAGAAGCTGAGCTACGTCAGGCAGCCGGAGCGGGTAGAGCGACTGATAGAAAAATACCACCAGGATCATCCCATGGAGTCTGGAGAGTTCAGGCAATTTGAAAAATACAGTGCCTTGGATATTGAAAAGGTGCCATTTGTATATGCTAAAGTTCGCTTGCAAAATGGAGAGTCGCACGACGTGCTGCTAGAGCAGATGGATGATGGCTCATTCCGCTTGGACTGGGAGAGTCATGTTCACTACCAGCCCATCAGTTGGGATGAGTTTGTTCGCCAACGACCAGCCGAACCAATGGTGATGAGGGTTGCCATTAAGCCAGATAGTTTTTACGCATACGAGTTCCGCGATAATCAGAAGTATGATTGTTATCAGCTGAGAGCACAAAATTCTGATGAGTATATTTTTGGTTATGTCGTCAAAGGCAGTGAGCTTTCCATTAAGCTAAGGCAATTTTTCATGCGTGTAAAAAGGGTGTCCGAGCTGAAGGCGGAGCCAATGATCTTGCAGTTAAGATTCCCTCAAGAAGGGACATCAAGAAACTGTGTCTACATTGATCGCTTGATGGCTCCTCGCTGGGTTTTTGTGCATGAATCACAGGCACAGTACGGGGTTGATGCAAAATAGGGGGCTGGTGCAATAAAAACGGAAGAGCCCTAAGCCCTTCCGTTTGTTGCTGGAGTTGATTTTCGTTAGTGGTTTTTTTATTGTTGGATTTCATTCAGCGGCTTGCTCACCACCTTTGCGGCCTTTTTTGCCACCTTTGGGGCCTTTTTTACCTGTTGGGCCAGCTTTGTCACCGCGGCGTCCTCCCGCTGGGGCCATCTTGATGGCATCGGGGTAGGTTTTCTTGATCCATTCTCTGGCACCCTCGCGTTCTTCTGAACTGAGCTTGCCGTCTCCGTCTTTATCGAACTGCTTGAGTGCGGCTTCATGGATTTCTTTACGTTCCTTTTTGATGGTCGGCATGGCTGCTTTTTTCTCTTCAGGACTAAGTGCGCCATCGTTGTCACTATCAAAACGCTTTAACATCTTGGCTTGATTTTGATCTCGGCGTTGAGTCATGGCTTTTTTAAGTTCGCTCTTCTCGCTGTCGTTCAGCTTGCCGTCACCGTCTGTGTCGAATTTTTCAAGGATGCGTTGAGGCGGTGACCCCTTGCCTTTGCCTTCGAGGCATTTGCCTTTTTTGTCACTATCTTCGGCACTTGCGGTCATGATCATGGCTAGAGCAGCGCTGATAGCTGGTATTGTTAATTTGGTTATTTTCATCATGGTTGGTTTCTTTGTTGTGTTGTTGGTTTGTCCCTAGGTTGCCTGGGATGTGTATGGTGAAACCCCCGATATGCCCAAAGGTTGCAATATGGCTCAGAAAAATATCCTGAATCTAATGGCAAATCTCATTGCCAGTGGCTTCCGCAAACGCTTGGATGTCTTTGTTCATGTCTGATTCAGCTCCTGCCAAAGATTCTAAAGCTAGAGTGTTTTGTGCTCGCTTGTTGAGCACGCTCATACTGTGGGCTATTGTAACGGGTGTTTTCTTGAGCTCTAATGTGTGGCTGTTTATGGCTTTAATGTCGTCGCTGGGTTTTCTTGGAGTTTGGGAATATTTCCGCATGGCTCGTCAAGGCGGGGTTCCATGCCAGCCAAGATGGGGGCTTTTTGTCAGTATTGTTTATCTAGGAGTCTTGGCCTGGTTGTTGGGGTCTGGGGGACATTCGGCTCTTGATGTTGTGCATGGTGTTGATGCGGCCTTTATTACTCTGACAGTATTGTTCGGCTTTGTTTGGCAGCTGCGCCGTCCTGTCGATGGTCATCAAACATTCACGGAGGTGGCGGTTACGACCTTGGGTTTCATCTACGTTGTGGTGATGTTTAGCTTTGTATCGAGACTGCTTTTTCTTCCGCAACTCGATGAGTCAGTTCCTGGTGCTTGGTTGATCATTTGGTTGGTGTTAGTGACGAAGTTCACTGACATGGGTGCCTACATGACCGGTTCTCTGATCGGGAAACACAAAATGATTCCTCACATCAGCCCTGGAAAGACATGGCAAGGTTTTGCCGGAGGCATCGGATTTGCCCTTATCGCTGGTTGTGGATTGTTTGCTCTGATGCCAGAGCGTTTGGCTATTCTCGGTGGTTGGGGCTGGGTGATTGGTCTATGCATACTACTTTCATTGTTGGCTGTTGTTGGCGATTTGGCCGAGTCCGTGCTCAAGCGCAGCATGGGTGTTAAAGATTCTGGAAACACATTGCCGGGAATCGGTGGGGCATTGGATCTCATCGACAGCCTCTGCTACACAGCTCCAGTGCTCTATTTTGTGCTGAAATGGGCACCCGCATGTTGCTCATCTTTGAACTAATGAAAAAACGTAAAGTAGTTCTGCTCGGTTCGACGGGTTCTATTGGCACGAGCACCCTTAAGGTTGCCTCTGATATTCCGGAGTGCATGGAAATCGTGGCTCTCGCGGCGAACTCAAGTGTTGAGCTGCTCGCATCTCAGGCACGCGAAACCGGAGTTAAACATGTGGCTCTTTATGATGTCTCAAAAGAAGCAGAGCTGCGCTCGGCTCTGCCTAAAGATGTGACGATTCATCTGGGCGCTGAGGGTTTGCTTGAAATTTCGACACTGGCGGATGCAGATATGGTGCTCATTGCTATCGTCGGCACGGCAGGGCTGCAGCCGGCACTTGCCGCCATCGAGGCCGGTAAGGATCTGGCAGTGGCGAGTAAGGAGATCCTGGTCATGGCTGGTGAGCTGGTAATGAGTGCAGCGGCGAAAAAGGGAGTGAATGTTTTGCCGGTGGATAGCGAACACAATGCTATCTTCCAATGTCTAGATGGCCACCGAGGTGGTCAAAAGGAAGTTTCGCGCCTGATCCTAACCGCGTCGGGGGGTCCGTTTAGGCAAACACCTGCTGAGGAGCTGGAAAAGGTGACCGTTGAGCAGGCATTGAAGCACCCTACCTGGGAGATGGGACGCAAGATCACGATTGACTCATCCACTATGTTTAACAAGGGGCTTGAGATGATTGAAGCACGCTGGCTCTTTGGTATCGAAATGGGGCGTATTGATGTGATTGTTCACCCACAGAGCATTGTGCATTCAATGGTGGAATATGTGGACGGCAGTGTGCTGGCGCAGATGAGCCACACGGATATGTGTTTCCCGATACAATATGCAGTCACTTGGCCAGAACGGGTTTCAGGAGGCATGAAACCCATCGATTTCGCCGAGCTGGCAAAGCTTGAATTTGAGGCGCCTAGGTATGATGTTTTTCCAGCACTCAATCTAGCCCGCAGGGCGGGGGATGCAGGTGGGACTTTGCCGGCTGTTTATAATGCAGCCAACGAGATCGCCGTAGATGCTTTTTGTGATGGCCGAATCGGCTACACCGATATTTGGAAGACCGTGGGACAAGTGATGGATGCACATCATCTGCAGGGAGCGACCGATCTGGATATCCTGATTGAGGCCGATGCAGCAGCTAGGGTCGCGGCTAAGAAACTCTGCGGCGAAGCATTAGCATAACCGCACCAAGTGCAAACAGTAGGCTGCTTGATGGCTCCGGCACCGCACTGATCAGAGTCAGTGACTCGCCACCGGCCTCGACGATGGCGGAGATTTCGGTGATGTAGTTGGGGAGGAAGCTGCTTGCTGATAATGTCGGGTCTATTCCCGCGTGAATACCAGTTAGGACTAGCTCAGAGCCAAGCGTAGTAAATAACGGCCCACCTGAGTCTCCACTTTGTAAATAGGCTTCATCAGCTCCCAGTCCTGGGCTATCTCTATCGTAGGTGATCATATCAGTGATGTTGGTAGCTGTCAGCGCCACGTCATCATAAAATCCATCCAGCTCATTGCGGCCGACCCGGAAGTTGGTGGTGGTGTTTCCTCCGGTGCCATTAAGGCCTACTACAAAGGCCTCCATGTCGTAGTAAGACGAAGAGGCGAACGTTGCCTGAGTGGTGAGCTCATCGGCGATGCCGTAGATGGCAATAGTGGCGCCAGGGGATGAACTGAAGCGGCCGATGGCAATATCGGTAGTGCCAATACGGGTTAGGCTACTGCTGGTTCTGGTCACTGTGTTGCCAAGTGGATCGTTGTCTTCGTAGAAGGTGAGAGAACCGGTGGCCCTGGCATGCCAGGCAGTTACGTAATAGGTGTCTGAGATTCTCGTGGCCCAGTCCCCGTTGTAAGCGACGCCAGACCAGTCGTAGCCGCTGCCAATAAATGCGGGATCATCGGCAAAGCGGTGGTGGCTGGCTGCGCTGTAACTCTG
This sequence comes from uncultured Verrucomicrobiales bacterium, assembly GCA_963933605.1. Lineage (GTDB taxonomy): Bacteria > Verrucomicrobiota > Verrucomicrobiia > Verrucomicrobiales > Akkermansiaceae > Oceaniferula. Next base: position 24,978 of record CAWVVN010000016.1, read on the forward strand.
CAAGGAAAGTGCGGGCCACGCTGCTGGCGTGCAGAGCGTGCTTATGATAAGCGTGGCGATGATGGGTTTCACGGCGAGTGGCGATGTGTATTAGTGGTGTGGATGAAATCTATTTCGGTCGAGCTACTAGGATACCGGCATGCTTTTTATACTGGTTGAGATAGCCGGAGATCGTGCTGTCGATGATGACTTTTTTGTGGCTCGATGAGGCGTGCATGAATCGTGACTTTCCTTGTTTGTCTTTGACGATAATGCCGACATGCGAGCAGTAACCACCGTCATGGGCGCTAGCGATACCGATGATGTCACCGTTTTGCAGCTGATGTTCCATGTTGGAAACCTTGTGTTTGGGGATCATGTAGACGGGCATCTTGGTGAGCCGTGATTCTTGTTTTGCCATCTGCGTGCGCAGATCGGGGTTGTGTTTGAGGTAACGATAGCTTTTCCAAAGAATAGACATTTCTTGGCAGCGGTTATGCATGCGTGTGTTGGGAAATGAGCGAGTCAGGTCTGCGATGTTACCGCGCTTTTTATTATCCACATACCATTCGGCGAGGTAGTGAATTCTGTCTAGGTAGTTGCCGTTGCACTTGCCATTACGATAGCGCGTCCATTCGATCTGATCGAGTAGGTCTTGAGGTTGATACGAGGTTTGGGGGGTGTCGAGCATTCTGCTAAAACCAAGGCAGATTTCAAAAAACGTCCAGCAGTCCAGTCCTTGGAAGTTAACGGAGGGGCTTTCTACATGGTTATCAATTTCTAGTGTGTAGGAGCTGTAAGGGATGCCTTCCAGTTCCATGGCAATCTTGACCATGCGCTCACTGGTGGGCAGCTGGCCCCAGTGCTGCGTTACCGCTTTGCTAGCCATGTCATGAAACTTGGCTTCTCCCTTAAAAGTAGTGGATAGAGGTAGAGGCTTTGCGGCATGGCAGCACAAAGGCAATAAAACGACAGCGGCAAAAAGAAAACGCATTACCTCATATGCTAAATTCGATGATGCTATTATACAAGGTGGAAATAATCCTGGTTATAACGATGATCTGATGTTCTTGAATCTATGAATGGGCTTGCCCGTAGCTTCTCGGGTGATTAGCGTGCACGTGGCTTCCTGCGGGTGCCACCATTACTATGGAAATTTGGAAAGCGATTATCGTGGGCATTGTGCAGGGTCTCTCTGAGTTTCTGCCTGTCTCCTCATCTGGGCACATCGTGTTGACTCAGTATTTATTGGGTATTCGCGAACTGGGCTCAAGCCATCAGCCAGACCTTGGCTTTGAGGTGATTTTGCATATCGGGACCTTAGTCAGCGTGCTGCTGTTTTTCCGTAAGAGTTTGTGGAGCTTGGTTCTGTCTCTCTTTGACAAGGAGATGATCGATGAGCGCAAGAAAATCATGTTTTTGGCTTTGGCCACGCTTCCTGCAGTGATTGCTGCCTTACTGTTCAAGGAGTTCTTCGATGCTGTTCCCGGTAAGCCGGTGGTGGTCTCGGCACTGCTTTATGTGACAGGATTTTTACTCTTTGTGCCGCGTCTGGTTAAAAAAGGGGGTGGTGGTGTCGGTTGCAAATCCGCGTTGATCATGGGCATCGGTCAGGCCTTTGCTATTCTTCCCGGTATTTCCCGCTCTGGTTCAACGATTGTTGCGGGCATGCTCAGTGGTGCTAAGGCAGAAAAAGCCGCTGAGTTTTCCTTCCTTATGTCAATTCCAGCTATCAGCGGTGGTTTTGTGCTGACCATGAAAGACCGCATCGAGCAGACGGGCTCGTTTTCAGAGGCGCTGAAGTCCTGCTTCACGGGTCCTTATCTGGCGGGGGCGATTGCGGCAGCCATTGTAGGTTTGCTGGCTATTTATTTGGTGATGGGTGCTGTCAAGCGAGGTAAGCTGGAATACTTTTCTTATTACTGTTTTGCAGTCGCCACTGCAGGGGTGTTGTATTTCTCTCTAACAGCCCGGTAATATTTGTTGTCCCAATCGATTGATGTTTCCTCTCATCGCCATGCTAAATCTGAAGCGATGCGGGCTATCCGCTGTTGTTTTCATGCTGGTGCTGGGCGTAATTTTCATGATGCCTGGCAATGTGCGTGCCGGGGTAAGGATGCATCTCGCAGATGGTTTTGATTTCCCCGTCGGTAAGCCTGATGCGGAGGGGTATTACAAAGCGCGTGGAATGAGGTTGCGCCCCCCAGTGCATTTTGGTGAGGACTGGAATGGCAAGGGTGGCGGAGATAGCGACCTGGGTGATCCCATTTATGCCATTGCTGATGGCGTAGTCATGTTTGCTTACGATTGCCGAGGTGGCTGGGGACCTTGTATTTTACTGCGCCATGTTTACCGAGACCCCGAAACCAAAAAGGTCAAATATATCGACTCTCAGTATGCTCACTTAAGAAGTATTGCCGTAAAGACCGGTGACTTTGTGAAGCGCGGACAGCAGATTGGCACCTTGGGGAGTAATCGTGGAATGTATCCTGCGCATCTTCATTTTGAAATGCGGCATAATCTTACTGTCGGTATGAAGCGTGAAAATGGAGAGCGTAGCTTGACGAACTGGGCAGATCCAAGCAGTTTCATCCGGGCTCACCGAAAGCTCAAGAAAGACTGGCTCAAGCAATCCGTGCCAACGGGCACTTATCCACCCTACAAAGGGCTCAAAGGACTCTAAATCATTATGGCGGCCAAAAAGAAACAGACGGTGCTCAGCACGGCGATAATGCTTGTCGTGATTTTGACTTTTGTGTGGACCCGATACCAAGAGATCAACGAAGGTCAGGGGTCTGAGTTAGCTGAGGTTGTTCAGGGCGAGGTGCCAAGCACAGCCGGATCTAGTCAAGGCGAAGCACCGCTGACCAAGGTGAAGTTGTCATCATCACGCTACCAGATCTGGGAAGATTGCATGATGATCGATCACCGAGGTAATGATGGAGATAGTTTTCATATCCAGGCACCTCATGGCCGTGAGGAAATCCGCATTTATTTTGTTGATGCCCCTGAGAGTGCAGCACGCAGCTACAGGGATGGTAACACCAATCATGCACGTATAGCACAGCAGGGGGCTGCCATGGGTGGTTTAAATCAAGCTCAGACCACTAAGCTTGGAACTGCGGCTAAGGCATTTGTTAAGCAGCTACTGGCGGGTAAGCGCTTTACCGTTGTGACTAATAGTGAGCGGGTCTATAACTCACATCGCAAATACGCCTTTGTCATTGTTGACTGGAAGGGTCAGCCACATTACCTGCATGAACTACTTGTTGTTCATGGTCTCGGCAGAATTCATACAAAGCCCGTGAATCTTCCGGATAACACCTCAGCCTCCAAGCAAAAACAACATCTGAGAAATCTCGAAACTTATGCCAAGCGTATGCGCTATGGAGCGTGGGCTGTAGTGGGGAAATAGACGGTTGTAATTGGTAACTCACACAATAAAAATAAGACATCATGCTCGCTAAAAGAATTATTCCCTGCCTCGACGTTACTGATGGTCGTGTTGTCAAAGGAACGAACTTTGTCGATCTCCGAGATGCCGGTGACCCGGTTGAATGCGCAATCGCCTATAATGATCAGGAAGCTGATGAACTTGTTTTTCTCGATATCACGGCTTCATCTGATGAGCGCAAAACCATGGTGGATGTGGTCAGGCGTACTGCCGAAAAGTGTTTTATTCCCCTGACTGTTGGTGGCGGTATACGCACAGTGGAGGATATGCGTGAGATGCTTATGGCGGGGGCAGACAAGGTCGGTATTAATACCGCAGCGGTGAATCGACCCGAGCTGATCAATGAGGGGGCAACGGCCTTTGGCAACCAGTGCATCGTAGTCGCTATTGACGCTAAACGTGAGGGACCCGGAAAATGGGGTGTTTATACTCATGGCGGCCGCACAGCGGTGGGGCTTGATGCCGTTGAATGGGCGAAGGAAGTCTGCCGTCGCGGTGCTGGGGAGATTCTGCTTACCAGTATGGACTCTGACGGCACCAAGGCAGGTTATGATATCGAGCTGACCCGCGCTGTCAGTGAGGCTGTGAGTATTCCGGTTATTGCATCAGGTGGCGCGGGTAATCTGCAGCACATGGTCGATGTTCTCAAGGAGGGCAAAGCGGATGCGGTATTGGCAGCGAGCATTTTCCACTTTGGTGAGCATACCGTGCAGGAGGCCAAAGAAGTCTTTGCCGAGCAAGATATTCCGGTGCGCCAATAAGCTAGGTTTCCTATTAAAAAAATACTTGCCTCGCACGGGCTCTCAGCCTAGATTCCGCGCGCCTAGAGAGGTCATTGGTGACTCTCAGTGGCATACAACGCGCGATTAGCTCAGTGGTAGAGCAATGCCTTGACATGGCAGAGGTCACTGGTTCAAATCCAGTATTGCGCACCATTCTCTTTCCGGCCCAGAGCATTAGCTCTGGGCCTTTTTGATGGGGTAGGGCTGGTGAATTGAGCTCAAATCGATAGGGTAGTTGGCGGTAATCCGTTTTGTTCAGTATCTTTGAACAGTAAATCAACTTAACAATAAGGATCACCTTATTTGTTGTATTTCTTACTTAGTCGTTGCCATCGCATCAGCATTAACCTAATATAACGCTATTATATTACTGAATTTGGTGCCGATCTATCGTCATCAGCGAAGTATATTTAAATCTCCAATCATCTATAAAAATACCCCATGAGATTGTTACGGCTTCATCTAGTTCTTTTGCAGTGCAGCATGCTTTTTGTTGCGAGTGCTTCCGCTCAGTCGGCGGCCTATTCAAAGCCAGCTGGTTTTGTAACCCACACCTTAAAGGCGCAGCAGCTGAACTTGATCGGGCTGACGCTTCATGAGCCGGTGGTCTATTCTGGTTCGTTTGACTCAGTAAATGGCACAGGCCTCACCGACAATAACGTTGATTACAATAGCATCTTGACGGCTGGCCAGAGCTATATTTTGGAAGTGGTCGAGAATGCATCAGATTCCGAGCTCAATGGGGTAATACAGGTCGTCACCTCGTGGACGGCCAACGAGATTACGACACCAGACAATTTAACGACCGATGGCCTTGCCGCTGGCGCTAAATACAAATTGAGAGCACCCAAGACCATTTCCGATGTCTTTGGCTCAAGCAATAGTGCGGGGTTAACCGCGGGTGCCAACATGGCGAGTGCAGATGTTATTTGGCTACACAACGGCGTTGGCTTTGATAAATTCTATTACTCTGAGGGTGGAGGTTTTGGAGGAGGCGAAGCTGGTTGGAAAGATGACAGTGGTGCTGATGCTGGGGATTTCCCCATTATTTATACTGATGCTGTGATTATTCAAAACAAAGCACTTACAGACAAAAAGCTTGTCGTTTCTGGTGTCGTCAAGACCAAGGCGGTCACCCTGGCGCTGATGGAAGGTAAGTTTAATTTTATCTCGTCTACCTATCCTGTGGGTTCGACACTAGGCAACTCCGGACTTGAAGTAGATCTTGTCGCTGGTGTTGATAAAGACTCATCAGATGTTGTCTGGATGCCCAATGATGAAGGCGGTTACGATCAATATTATTACAGCACGGAGGGCTGGAAAGATGCGCAGGACCAGCCAGCATCCGAGACGCTACTTACCAGCGGCATCATCATTGAGCGCATTGGTGACAATGCAAACGCCAAGCTCACCCCGCCAGAGGCCTATAACGACCTTTAATCATCAAGGTTAAGCAAATACTCAGGCTTTATCAGAACCGATTTAAACTCATGAAATTGAAAAATTTATTTTGTCTATTATCAGTGTTGTTCATGGTTTCAAACTCTTCGCAGGGTGAGGGCACCAGTTCCGCGTTAACCACAAGCTTTTCCAATATGGAGGGGAGTCAGGGTGAAGATTCGAGCGTTGTGTTTTCGGATAGGAGTGGCAGTCCCATTTTGAAAAACACCGGCTATGTTGCCATCGGCACATTTAAGCTGAGTCGTGAAGACATAGCGTCATTATCCTCTGCTTCAGCCTTAGATGCTGCTTTTTATCAGTTTGGCGCGGCGACCAACTTTAACTCTTTAGAAAACGGTGCTTTTCAAGGTAGCGCTTCAGGTGATCCGGCTGAACTTTATGACGGGCTTAGCCCCTTCGCTGGCGCTAAGGTTTATATCGTCATTGGCAATGGCTCCGATCTGATAACATCGAGCGAGTTCCTTGTTTGGGATTCAGAGCTGATCTTCGATGGCACTGGTCCCACTGGGGGTCCTTGGGAGGTTGTTTTGTCGGTAGACAGCGGCGACCTGATCATTGGCCTTAGCGATAAAAACACCTCAGATTTTTCACTCATTGGGGGGGATGCGGTGAGAGGAGCATTTACCACGGTCATGATAGATGAAGCTCTAGATGATCATGGCAACGCTCAGGAATCGGCAACATTCATTACGGAGAATTCAACGACCTCTGGTAAAATTGATGACGGCGCAGATGTCGACTATTTCAGGGTTGATCTCAGCGAGGATGGTAATTTGTTTGTCAAAATTAATCAGAACTTAGAACTCAATCTCTATGATGGTGAAGGCGTCCTGATAGAGGCGGTTCAAGATGCAGGCGATGGGCTGGGTGGCGGTGTCGCCGCTGATTTCATGATTAGTAAAGACCTGGCTGCGGGAACTTATTATGTGAGCATTGGTGGAGATCAGAATACCAGCGATATAAGCTACAATCTGGAGAGTGTGTTTGAGGTGAAGATTATTGATTTGGATCCTGAAAGTGCGGGGAGTTATTATGGGCTGGTTAAAAATGAAGGAGGGATACTTGTTGGTCATCTCACCATTACCGTGACAGAGAATGGATACTATAGTGGTCAGCTCAAGGGTTCTGCTGGATTTAAGCGTTCCTTTAATGGGGAGATTCAGCCTAATTATTCGGCTTCAAACCCAGTCAATGCCTACAAAAAGGACTCAACTTTAGTATTTCAGCTTGAGGAAGCTGCCTCTGG
>CAWVVN010000017.1:0-31250 GCA_963933605.1 uncultured Verrucomicrobiales bacterium
GCCCTTGGCCGCATGCGGCGTATCAGCCTGCGTTTTGATTGAGAAGCAGCTAAAGATAGCTTACGGGCTCGATGCAATCGAGATTGACCAAGAAGGCATCCATTGCATTCAGGGTGAGTTCGAAGTGCTTAGCACTCACATTAAAGTTAAAAAAGCTGTGATTCATGCCCTCGTATTCAATGAGCTCACACTTATTTTTCTTGCGGCTCATCGCCTTGGCAAACTTGGCAATGTTTTGGTGGGCAACAATCGTGTCTGCTTTGCCATGAACGAGAAGCATTGGGCAGAGGCCTTTTTTAACGAGTTTTGAGGGGCTGAGTTGTAAGGCGTTTTTTGGATCGGCAAATCGCTCCATGCCGATGCCTTTTTTGGTGGTGTCAACAATGGCACTTAAGGCAATCACACTTAATGGGCGTGGGGAGTATCCGTCTGCAGTCTCTGTCTCGGGCATCATAGCGAGCGAGAGAGCCATGTGAGCCCCAGATGCAGCGCCCACAGCCGTAATTCTATTGGGGTCAAGCCCCAGCTCGGTGTGGTTGTTTTTTAGCCATAACATGGCCTCCTGCCCATCTTCGATGGCGTTTTCGGGTGTTGCCTGTGCAGTTGATGCCTGTGCGGTTGATGATACTCGGTATTCAACGATGACAGCCACCATGCCCCGACTAGCAAAATGCATAGCATGCGGAGCAAATTGAGTGGTCATACTTACATCCCATAGGCCACCATGAAAAAAGATGACGGCCGGCCTTGCGTCTGAGGTTTGATGACCTTCAGGGAAGAAACAATGAGCGGTCAACTGGGCGTCATCAACGGTGCGGTAAGTGTAAGACTCGGCATCCTTGAGTAATTCAAGGTCCCGCTCCAAGCTGAGCGGCTTTGCCTTAGTAAGAGTGTTCATAATGGATGCTCAATGTGATGTTGTCATTGCTGATACATTCGCCAGCAGGCCCTGCTGTATGCGGTTGATGAGAAAAGGTTTGCCCTTAGCTGGAATTATTGTCCAATGGAAAGCGTGATGCAGGTCTATTTATTTCGTTTAGTGATGGTGGCGACATTGTCACTGGGCAGTATCGGTTCTGCTGGAGCCCAGGTTTCAGATCAGCAGCTTAAGTTAGGGCAATCGCTTGATGAGGTCTATGCTTATTGGCGTGGTGCGATGGTGAGCCGCGACTACCGAGCATGGCATCAGGTGAGCGCTACCCATCGCCGCATCGCGCTCCAGAACCGCATCTTGTCTGAAAAGGGGGAGTGGCCAGCAGATGTTTTTAATGTGCCCGCGGCTCCACCCACACTTGTAGGTCTTAAAATGCTGAGGGCGCGCAGCAAGGGCATGAGCGCAAAGTCTGTGTATTTTGGTAAAGTCAATTTCGGGGCAGGTGCAGCCCCTGCAGATAATCTTCTATTACTGAGTTTTGTGTACGAGGGTCGCGGTTGGAAATATGATACCGCAGAGTTTATCAACTTAGACAACTTGAAGGATGTAAGAGCCCAGATCGCATCAGGTAATCTTGCTTATGTCGATGAGCAGGCTTTTTTGCCTACAGGGGTGAAACCATCGATGCCCAATGAAGTCCCCAGAGCCAAATACATCGCAAAGGTATACTCATACTGTCCGGGCAGAGAGGTGAAGGTGAGGGTGAATAAGATCAGTAAACACCGGTTTCAAGACAACCAGCAATCAGAGGTTGTTATCGGCGGTGCTCGGGATGGAATCAATGAGCTTACTTATGAAATCAGAGACCTTCCCGGCTATCAGGGGGATGATCCCATCACCATACGTGTCTACCTGATGTCTCAGGTTCAGGGTATTAAGCCCATTAAGATATACCAGTATCAGACAAGGCAGGGGGAGAAACCTAAAGCACAGGATTCAGCCGTGTTTCAGGTCAATGGGGAAACGGCGGCAAAGATCCTCGGGCTACGTTGATGTAATTGCATCATCAAGATTGCGACGGCATTAACCCAATCTTGGTCAGAAATATCGGCTTCTGGTCCTGCGCGATTTTGGACAGAGACCTCAGATATGAGGTTTCTTAGTTTTTCGACAAGTTTTGGGGAGCCTGCAAGGCGTTTTGTCCGAACGGTATTGATATTGCTTGGTATTGCTTGGTATTGCTTGGTATTGCTTGGGAATGCCAATATTCATGAGCTCATTCAAATGAGCAGCTGCATTTCAACACCGAGAAAAATGCCATGATGCTGATATAGCTATGGACGTGATATGAGAGTTGAAAATATCAGTAAGATATCGGCTTGAAATTCCTAGGGTATCTGTGCAAGACACAGGCCGTCATGGACCGCTGGATGCTCATCATAGCCATAATCCTTGCAGCTGTGGCAGCTGTGCAAGGGGCTCGCTACGTGCGCCGTGGTCACAGGTCTCAGTGGACGGTTTTATGGATGCTGTTTTGCTTTATCGCTCAGCTGACAATACTGAGCATTCGCGGTGAAATGCGTGCCAGTTGTCCCCTTGGAGACACGGGCGAGGTGTTGATTTTTTCCGCATGGTCGTTGACGATGTTTTATATGGCGGTGGGCTCTGTTTACCGGCTTTCCCTCTTGGGGGTTTTTACGGCGCCGCTCGTCTGTTTTTTATTGTCGTTAGCCTTGATGCCGGGACTGCTTGACGCGAGCCCGGAACGCAAAACGGTGGTAGATGGGTGGAGGGAATCCCATGCTGCCTTTTCCGTATTGGCATATGGAGCTTTAGGTTTAGCTGCTGTTGCGGGAGTGATGTTTATTGTGCTTAACAGGCAGTTGAAAGATGCGCACATGAGCACCGGCTTGTTTGCCAACCTGCCGCCGGCTCGTGACTTGAGTAAGGTTGTTGGGCGTTTGTTGTTACTTGGCTTTGCATTACTCACCTTAGGGCTTATCTGTGGTCTAGTGATGGAGAAGACGGGCGCTGCTAATAAGCATCTGTATGTCGCCCTTGGGCAATGGGCTGCGTATGCTGTTTTACTGATTTTGAAATGGAGGCGCGGTATGCCGCCAGGAAAGCTGGCCATGGCCGCGGTATTGCTCTTTGTGCTGTCTTTGATGATTTTCCCCCTGATCAACTAGATGGAATTGATATGCATGGGACTCAATCATGAAACCGCACCTGTCGAGGTGAGGGAGCATTTTGCAGTATCTGAGGATCAATTGGGTTCTCAAGCAAGAGCTTTGACGGAGCTGACAACCATTGCTGAGGGCGTTGTAATATCAACATGCAACCGCATGGAAGTCTATGTAGCGGCAGAAGACCGCCAAATGGGATTGGATGTATTGCGGCAGCATTTTTCAGAAGGTCATGACAAAGAGGACATGTCACACCTCTATCAAAAATGTGGAGACGATGCCAGACAGCATCTCTTTGCACTGGTGTGTGGACTTGATTCTATGGTGCTGGGAGAGACGGAAATTTTCGGGCAAGTAAAACACGCCTACAAACAAGCTTTTGAAGCAGGCGCAACCAAAGGTTTGTTGAATCGTTTGTTTCAAAAGTCGTTTACGGTTGGCAAGCGCATCCGGACACATACGCGTATTCAAATGGGCGCTACCTCGGTAGGTAGTGTTGCCGTTGACCTGGCGGAGAAAATTTTTGGTAAGCTTAACGGTAGTCACGTCATGATTATTGGTGCTGGAGAGACAAGCCGACTGGTCGCTAAGAGCATGATCTCACGGGGGGCGAGCCAGTTGACGGTGACAAACAGATCTATTGAGCGGGCCAGGTCTTTGGCGGAGGAGCTCAATGGTGAGGTCGTCCCCTTTGACTCGTGGGAAGAAGCTCTCGTGAAGGCAGATGTGATCGTCTCTTCAACGGGCGCATCTGAACCCGTGTTACATGCATCTCAAATTGAGGCAGTTCGTAAGAAGCGTAAGTTTCGTCCATTGTTTTTAATTGATATTGCAGTGCCACGAGATATTGAGGCACTGGCTGGAGACATCGAAGAGGTCTACCTCTACGATATTGATAAGCTGCAGCAACTGGCGAGCCTCGCCAAAGAATCTCGAGCCAAGCAAGTTACACTCTGTGAACAAATGATCGCAGAGGAAATCAGTCAAACATCATGAAACCACTTGTCGTTGGAACACGAGGTAGCGCACTCGCCCTTGCCCAGGCGGAAATGACCGAGCGCGCGCTGCAAGCTCATTTTCCTGAGCTCGAAATCGTGCGTAAAATCATCACCACAACCGGAGACAGGCGAACGGATGTGCCGCTCTCCGAAGTTGCCAAGGTGGAGGGGGTTTTCGACAAAGGGGTTTTCATCAAAGAGCTTGAAGTTGCTCTGCAAAATGGTGAGGTCGACCTCGCTGTGCATAGCATGAAAGACGTGCCAACCGTGCTCGCAGAGCAGTTTGAGGTGGTAGGTGCGCTCGAGCGTGCACCCGTGAGGGATGTGCTTGTATGCTCAGAAGCTGATAGCTTGGAAGCATTACCTGAGGGTGCGCTGGTTGCGACAGGTAGTGTTCGTAGACAAAGGCAATTACAATGGCTGAGGCCAGATATTAAAGTCGTCGATATCCGCGGAAATGTTCCTACTCGGTTACAGAAGCTCCGTGATAACAACGAGCTAGATGCAATCATGCTTGCCGAGGCAGGTTTGGTGAGGCTTGGTTATGACTTGAGTGCGGAACTTGAGGGTGGATTGCATGCCGTTGCGATGCCGGCGGATGACTTTTTGCCTGCCGCAGGGCAGGGCATCGTGGGTTTTGAAATTCGTAAAGGAGATACAGATACACAGGCTTATATTGATGCCATCAACCACCACGAATCCATGATATTGCTGAGGGCGGAGCGGGAGTTTCTGCGTTTGCTGGATGCTGGATGTCACACCCCCGTAGGAGTCAGGTCATGGATTCAGGACGACTCCTTACACATGAAGGCGAGGGTGTTTGATGAACATTCTGATGAAGAGCCAACGGAATCTGATGTCATAGGAGATTTGGCTGAGCCTGAGCAGGTGGCGGGTGAACTTTACAATACTTTGAAATGAGCGGGATATGCTACTTGGCTGGAGCCGGTCCCGGAGACCCGGGCTTGGTAACCCTAAAGGCAAAGCAGTGTATCGAGCAGGCAGATGTTCTTGTTTACGATGCACTCAGTAGTGCAGAGCTGCTGACATGGGTGAAGCCTGGATGCGAAAAAATCGATGTTGGTAAACGTGCGGCAGATCATAAACTCCCCCAACATCAGATCAACCAACTGCTGGTGGAGAAGGTTCGTGAGGGAAACGTTGTTGTCAGATTAAAAGGAGGAGACCCGATGATCTTTGGACGCGGAGGAGAGGAGGCAGCGGCACTCTCTCAGGCAGGGTTAAAATTTGAGATTGTTCCGGGTATTTCATCGGCTTTTGCCGGGCCGATCTATGCCGGTATCCCTCTTACCCACCGGGAATATGGGTCACAACTTACCGTCTTCTCAGGACATGACTCCGTTGATAAGGCGAGCAGTGATTTGGATTATGCTCAACTTGCCAAGGCGCCAGGAACCAAGATTTTTTTGATGGGGGTGGCAAGATTACGTGAGATTACCAGTAAGCTGGTTGAACATGGTGCTGAGCCTGCTACACCCATCGCCCTGACCCGCTGGGCAACCACGGGCAGGCAAAAAACAATCACTGGCACTTTGGCGAATATTGCCGATATTGCCGAAGAAGAAAATTTCAAGGCTCCCGCAGTGGGCGTCATTGGTCACATTATTAACGAAATGGAAAATATCGAATGGTATGAAAAACGGCCCCTCAAGGGGAAACGCATTGTTGTCACCCGAAGCCAAGAGCAGGCCCCGGAGTTAGTCAGCAAACTCAGCGGATTAGGAGCCGATGTTATCGAGCTTCCAGTATTGAAGATTTGCGACCCTGTTGATAAGCGGGGTTTTGCTGAGTGCGTCGTCAATGTGCACACCTATGATTGGCTGGTATTTAGCAGCACTAATGGTGTGCGCAGGTTTTTTGATGCGTTTTTTGCGCTTTATAAAGATGCACGCAGCCTTGGAGGTGTGCGTATCGCGGCGGTAGGGCCAGGGACGCAAGCGGCCATCGAAAGCTATCGTTTTGCGGTGGATCTCGTCCCGGAGCGTCATATTGCCGAAGGTCTGCTCGAAACATTTAAAAATGAGCATGACATTGATAGCCAGACGGTGCTCTGGGTGCGCCCTGAAAATGCCCGCTCCGTGCTTGTTGATGGTTTGACAGAGCAGAATGCTATTGTTGACGAGTGTATTGCTTACCGTATCGAGGCGGAAAAAGACGATCCCACGGGAGCTGTAGAGCGCCTCTCAGAAGAGGGCGCGGACATGATCACCTTCACCAGCTCCTCAACAGCTAAGTATTTTCATGATCTTGGTCTACCATGGCCCGGAGACTGTGTCGCGGTAAGTATCGGCCCAATAACCACCGCCAAACTCAAAGATTTGGGGCGTGACCAGCTCATTGAGGCGGAAAACCACAGTATTGAGGGCATTGTCACAGCCATTGTTGACCAGCTCAGCGGCAGTTAATGCTTTATTTAGCTTGCACGAGAGCCCGCTAGAGGGCAGTATTCAGCTCCTTACAATAGTATCTTTATAAACAAACTAAGGTTTAAATGATTCATTTTCCCGATTACGCACCGCTTGGTGACGACCAAAAGAAGCAACTTTCATTATCACTAGGTTCCTTAAGCCCAGAGCAATTGGCTTGGGTGAGTGGTTTTATTGCCGGCTCTGGCAACGCCAGTCAAGTTGTCCCAGCTGATGCTGGCTCCACCGGTGCGGTGAACTCGGCAAGTCAGTCGATCACGGTACTTTATGGAACGGAGTCCGGAAACTCGGAAGCACTGGCTAGTCAGCTTGTTTCTCAGGCGAAGCAGAAGGGCTACCGTCCACGTTTGCTTGATATGGCTGACGCGACACTTGCCAACCTCGGGGAGGCAGAGCGTTTGCTCGTCGTGGTAAGCACCTGGGGTGATGGTGAGCCGCCAGAATCAACGGAAGCTTTTTATAACGAACTAATGGAGGGTGAGCTTGCACTAGGTGGAGTTGAATTTTCTGTCTGTGCTTTGGGAGACACGAGTTACGACCTGTTTTGCCAAACAGGTAAGGATATTGATGCGAGGTTAGAAAAACTTGGAGCCAAGCGTGTAGTCGATCGTGTCGATTGTGACCTTGAGTTTGATGAAGCTTTTGCAGGCTGGAGTCATTCAGTTTGGAATGAGTTTGGAGCCGGTGTGGCAGTGGCTGCACCGTCAGCTTTGCAGCAGAGCCAACAGCTTGTTTTTGATAAGAAGAACCCTTTCCCTGCTGAGGTCATCGAGAACCAACTGCTTAGCAGTAGTCGTTCAGCAAAAGAGACCTACCATATTGAGCTTTCGCTTGAAGGTTCGGGTTTTGATTACCAGCCAGGTGACGTGCTTGGTGTGATCCCACGAAACTCTGAAGATATAGTGGCTGCTTTCCTCAAAGCTAGCGATCTCGATGGTAGTACGGAAGTGGAGCATCACGTCATCGGCAAAATGCCCTTGGTCAACGCCCTGACGACAGAGCTCGATATTACTGGCTTGTCTCGTAAGGTAGCGGCTTCATGGCAACAGATTTGCGGCTCAGAGGAGTTGGCTGAGTTGCTGGCACCTGAGTCTAAAGAGAAGTTCAAGGAATGGAGCTTTGGGCGTCAGATTATTGACTTGCTTGAGCTTTATCCTGCCAAAACATTGAAGCCTCAACAGCTTGTTGATATTTTGCGTAAGCTTCCGGTTCGCCTGTATTCAATAGCATCTAGTTTCAAGGCGCATCCAGGAGAAGTTCATATGACGGTGGCGGCAGTGAGATATAATACCCATGACAAAACTCGAAAGGGCGTAGCCTCAACTTTCCTTGCTGATGACGCACCGAAGGGTTCGAAGGTTTCTGTATACACTCATCACAACAAGAATTTCCGCCTGCCTGATAGCAATGACACTCCGATTATCATGGTTGGACCAGGCACCGGCATTGCACCATTCCGAGCATTCATCGAAGAGCGTTCTGCGGCGCAGGCTCAGGGAAACAGTTGGCTGTTCTTTGGCGATCAGCACTACAACGAAGACTTTCTCTATCAGCTTGAATGGCAGGAGCACATGAAAAATGGTGCTTTATCGCGGATCGATGTGGCCTTCTCGCGCGACCAACCAGAAAAAGTTTACGTTCAGCATAAGTTAGCGGAACACGGCAAAGATATTTGGCAATGGTTGCAGAACGGCGCTCACTTTTATGTCTGTGGAGATGCCGCGTATATGGCGAAAGATGTTAATCAAACCTTGATTGATATCGTCGCAGCTCAGGGTGGAATGAGTCAAGAAGAGGCGGAAGCTTATGTTGCCGCATTGAAAAAAGACAAACGCTACCAGCGCGACGTTTATTAGGAGACGCTAAGCACAAACATATTTATCGGTTCGTTAGAGCCAATTACTAATCATATTATGAGCAAAGAGATAAAGCTATCGGCCAATGAGCCACTTAAAATCAACAGTGATTATTTGCGAGGAACCTTGGCTGAAGAAATTGCTGATGCCAGCACGGGTTCGATTGCAGCGGATAGTCAGCAGCTTAGCAAATTCCACGGTATGTATTTGCAGGATGACCGTGATGTCCGCAAAGAGCGCCGTCAAAAGAAGCTCGAAAAAGCATTTAGTTTTCTGATTCGGGTGCGCCTTCCAGCGGGAGTAGCCAGTCCTCAGCAATGGCTCGGAATGGACCGTATTGCTGACGAATACGCTAACGGCACACTCAAGATCACCACGCGTCAGACATGGCAGTTACACGGGGTGATTAAAAACAATCTGAAGTCTTCCATTCAGGCAATGGATAAGGTTCTTTTGGACTGCATTGCTGCCTGTGGAGATGTGAATCGCAATGTCATTTGCAATGCTAACCCACACTTGAGTGATGTGCACTCTGAGGCAGTTGAATTATCACGCAAAATCAGCGAGCACCTGCTGCCACAAAGCCGAGCTTACCATGAGATTTTCCTCGATGAGGAAAAGGTGATTAGTAGTGAAGAACAAATCGAGCCGCTGTATGGCAAAACCTACTTGCCCCGTAAATTCAAAATCAACGTGGCGGTTCCTCCGGGTAACGATACGGATATTTATGCACAGTGCCTCTCCTTTATCGCGATTGTCGAAGCAGGGAAAATCGTCGGTTACAACGTGACCGTTGGTGGGGGTATGGGCATGACCCACGGCAAGGAAAACACCTTCCCTCGCACCGCAGATTTGATTGGTTTTGTTACTCCAGACAAGGCGGTAGATGTTGCTGAGAAGGTGATGCTGGTGCAGCGAGACTTTGGTGACCGCACAGACCGCAAGCAGTCTCGACTCAAGTATACGGTCGAACGCATGACGGCAGGCGGCTTCCGCGATAAACTAGAGGAATACCTTGGCTATCAGTTGGAGCCTGCGCGCGATTTTACCTTTGAATACAACGGCGATCGTTTCGGTTGGGTTCAGGATGATAAGGGAAGTCACCATCTGACTCTATTTGTTCCGGGTGGCCGGGTATGTGATACTCCATCATCACCGATGAAGTCGGGCATTGCCGCTGTTGCTAAAATTCATAAGGGGGAGTTCCGCATGACGGCAAACCAAAACCTCGTCATTGCTAATATCAGTGATGAGCAAAGGCCCGAAATCGAAGCGATTCTGAAGGAATATAAGATTCTTAATAGCCATGAGCGCTCTGCACTTAGGCTCAATTCGATTGCTTGTGTAGCCTTGCCTACATGCGGTTTGGCACTTGCCGAGGCTGAGCGTTACCTACCTGATCTGATCACCGAGCTCGAGGAAGTTGTCGAGGAGGCTGGATTAAAACACGATGCGATTACGATACGTATGACCGGATGCCCTAATGGATGCGGTCGGCCGTTTCTTGCTGAGATCGGTTTTGTCGGCAGGGCACCTGGCAAATATAATGTTTATCTCGGTGGTGGCTTCCACGGGCAGAGGCTCAACAAGCTCTATCGTCAGTCAGTGCTGGCCGGCGACATCAAAGAATTACTCTCTCCTATCATCCGTGCTTACGCCAAAGAGCGCAACGAGGGTGAGCGGTTTGGTGATTTTGTCATCCGTAATGGATATGTCAAAGAGACGACCGCAGGCAACAATTTCCACGCCAATGTGGAGCAGGTATAACCACGATGATCAAGATGGCCGAGGGGATACAAACAGTAACAGATGTGGAGAAGGTGAATGCCACCTTCACCGAGATGTCTGCGCCCGATCGCATGATATGGCTGCATGAGCAATATGGTTCAAGGCTTGTTCTTAGTAGTAGTTTTGGTCTGCAGGCGGCTGTAATGCTCGACCTTGTGCGTAAGCATGCACCTCAAATACCGGTTGTTTGGATTGATACTGGATACTTGTTTGCTGAAACTTACCAATACGCTGAGCATTTGATCGAGTCGTTCGGCTTGAATGTGAACGTGTATCAACCAAAAATCTCTGCAGCTCGTCAGGAGGCGCTCTATGGCAAGCTCTGGGAGCAGGGGGAGGAGGGCAATGCTCGTTATGGTTTAATCAATAAGATCGAGCCCATGAATCGTGCCCTGAACGAATTCGGCGCTGATATCTGGATCAGCGGTTTGAGAAGATCTCACTCCAGTAGTCGTGCTCACCGTCATTTTGCTGAGCAGCAAAAAACCACGATGAAGGTCTATCCTATCCTGGACTGGGCTGATGCACAGGTGTCAGCCTATTTTTACGATAATAATTTGCCCAAGCATCCTCTGGAATCAGAGGGTTATCAGACGATGGGGGACTGGCATTCCACTTCACCTGTGGTCGATGGGGGCTCTGCTGAATCCTCACGGTTTTCTGGAGATAAGTACGAGTGTGGCCTGCACCTAGAC
This sequence comes from uncultured Verrucomicrobiales bacterium, assembly GCA_963933605.1. Classification (GTDB taxonomy): domain Bacteria; phylum Verrucomicrobiota; class Verrucomicrobiia; order Verrucomicrobiales; family Akkermansiaceae; genus Oceaniferula. Next base: position 10,845 of record CAWVVN010000017.1, read on the forward strand.
TCTGATACTCCAGACTTTCAGATTTGATGCTTGGTTGCTGATTCCTCAAAGATTAGATATTGGCTATTGTGGTAACACTCCTCTTACTAGGTCACGGATCATCGAAACATCCTGACTCGTCGCGCTCTGTCAGAGAGCATGCTGAAATATTGTCTCAGGCTGATTGTTTTACTGAAGTTCGCTGTGCGTTTCTTAAGGAGGAGCCATTTATTGAGCACGCCCTCGACGGTGTGGATGATGAGCAGGTCATCATTGTCCCTGATTTTCTGGCTGAAGGGTATTTCACTCGCCAGGTAGTTCCTGCGAAACTGGGTGATAAATTAGGATCCGCTAACATCTGCTGCACGCCACCTGTAGGGACTCACCCGATGATGGCGGAGATCATCAATGACGTGGCGAGAGAAGTTTTGGGTGATTGGACGCCTGAGCAGACAAGTTTACTGGTCGTGGGCCATGGTTCAGGAAAAAATGCATGTTCCAAGCAGAGTTTATTAGGGCACCTTCAGGAGGTGCGCAACAACAGCGACTTTGCACAAGTGGCGGATCTATGGCTGGAGGAGTTGCCACTAGTCAGTTCTTGGAAAGAGGTGGCTACAAAGCGCCATGTTATTGTGATTCCCTACCTTCTTAACGATGGCCAGCATGGTGGCTGGGACATCCCGGCAGAACTTGGCTTGCCTCTTGATCAGCCGATTCACGGTCAAACTCATGATGTCGAGGGCTGTCAGGTAAGGCTTACTGCGGCACTGGGAACATCGCCCAGATTTGCTGAGGTTATTTCTCAGCTTGTTGAAATTTGGGGTCAAACAAGCGGGCAATAAAAAACGCGTCGGCATAGTATATGCCGACACGTATCTTGAGTGCTTCGATTGAACGACCGAGCTATCTAGCTTCGGTAAATGAGATTACTCATTATGGATGTGGCCTGGTTGGCCATGTGGCGGATTGACCTTAGGTTTGGCGGCATCCGCCTTCATTTTTTGCAGCTTGGGTTTAAACTCATTGGCAAACTTGCCTATGCGGCTCTCAGGGGCAATAGTGACAAGCTCATCAAGTAATTCAGCTGCGCTGTCGAACTGTTGGCCTGCGAGCAGGGGATTCATTTTCATTCCGAGCACACCCTGTTTTTCTTCTCCTTCAATTGGGTGATTAGCGATGAATTTGTCGATCATAGCGATCGCCTCATCATGTTTGCCAGAGCGCATGGCGGCCATATATTCTTTTTCAAGATTGGTCTTAGCTTGCTTGCGATTAAGAGCAGTCATAAACCCGCTCTCATCCTCAGGATCAAGCGCTTCAATTTGCTCGGTGATGTCACCGTAATGACTGAGTTGATCGTCAGGTAGAAGTTTGAGAGCCGCGACTAGGGCCTTGGCTTTAGCCGTACCTTCGAGCTTTTCAGCTGCTGAAAAAGCCTCATCGCGCTGTTTTTTCACGGCGAGTAAGCCATCGAGGTGAGTGAGGTATTTCTCGGGACCACCAGCTTGATAGCCGGTCCGAGCATAGGGTCGACCCTGGTCGTCGAGTAACAGAATGGTGGGAAAACCCTGAATGGAGTATTTCTCCTTGAGCATCTCATTTTGTTTTTGAGTGGCCTCATCGAGTTTAGATTTGTCTTGAGGGAAATCGAGCTCAACGAGGACGAAGTTGTCTGCGGCACCCTGTTTGAAGGCATCGTGCTTAAAGACCTCATCGACCAGCTTGATACACCAGCCGCACCAGTCTGATCCGGTAAAGTCAACAAGTAGGTCTTTATTCTCAGCGGCCGCTTTTTGCTTGGCGGCCTCGAAGTCGGTCATCCACCCCTCGCCTGCAGCGGTTGAGAGAGATACGGTCAGTGCCAGTAATAGACTGGCGAGCATTGTTTTTTTCATGATTATGGAGTGTCGTTATTCTTTCTCAATACCCTTTCTAGTAAGAAGAGAGTAAAATATGGGGAGTTTATTCGGAGGTGTCCAATGATAACGACGCTGGTGGAGGGATTTGTTTTTTTCCTGTAAGCAAGTTGCTTTTCAGGTTGCCGAATTCGTCAGGATTGGCAGGATGAGTCGGCATGGCTTACACAGCAGAAAAAGCGTTTGATTTGATTGAGGCGGCTCACCACCGAGGTCGGCTAGCGCACGCTTTTCTCATTACTGGTCCTGCTGGGAGCGGCAAGGCTGCGCTTGCGGCTAAGATCATACAGATGGTCAATCCTTCGCAAGATGGTGGAGGCGGCAACAATTTATTTGGCGAGGCCGAGGCTCCTGAAGAAAAGTCACTCGATGAGCTTGAGGGGGATCTTGTGAGGGTCGTCAGGCCGAGGTCGAAATCACGACGTATTACGGTCGATGATATGCGGGTTTTAGAAAAATCCTTTCATGTGGCATCAGCGCCAGGGAAGTGGAAGGTGGGAGTTATTCTTGGTGCAGATCGCATGGGCGCTGGCGCTGAAAACGCATTTTTGAAGACCTTAGAGGAACCTCCCCCTGAGTGCTTGTTGATGTTGCTGAGCGATGCTCCCGAGCTGTTGTTGCCAACGGTTCTCTCACGCTGTGTCAAACTGCCACTGATGGCGCGCGCCGACCAAGGAGTTGTCACTGAGGCGAGTCAGGCGTTATTGTCGGCACTAGCATCCATGGCTAATCAGGGTATTGGAAACCTGCAAGCGGCCTTAACTTTGCGGGCTTCTTTCAGTTCCATTTTAGCCAAGCAGAAGGCAGAAATCAGCAAGTGCAATGAGGCGGCATTTAAAGAAGAGAGTAAAAAATACAAAAACACTACGGACAGTGGTGATTGGCTCAAAAATCGTGAGAAGTATTATCTGGGACTCACCGAGTCCGAATATCTCAATGAACGTGAGAAGCTCATTGAGACACTTGTATGTTGGGTGGGAGACGTAGTGCGCCAAAAATGTTCAGTTGATCAGCTGGATTTTCCTTCGGAGCGTGCCACCACAGCATCGGTAGCATCAAATCATGCAGTCAATGACCTGCTCTGCCGCATGGAGGGCATTGAGCAGCTCCGGGCGAATTTAGAAACCAATGTCCAAGAGCAGTTGGCACTTGAGGTGGCATTCCTAACGGCATTTGGCTAGTGACTTATGGTGCAGAGTAAGCTGATATCTGCTATGATGTCCTGATCTGCGCACGGTTTGGCTTGAAGCGATGAGCAACACTATTACAATAAGCCATCTGCCAGACTGCCGTCACACACGCCATGATTGAACGGTTCTTTGTAAACTGCGCCTGTCGGATTTTAGAATTATGAACAACCCATTCCGCAAAGACCTAGAATCCCGCTCTCGCCCTGAGGCCTGCACGGTCGTTATTTTTGGTGCCACAGGTGACCTTACCCATCGTAAGCTGATACCGGCGTTGTATAACTTGCAGGTTGAAGGTGCCTTGCCGGCGGGAGTGAAAATCATTGGTTTTGCACGCCGGGAGAAGTCAGATGAGGAATTTCGCCGTGGTCTCAAAGAGGTGAATAAGAAGGTTTCGAGGAGCGGTCATGACGATTCCATATGGGCGGACTATGCTGAAAACATTCATTATCACCAGAGTGAGTTCCAAGATGCTAACGGATATAAGAGGCTGGCAGAGCGGCTCGATGAAATTGATCGTGAGCGTGGAGGAAATGGTCACAGGCTCTTTTACATTGCCAGTGCACCAGAATATTTTGACGATATTTTAGAGAATCTCAAAGAAGCGGGTATCAACCGTAACAAAAAGGGTTTCTGGTCGAGGGTTATTGTTGAAAAGCCTTTTGGTACGGATTTACCCACCGCCAAGCATCTCAATCAGGTAGTGAGTAAAACATTCCGTGAGCGTGACACCTACCGGATTGACCATTATTTGGGTAAAGAGACAGCCCAAAACATCATGGTGCTTCGCTTTGCCAATGCGATTTTTGAACCTCTATGGAATAACCGTTGTATTGAGCAGATTCAGATTACTTGCTCGGAAAACCTGGGCATGGAAGGCGGGCGAGGTGCTTATTACGATAGCGCAGGTGCAATGCGAGATATGGTGCAAAACCATTTGTTGCAGCTGCTGAGTTTGGTCGCAATGGAGCCGCCAACTGATTTATCCGCTGACGGGGTCAGGGACGAAAAAGTAAAGGTGCTGCGTTCCCTTCGCCAGTGGGATACCCCTGAGCTCGTGGCCGATAACGTGGTGCGTGCCCAGTACATTGCCGGTCATGTTGATGGCGAGAATGTTGTCGGATATCGCGAAGAGGATCGCGTAGATCCGGAGTCGATGACGGAGTCGTATGTGGCATTGCGCGTGCTTGTTGATACATGGCGCTGGAGTGGCGTGCCGTTTTATGTGCGCATGGGCAAGCAGCTGCCTAAGAAGGCGACAGAAATATCAATCCATTTTAAAGAACCACCAACGGTCTTATTTAATGCTCTTTCTGGCGGAGTCCCGGGAGGGAATGTATTGGTCATTAGAATACAGCCCGATGAGGGGATTTCCCTGCGGATGGTTTCTAAAATACCGGGATCAAGCCTGCGTATGGAGCCTGTGAAGATGGACTTTCATTACGCGACAAGTTTTGGCAAAGGTAGCCCGGAAGCCTATGAACGCCTGCTGTTGGACTCTATGGCAGGGGATGCCACCTTGTTTGCACGCCGTGACGAAGTAGAGGAGGCGTGGAAGTTTATCGATCATATTCATCATGCTTGGCATCAGTCCAAGTTGCCACCGGTGATGTCAGACTATGTTGCCGGCACCTGGGGTCCCAAAGAAGCTGATGACTTATTGGGTAAGAATGGTCATAAATGGAGGAGGCTATAGGAAGTTGTCATGATGAGTGATTACGCTGACAATGATTACGCCATGGCCCTCGGTAAAGAGGTGGCCATCGCTGATGTGGATAAAGAACTGCACCTGTTGTGGGAAGAGGATAAGGCGAGTACCAACGCATCCCTCATTAACCTAGCTGTTTATTCTGAGCAAAAAGGAGCGATTATCAAAAACTCCGAACATGTTCAGATCATTACCCGTGAGCATGCTTGCCGAGCTATTTTAATTGGTATTGACCGTAATAATCCCGATGCATCAATACGCGCGTGGATAACAGCGCACTGCCACCTATCTCATGGCCAGAAAAGTGTTTGTTGTGAACAAATAGCTTTTCAGCTAACAGGAAAGTCCACGGGGAGATTGCGTAATACGGTGTTCTCTCACCTCAATAGTGATTTGCCGCTGGTGTTTTGGTGGCAAGGCGAATTGAGCTCTTTGTTTTCTGAAAGGCTATATAGTCTCATTGATCGTTTTATTTTCGATAGTTCGGAGTGGGCAAACCCGTTGGAATCCTATGACTGCATACGTGAGGCTATGCAAAGTGAACATTCACTTCTGCCGATGGATATTGAGTGGACGCGCAGTTCTCAGATTCGCATGGCAGTAGCGGGATTGTTTGACGATCCGATGGCCGCGAGTGCTCTTCAGCATATGAATGAGTTGCGGGTAGTGGTGCACCCCAAACACCGTATGGCTGGGTTACAACTTCTGGCATGGGTGATTCAAAGGACCGGTTGGAAGCAGAGCAAAGAGCTGCCTCTGGGGAGTGACAATGGAGATGTCTATCATTACGAAACAACAGAAGGGTCTGATGTTGTCGTTACTATTGTAACGGATCCTTTGTCTGCCCCTGTGGGTATGATGGAATTTAAATCTGCGCGCTGTGAGGTGCGGGTCACGCGTGATGCAGGATCGCCTTACATACGCCAGGAGCTTCATGCTGGGGCACATCAAATCGAGCGCTGTACACCTTCAAATAGTGATGACTCAGCTGATCTCGTCATGAATCAGCTCTCGAGAGGAGGCAACAACTCGCTCTACCGCGCGGTGATGCCCGATTTTTTAAACCTTCTCGGTGGAGAGCTGAATGGTAGCTGTGAAGTGGAGGATGTGTGATCCAAGGCAGCACTCATCGTCATAGCTAGTTCAGGCCAAGAAATGCGTTATGCACTTTCTCCAGGCCAACGGTAGTCAGTGGGCCGTGACCAGGGCACAATACCGTATTTGAGGAGAGGGTCATTAGGTTTTCCTTTGCCGTTTTCAGAGCCAGTTTATAGCTCTCCGAGTTAGGGCTTTTACCCATAGACCCAGCGAACACACTGTCACCAATGATGCAAACGGGAACACTTAGCCCATCATAGTAATAAGCTCTGGCAGGATTGATGTGGCCACTTACATCGATGGCCATGAGATTGTTTCCAGAGTAGCTATTTTCTGTCTGGCCGTGCTGTGTATCTTCAGGATAGATGATGCGTGTTTTGTCGAAACGTTTGATGCCCGCAATGTGATCATGGTGCCGGTGGGTGATGTAAAGTGCATCCAAAACTAATTGATGTTGCTCAAGATATTGGATGAGGGGGGCCGCATCAGTGCCGGTATCAAATGCTAGGGCACGTTGGCCCATGATGATGATGTATGCATTAACCCCTGCGTGACCAAATGGGGAGACGATTCGGACAAGCCCATCAGGTAAAGGCGCCTTAGGCCGGTAGGAGGGCAGACCAATTAAGGCTGATGGAGAAAGTTGAAGAGATGCCGCTATCTGTCTCAGTACGTGATCGTCGTGTTGGCCTATGAGTGCAGCGTTAATATCACCTTCCGGTAGATTTGTTATTTTTGCGAGCTGAGCAAGGGACAGGTCCAGTCCATGCATGGCTTTGCCGATGACGTCACAGACATCATCTTCTAGAGGTGTATGGGATAGGGACATTGATCGTTGTTATATAAGGGGGAATTGATGTAGTTTCAACACCATGTTCGACGTGGTTTGCGCTGTTATTAGGGATCAAGAGGGCAGGTTTCTCGTCTGTAAGCGTGCTGAGGGTAAAGCCCTAGCGGGTAGCTGGGAGTTTCCTGGAGGAAAGGTGGAGTCCGATGAAAATCCTCAATCAGCACTACAGCGAGAGATCATGGAGGAGTTGGCATGTGAGATTGAGGTTGGTGAGCCGTTACCTGCAGTAGAGCACCACTATCCTGAGTATTCAATACGCTTGTTACCCTTCATTTGTAGCGTCAACCGTGGAGAGCCTGCGGCGCTAGAGCATACTAAGATCATGTGGGCAACGCCGGAGCAATGTCGTTCACTGCATTGGGCGCCGGCGGATGTTCCTATCTGGACCGCGCTATTCTCGTCATAGAGAAAGATCAGTTTAGCGACCTTGTGCCAGTCTTTCAGCTAGGAATTCAGGAAGCCCTGCGGCAATGATTTTCGCCTGTGCTGTTTGAATATCGTATTCGATGCGGCGGAAGTGGACGGTCTTCCGATCCGTATCGTAAATGCAATAAGAGGCTCGCCAGTCACCGTCACGTGGTTGCCCTACCGCACCAGTGTTGATGAAATACTTCGTTTCAGCTTCAATAACAATAGATTCAGCGGGAACTTCATGAACACGGTTGTCACTGACGAAAACACGAGGCACATGAGTATGCCCGTAGAAGCAGACGGACGTTACCTGGTAGGAGAAATTGGCCATCGCATCGAATTTATTGGTTACATAGTTCCACGATGTAGGCTGATCGAGTGTTGAGTGAACAACGGTGAAGTCTTGAATTTGACGAACTAATCGCAAGCGTGCAAGCCATGTGCGTTGCTCGGGGCTGAGCTGCTCACGCGTCCATCGTATGGCTTCAGCGGCATTCGAATTCATCATCTCCAGTGAGCTGTCACTACCGCTGTCTTGGTCATGATTTCCTTTGATGACCGGGCATCCGAGGGCCTGAACTCGCTCAATGCAGGCAATCGGATCCGCATTGTAGCCAACAATGTCTCCTAAGCAGATGTGACTATCACAACCTTGTGCAGCAGCATCAGCTAAGACGGCATCTAAAGCTTCAAGGTTGGCGTGTATGTCACTGAACAGTGCGATTCTCATAGCGGGTAAAGTCTTGAATGGTTGTCTTGAGTGGGCCTAGAGGGGAAGCACAAAATTAAATCAGCAGCTATAGTTTGAAGAGCTCGCTTGTTTTCAGCTGCTTAATTTTCAGTCTCACCCCATTCATGGGATAACCCATTTTTTCGCCTTTGATGTAGCTTTTCAACCACTCAAGTTGCTTTTGGCTGTTGGGGAAAAGCTCGCTATCGGGTATACGCTCATTTTCAGCTGTATTGAGTGAGTTTTGCAAAGCAAAGAGCGTGCATGATAATTTGGGTAGGTGATTATCAGGAGATTCCTTGAAAAGTTCATAGCCATAGCTGTAAGCGTCCTTTTGCAGGCTCTTCAGACGCGTCATGGCGTAATATTTAAACCTTTGTATCTGAGGACGTCTAAATTCAGGCAGACTTTCGCAATTGAGTGCATTATCGAAGTGTTCCATGGACCGTTCGATGTCAGGTAGTTTGTGAAAGTCAGTCCACACACGTGATAGTTCCTGATGTAATTTCCAATTGTCCGGATTTTCGATGACGCCAAGTTGGAGGAAGGATGAGCCTTTTTCGATATAACGTTTCCGCATCGATCGTTGCCTCAGGGGGCTGAGGTCTTCCTTTTCTCTGAAGTAGCTCGAAGCATTGGTGTGTAATTGCCAAGCTCCTGTATCCCAATAATAGGTGGTCTGTGGCTGAAGTGTGGTGATGACCTCATAAGCTTCTTCCACTTTAATCCAATCAAGCTCCTCAAAATGAAGAAAGGCACGAAAGTTCCATATCGCGGCTACCAAGGAACGCAAACCGCCGAGTGCAACGGCAGCTCCTGTCTGACCAAGTTGCAGGCTGGTGCCTTCTCTGAGGGGTGGCTGAATCAGCTTTAAGCTGACCATATCGCGGCTCAGCTTGTCTTCATAGCGATATTTGGCGAAGCCGAAGCTCAGCAGGACAAAAAAAATGACAACGATCTGGACGGTAGTTCGCATTTAAAATTCTTTTTTTCTGAAGGTGAACCACGCTAAGACACTATAAATGCCTGAATAAAAGAGCGTTAAGATAGCAAGTCGCGAGAAGATTCCTTCGGTGACCTTTTTGCCCTCAATGGTAGAATCAATGATGTTATACAACTGAAAGTCGGGGAAGATAAGAGCAATGCTTTGGGTTAAAATCTTGAGTTCTTTGGTGGCGCCGCCGCTGTGGCTGTGTAGCCAGTAGTTGCGCGCATCTTCGGTGAAGTGGCCCATGAAATAAATGACCACGGCGATCACAATCGTAAACAAGGTCGAGCTGGAAAAGGTGGAGATGAGTAATGCCATCGATGCCATGACCACCGCCTTGAAGAAGATAGCACCAACACCGGCTTGAAGGGCCCATGTTACCCCTTGCTGAGATACTTCTGCCAAACGCAATTCTAGATGCTCAGGTGGCCAACCGAGAGCCTCCGCCTTAGCCATTTCAATAAGTAATAATTCCTCAGTTCTGAAATGCAGAATGATCGATAATAAACCATTCATAAGAAGCAGAGAAACCCCAACAAGAATGAGGACTCCCGCCAGTTTTCCGAGGAGGTAATCGAGTCTAGGAACAGGCTTACTCAGGATGGTGTAGAGTGTCCTGTCCTCGAGATCTTTGGGGATCAGCAATGCCGTTGCCGCAATAGCAAACAGTATAGAGAACATCGCCATTGCTCCCATTGCGGTGCTTTTCAGCACGATGAGCTCTTGTTCCGCGCTGTCTTCAGTGGTTCTACTCCAGGGCATTTCAAAGAAGCTTGCTGCTAGCATCAATACCGCAAACACTCCGAGGAAATAAAATACCTTCATACGCACTAAGTGCGTGAAGGTGTGGCTTGCAATGATGAGAATGCGAGCCGGTGAGAAAAAAGCATTTCTACGCATGATCGTCTCCTTTCTGAGCAGCCGTGGTAGCTGTTGAGTTTGATTTTTTTGCCTCATCGAGGAATAGTCTTTCGAGTGTGGTTCGAGGTTTGCCCATGCTTACAAATTCCGCATTTTCAGCATCAGCAATGACCGCTTTGATGCGGGCAAGGGTGCGGGGCCCTGCGTCTTTGATTAATATTTCGGTTTGGTCCTCAATGGCAATAAGGTCCTCAAGAGGTCCTGCCTTAACAATTTTGCCATTAAAAATGAGGCCTACGTGATCACAAACTTCCTGAACTTGTTCGAGCAGGTGAGAGCAAAGGAAGACGGTCACCCCCCTGTTCTTGAGCTGAACGATAAGGTCTCTAATCTCACGTGAGCCAATGGGGTCAACTCCTGCGGTAGGTTCGTCAAGAATGATCAGGCGTGGTTCATGAATCAGCGCTTGTGCGAGCCCTATTCTCTGGAGCATTCCTTTGGAATAACCACCAACTCTGCGCTTTCGGGCATCTTGAAGAGATACCATTTCCAGCATCTTATCGACGTGATTATTGAGGGTCTTGCCTCGCATGCCACATAGTTTGGCGTAAAAACGTAAGGTTTCTTCACCAGTGAGATGTTTGTAAAAATAAGGGTTCTCAGGCAGGAATCCGATTTCTTGTCTGGAATCTGTTTTGAGAGAGTTTTTGCCGAAGACATAGCAACTGCCTGCTGTTGGTCTGAGAAGTCCAAGCAGGGCTTTCATCGTGGTTGATTTACCGGATCCGTTGGGGCCAATCAGTCCATAGACCTCTCCCGGCATAATAGTTAGGGATACGTCATCAACGGCACGTATCCTTGTTTTGCGGAAAGGAGAGGGGAACTCCTTGACCAAGTGGTTGATTTGAACGGCGGGTGTATCTTCCATAATTGTTGCGCTGCAAAACTAGCGGTATTGAGGAGGGGTGCAAACCACTTTTTTAAGAAGTGAGCATATTTTTCGTATCAGGATCTAGATGGAGACCCGCAGGGGAGTCATGTGTTGGCTCGCTATAAATTTGTGACAGGAATTTGATGGTGGTAACGATGTGTTTTCATCACCGAATATAAACAAAAACGCACCAGCCAGGCCGGTGCGTTCAATAAACAAGTTAATCAAAAAACAGTGAAAACCTATGCCTCGGAAGAGAGTGATTCCTTGCGAGCTTTTTTGATGATGTCACGCACGGTATCAGAAGGTTGAGCGCCTTTGGCGATCCAATCTTCAGCCTTGGCAACATCTAGAGTGAAATTTACTCCGTCTTCCATAGGATTGTAGGAGCCGATTTGCTCGATGTAGCGGCCGTCACGGCGCTTGCGGCTGTCGACAGCAACGATCTTGTAAAAGGGGCGATCTTTGGTGCCTTGGCGGTTAAGTCTAAGAGTAAGCATAATTCGTTTGTTTAGAAATGGATCTGCCAAAGGTGGCAGGGGGCGGAAATTGTACGAAGAAGAGCGATTTGCCAAGCGAAAAATGGTAAATTTAGGCTATTTTACATTTTCATTCCAGGAATTGGTGCTATCAGACCACGCCGACAAGGTCAGCGGCTTGTTTTACTGCCCTCACATATTATCTCCTAATCTCATCAAGTCATGTTTATCGATCATATCAGAATTTATGCAGAAGCCGGAGATGGTGGCAATGGAGTTGTCCACTTTCGGCGTGAGAAGTTCCGTCCCAAAGGCGGCCCTGACGGCGGTGATGGAGGCGGCGGCGGCTCGGTCATTCTCCGTGTTGATCCAGCGGTGGATAATCTTAAGGCTTACTCCTATGATCCTAAGTTGGTTGCGAAGCGGGGCGAGCATGGTGCGGGCAATCGTAAGCATGGTAAAAGCTCTAGGGATAAAATAGGCAAGGTCCCTCCGGGAACGGTAGTTTACCGCAGTAATGCCAGCACCGTATCTGAAGCAGTCGAGCTAGAGCGCGGTGAGGAAGGAATCGATCTGGAGCCCGTTGTCGACCTGACCGAATATGGTGACGAGTTTGTGCTTTGTCAGGGAGGTAAGGGAGGCAAGGGCAACTGGCATTATAAAACGTCTACCAACCAAGCACCGGAGGAACACACCCTAGGCACGGAGGCCGACTTCGGGGTATATTACTTGGAACTGCGCCGTATCGCGGATGCGGGCATGGTAGGGTTCCCCAATGCGGGTAAATCAACACTGGTCAACAAGCTGTCTCACGCCACGCCTAAGATTGGCAATTATCCCTTCACGACGCTGAACCCGATGGTCGGTGTGGTCGAGTTTCCCAAATATCGACGCTGTACTGTGGCGGACATCCCGGGGCTGATCGAAGGGGCACACGAGAACCGTGGGCTGGGTCATGAGTTTCTGCGTCACATTACGCGATGCAAGCTGCTGCTCTTCGTCATCGATATGGCGGGAAGTGAAATGCGCGACCCGATCGAAGACCTTCAGACGCTTCGAACTGAGATCAAACTGTACGATGAGGACTTGTCAAAATTTGAGTGGATAATTGTAGCCAACAAAATGGACCTTGAAGGCGCAGAAGAGAATCTGGCCAATTTCCGTGCCCGTTTCCCGAAGCAGACGATTATCCCGATTTCTGCGGATACCGGCGAGGGAGTCGATGCATTGCGCGCAGAGCTCGACAAGCGTGTAGGGTATCGGAAGGATCAAGCTTAGTCTCAGGCCTGTATCCTGTGGCCGAGTGGAGGCCAGGCCAGCGCTAGCCATTTGATTGATCGGCCGGTTCTTCCTGATCCCGATGTGCCAAGAAATCACGGGCGATTTGCTCAAGCCGCTCAAGTTGAGGTCTTGGAATTTTTCCAGTTTCGACCCAATCACCAGAATGGAGCGCAATGATAAAGGTGCCGTCTGCCTCATCCTCGGAGATTCTTTTCACCACTCTTTCGATTTGCTTATGATGATACTGATTGAGCTCGGTGTTGCCTATTAACCTTGGCGTAAGAATATAGATTCGGCGGTCGGTTAAAACGATCGATTTCGGCCCAGTGAGTTTAACGGCAGCGGTTACCCTCAGCAACGGGATATGCTGGACGGCAATGTAGTAGATACTTTCCTCGGGTTCAGATAGTGAATCTACGAGGGCAAAACTCTGGTCAACGATATCAGGTTCCTGTCCGTCATCACCAAAACTGCTCAGCTGTTGGTGCAGCTCGAAGACTCGCGAAAGTGTTTCCCACCCAGGCAACTCGGGATAATATACGTAGTCAGAAGCTTCAATCTGGCCTTCGTTGAGTAGTTGGCCGATTTGGATTTGGCTGTAAGGCCCGATCGACTCCTGTTCCCCCTGCTTGAGGATGTGAAATATTTGATGTTCTGGAAGTTCCTCGGATATCATAGTTCCGTTGACGATGTATGTGTATGTATGGCTAGCGCTGCTTTCTAGCGCTGCTGTGGGGGCACCACAAACCGAATCAATAGTCTGTTTTTTGATCTATTATTCTTATCTTCAGTATTTTACCCTAATCTGTCGAACATTTTGTTGCCATCTGGTTAAGAGATTAGGTCTAGCGTGGCCGGCAAAGAATGGGGTGATGCGTTAAGCTAGGATAAGCAGTGCCAGATAGGGGACGAGGCTGAATACAAAGAACAGCAACTTGAAGAGCCCAAGGTAGGAGTAGGCGACGATATTAAAGGTTTCGCGTGAAATGCAGAACCATTTGCTTTGGATGCGATAGATGAAGTCCGGCGCGAGCCAGAGAAACAGTGAGCTGTAGATGAGAATAGCGGCATTGATAATAGTGCACCACATGAAAAAGGTAGTGAGCGTCTCGATAGGCATGGTGATAATGAGTATTAGGTTTGAATGCTCGAATTTAGCCCTATCACATTAGGCTTTTAAGGAAGGGAAGACAAGCAGTAAGGGAATGGGTCAAGCAAACACGTCCCTGTAACAATGCCGATGAACTACATAATCTGCAGCATCGTTTGCGAGTATCGAGTTCTAGCCCCTTTGGCTTAGATGGCCAACTTCAGAGGTCGTCACTCGGGGATGGAGTGATAAATCTGCTCCAGACTCAGCACCGCATAGGCCGTGACCAGCACGGGGTCGCTTTCCCACCAGCGGGAGTTTTTGTTCACCCATGATCCGTCGGGGGCTTGGGTGGAGAGGATTGCGTTGGAGAGCTCGTTGCGCCAGTCGATTTGTTCGCCGTCTTTAGTCCTTAGCGTGTCGATATTGGCAGCGGCGAGGCCTTTGGCCATGGTGTGATAGTAGTAGAACAGCCCTTGCTGGCCCAGGCTCGGGTCATCTTTGGTGGCGAGGCCCGGGTTCTCTTTGACGGTGAAGTTTTCCGACAACCAGTTTTTGACGGCGGTGATACGAACGTCGTTTTCATCGAGCTCAGCATAGATCATGGAGAGCAGAGCGGCATAGGACATGGATCCGTAGCCACGGAGGACCTTGCTGCCATCGGGGCTAGTCCGGTGGCCGGCTTTCGAGTTGCCCGGGAAGTAGTTGAAGGACCCGTCGTCACCTGTTTCGGGCAGGTCGTTGGTTTCTTTGAGGTTCTGCGTGCGAGAGATGAACTGAATGGCGGCTTCCCAATTGAGTTCAGGTTGCTTGCCTGAGGCATCGTCTTGGGCAATGTGTCGGGAGAGTTTGAGCGCCTCGATAGAGAGGTAGGTGTTGGATAAGTCAGAATGCTGGTAGGAACCGCCGTAACCAATGCCGCCGTCGTATTTATTATCGGATTCGCCCTTTGTGTCCCAGTCGGTTTGCTGGTTGATGAGGAATCTGCGCGCCTTAAGAATGGCAGGGTGATAGGATGTGTCGCCGGTAGAGACGAGGGCGACGATAGATGTGGCGGTGTTGTAGGTGCCGAGTCCTTTGCCATAGATGCCACCGTCGTCTTTTTGTTGCTTGGAGAGCCATGCATAACCCTTGTTGATATAATCGGCATCATCATATGAAGGCGATCGCATCGCGGCGGTTAGTGCCAGGGCTGTATAGGCGGGGTATTTGGATTCACCCCAGAAGCCGTCTTTGTGCTGCTTGGATTGCAGATAGGCATTGCCGCGCTCGATGGCTCGGGCAATCTCGAGTTTGATAGAGAGGTAAGGTTCTTGCTTGTCCTGTGCGGAGATGGATGGGACAGAAAGAAGGCCCAAGATAAAAATAGAGAGCAGGGTTTTGATGGTGTTTCTCAACATGGCTTTAAGCATTATGGCACAGCTAGCCAAGGTTTCAAGGTGACCTTGACCGGGGTTCCCTCCTCTGGGGTATTGGGAGAGGGTGACCATAGATTATCGTCGTTACGGTCATCGCCTGAGTAATTGGCAATGGCGCCAATGTTAGGGAAGATGGTGATGATGCTACCGCTTAATTTAGCATCGAATTTTTTTTCGTAGATATAGGAGCCATTATAAATCCAGGGTGTGGGGGGCATGTTTTTTTTGCTGGCCTGATTATAAATCCACCGAGTAACGGGCATGGTTTTCTCTGTGGTGCCATCTTTCCATGTGATGTGGACACTAAAACGTGCTGCCTTTTTGGTGTCTTTTGCCACCACGGTATATTTGTCACTAATGGAACCATCGGCTTTCCGCACTCGAAACAGCTCAAGAGATTCTTGATAGTCGAGTAATTTGAACGCGATATTAATATGCGTGGGATCTGCCTCAGTGGTAAGCAGGGACTCGTGAATTTTTTCGCCGTTAAAGTGAACGAGTAGGTATTCTATGATCGTCTCAGGATCGGTGATATTTGTATGTGCTGGCATACTAATCTCACGTGTCTCTTTGTTGAGGGTGACTTTACCTATCTGGTATATGCCGGGGGAGACTTTTTTAACCAGAGCTTCTTTTTGTTCATCTGGTTCTTCATCTGGGAGGGCCTCAGATAGCAAGCTTGAGCATGCAATGCATGTGAGTAACAAAAAAAACCTAACTGAGTGAGAGGGTGTCATTCTAGGAGGGTTTTTGTTGCCTGTCCCCAGCAAAAACGAGGGGGCTTCGGGATATAGCGGAGGTGTCTTGGGGAGATCGCAGCTACTCAGTAGGAACTTGCGGCCTCTTGCAGAGATAGAGGAAGCTGGAGAAGCTTATTCCTGATCAGCCAGCCAACGCTCGACTTCGATCGCTGCAGCACAGCCTTGGCCTGCGGCGGTGATCGCCTGACGGTATTCGGTGTCGGAGATGTCTCCTGCTGCATAGATGCCCTCAACACTGGTACGTGTGCCATGTTTCTGAAGAATATAACCTTGGTCGTCTGCCTCAACAAGGCCGTTGAGAAAACTGCTGTTTGGCGTGTGACCGATGGCCATAAAGACACCCTCAACCTCAAGCTCTGAGGTTGAACCATTTTGCGTATCTTCGAGCAGGACGGCACGAATATCTCCTTTGTCATTGGTGAGGTATTCCTTGATGGTGGAGTTCCAAATAAGTTCGATTTTTTCGTGATTGAGCGCACGCTGAGCCATGATTTTTGATGCGCGCAATTCGTCACGACGATGAATAAGGTAAACCTTGCTTGCGAATTTGGTGAGGAAGGTGGCTTCTTCACATGCGGAATCACCGCCTCCAATCACACAGACGGGAACATCTCGGTAGAAAGCTCCATCACAGGTTGCACATGCGGTGAGCCCGTGTCCGCCCTTGGTGAGTTCTTCCTCGCCGGGGAGACCTAGATAGCGGGCCGAGGCGCCAGAGCAGATGATGACCGATTTGGTTTGGAGTTCCTTTTCGCCAACCTTGAGCGTGAAGGTGCCGTCATTATTTTTGCTAACTGATTCAACACGGCCGAACTCTACCCGGCTGCCGAATCGTTCAGCTTGCTGCTGCATGCTAATCATCAATTCAGGGCCCGTGATACCCTCGGGAAAACCGGGGAAATTTTCGACGTCGGTTGTTGTCGTTAATTGACCGCCGGGCTGTGTGCCGGTGAGAATGAGAGGGCTAAGATCTGCGCGTGCGGCATAGATTGCAGCGGTGTAGCCGGCGGGGCCTGTTCCTATAATGATGACGTTTTCCATGATGATGAGATTTTTTGAATGCGCAGGATTATGTCTTCAATGAGGATGTGGGCAAGCTGTTTTACTGGTATATCCTTTATTTATTTGGTGGGGGAGCTGCCGGCTTCTATCCTTGCTTTTCCGCTCTAAAAATGGCAATACCTCCCCGCGGCCGTAGGCTGCAGCTATGAAAATTATCATTGTAGGAGCTGGAGAAATTGGACGTCATCTGGCGATATCCCTATCACGTGAGGCTCACAGTATTGTCGTGGTCGAGTGTGATGCTCTGGTCGCCGCCGAGCTTGAGGCGCAGATTGATGGCCGAGTCATTACTGGAAGTGGGGCCAGTGCCAACACTCTTCTTGAAGCTGGTGTCTCTGAGTGTGAGTTGTTTTTGGCGGTCACGAGCGAGAGCACGATTAATCTCATGTCAGCATCCATGGCCAAAAAGTTGAATGCGGAGAAGGTCATTGCCCGTGTCAGTCCGGCACAACAGCGTGAAGAGTGGCTGTTTGATTACCGCGGCCATTTTGGTGTCGACCATGTATTTAGCTCTGAGCGCCTTAGTGCAATTGAGCTCTCCAAGTTTGTTCGTAATCCTGATTCACTCATGGTTGAGGAAATTGCTCGCGGAAGAATCGAGCTACAACAACTTCGGGTTAGTGAACAAAGTGATGCCGTGGGCAAGCGCTTGATCGATCTTAAGGCTCCAGAGCGAACCCGTGTGGCAAGTATTACTAGAGGCGGGGATCACTTTGTGCCCTCAGCCGAAGATGCGCTGTGTGCTGGCGATGTGGTGACGATTTTTGGTGATCCAAACAAGCTCAGAAAACTCTCAACCCGCCTGCAAAAGGGCAATGTTAAGGAGGAGGAAATACGAGTCGTTATCTTTAGTGGTAGTGAGTATGGATTTTCCCTAGCGCAAATGCTGGAGAGTTTTCAATGCAAGGTCCGGATTATCGAGAAAGACCGCGAGCGAGCACAGGAGCTCACCGGGCTGCTGTCCAACACGACGGTGATCAATACTGATGGCACGGTTCTTTCTGAACTTGAGGAAGAGCAGGTGGGTGATGCCGATTTCTTTATTGCAACGAGTGGTAGTGACGAGGATAACGTGATGACCTGTTTACAGGCCAATAACCTTGGGGCTAAGAATTGTTTGACCCTCATTCACCGAGCGGATTATGCTAATGCCATCAGTGCGAGTGGTCGCCATTTCGGTGTTCTTGCCGCGGTGAGCCCACGTGAGGCGACACGTCGCGAGCTCGAAAGATTTCTCACCTCCGATCGTTTCCATACCGTTAAAAAAATAGGTGTTGGGGAAGTTATTGAGACTCAGGTTGCCAAGGCTTCTATCGCGGCAGAACACATGGTATCAGAGATTGATTGGCCAGAAGGCTGCGTGTTGGTGGCTCGCATGAGGGGGCTGCATGCCATTGTGCCCGGCCCAGAGGATATTCTGGAGCCTGGGGATACGATCTATGCGATGGTGGTGCCGAAAGTGCGTCGTAAATTTCTCAAGCTGGTGAGGTAATTGGCCGGAAGCCGTCGGTTTATCCGTTTTTCTGAATCATGAATTTTCGTATTTTATCCAAGTTTCTCGGAGCATTACTGCTGCTGGTGAGCATTGCCATGGCTGCTTGTGGGCTATTTGCTAAGCTCGATGTGACCGAGGGTAATGAGGCGGCAGCGAGCGCATTGTTTCTCTCCGCGATGATTGTCGCTGCATTAGGAGGTGTGATGATGTTGTGCGGTATTGGTAAAATAGAGAAAGTGCCACGGCGAGAGGGGATCGTAGTCGTAGGTTTGGGATGGCTTCTATGCGGTCTTGTCGGCAGCCTTCCCTACTTATTGGGTGAGCCTAAACTAGATGTTGCCGGTGCGTTTTTTGAGTCAGTGTCAGGATTTACCACCACGGGCTCTACCGTGATGGGTTCAGATTCACTGGCAGGTGGTGATATCGAGTCTTGGCCCAGAGGGATTCTTATGTGGCGTGCAGTCACCCAGTGGTTGGGAGGCATGGGTATCCTAGTTTTATTTGTGGCGTTGCTCTCTTATCTTGGGCTCGGGTCAAAGTCCCTTTTCTGCAACGAGTCATCCTTTCAGACGGGGGAGGCAAGCACGGCGCGTATCCGTGATACGGCAATGTTGTTGTGGAAAATCTATGTCTGTATTTCCATCGTTTGCGCCATTGGCCTGAAGCTGATGGGGCTGACAACCTACAATGCCATCGCGCATACCTTTACCGTAGTTTCCACTGCGGGGTTTAGTCCGCATAACGAGAGCATAGGGTATTATATGGACTGGGGTAATGGCTGGATCATTGAGCTGTGGCTCGGCCTGTTCATGGTTCTATGTAGCATCAATTTCGTGCTTTGGGCGGTGATTCTGAGAAAGCGCTGGAAACGGCTCAGAGATGAGGAAGAGGGAAAGCTCTTCGTTATGATATGCATCGTGGCTGTGCTGGCTCTCACCTTTGGTTTGGCAGGTTCCCATCACGATGGCTTTTTCACTTCTCTTAGGCACTGCTTTTTCACGCTTGCATCGTTGGCTTCTACCACGGGTTACGCCACGGTTGATTATGCCAAGTGGCCTGTGTTCGCGATTGTTCTCATTGCGGTTATGATGTGCATAGGTGGATGCTCCGGCTCGACGGCTGGAGGAATGAAGGTTAGCCGATTTATCGTTTTTCTTAAAACCGCGCGCCTTGAAATTGTTAAGGCCTTTCGCCCCAATCAGGTATTTCGCATGCATGTAAATGGTAACGCCATGGGTGATGCTGAGAGGGCTCAGACCGTTGGCTTTGTCGCGCTTTATGCCTTCATCATCATTGCTTCCTGTTTTCTGGTCGCTTTGTTTGAGTCAGTGAATGGTATCGATTTTGTCACGGTCTTTGGCGCCGTGATAGCCACATTTACAAACACCGGGCCTGGTTTTGGCGATGTCGGGCCATCGGGCAACTTCGCCCATCTGCTTCCAGTTACTAAGGTGTTTTTATCACTGCTTATGATCTTAGGGCGTCTTGAGCTTTACGCTGTCCTGGTGCTATTTATGCCTTCGCTTTGGCGTCGATATTAATCGAAACAGCTTCAATTTAAGAAGATGTCATCAGGAGCCTCCGCCAATATTTTATGGTAAGGTGAAATACTTCTCAATAAGTCTGTCCATAAATCCTTTGCATGGTAGCTGGCAAGCATGGCGCTGGTTGGCAGCGTCGGTATCCACGCTTGTTTTTTAAGCTCGTCTTCCAGTTGGCCTGGTTCCCAGCCTGAATGGCCGGCGAAAGCACGGATCAGAGCGCCCGGTTGTTGAGAGCGTTTAATGGCATCATCAGCACTGATGCGCGTGGTGAATTTAAGGTTGCCGTCTTGGTCCGTCCAAAATGCAGCGAAGGTTAAATGTTCTTGGCCCACAGGTCCTCCCAAATGTATGGGAATATTAGCAAGGTCTGCAAATTTTGATGAGCTCAGTAATTCACCGACAGTTTGGCCGGTGGGATGATTGAGGATGAGGCCGTGCGCTCCATCTTCATAGTGATGATCAGTGAGAAGAATGACACTTCTATTAAAAAACCCATCTCGAAGAGAGGGGTCAGCAATTAACAGCTGCCCCTGAAGCTTGATCGGTAAATTGGGTGACTCATCCATCATTAGTCTTTGTATGTTCGCCTGCTGTTGATACAGGTGTCAAGATCCCAG
>CAWVVN010000018.1:0-30347 GCA_963933605.1 uncultured Verrucomicrobiales bacterium
TGGCCGAAGGTATGGCCGACCTGCGCTGGGCTCTGCTCAATAGTAACGAATTTAGATTTTTGCCGTAAACACTCCGCCCGTCTCTTAACTGCCAACGCGCTAAAAAAATGCCCTGTAATAATTACCAATTCACCCGCCGCCACATGCTGAAGACTTTCAGCGCTAGTATCCTGGGCATGCCGATTAGCCAACTCTTGGGTAACACCGCCGCTGACGCCACTGGAAAAGCCAAGGCTGAGCATGTCATTCTCTTTTGGAATAGCGGAGGCATGAGTCATCTGGACACCTGGGATCCGAAGCCAGGGCGCAAGGTCCAGGGCGAGTT
The DNA here is from genome assembly GCA_963933605.1 of uncultured Verrucomicrobiales bacterium. GTDB lineage: Bacteria > Verrucomicrobiota > Verrucomicrobiia > Verrucomicrobiales > Akkermansiaceae > Oceaniferula. Next base: position 326 of record CAWVVN010000018.1, read on the forward strand.
CAACCCGATTAAGACCTCGGTGGAGGGTATGGAGATCTCGGAGATTTTCCCTCAGCTAGCCAAGCAAATGCATCATGGAGCACTAATTCGTTCCATTGCCGGTACCAATGGCGATCACGGGAGGGCGCAGTATGAACTCCAGACTGGTTTTAACCAATCGCCCAACATCATGCATCCGGGCCTCGGCTCATTGGTAGTGCACGAACGCGAACCACTAGGTGATCTGCCCGCTTTGGTAAGTATCAGCGGCCAGGCTGCCCGTGCCGGTTATCTTGGGCAGCAGTGTGAAGCTTACTTTGTCGGTCGTCCTGGTCAAAAAGACCCTTACCTCGCCTTTCCAGAGGGCATTAGCCATGCCCGGGGTATGCAGCGGCTGCAGATCCTCGAGAAGATGAATGCTCGAACCTCAAAAGAGAAGGGCGCACAGGAATTAAAAGCTTCTCAGACGGCGTTAAAAAATGCGGTTAATTTGATGGAGAGTCCGGCTCTTAAAGCTTTTGACCTGCAGGATGAGAATGCCAAAACAGTGGAAAAATATGGCAATACTGAATTCGGTCGTGGCGCCCTGTTAGCTCGGCGACTTGTAGAAAAAGGGGTTCGCTTTGTACAGGTCAACCGCGGTGGTTTTGACAATCATGGCAACATCTTTGAAGCGATGCGCAACCACGGCGCGGCCATGGACCCCGCCATCGCTTCGCTTATCTCTGACCTCAAGGCGAATGGTATGCTTAGCAAGACGCTCGTTGTGGTCCTCAGCGAATTTGGACGCACGCCACGCATCAACGACGGTGGCGGACGCGATCACTGGGCACGTTGCTTCAGCTGCATGATGGCTGGTGGAGGCATCAAGGGAGGCAGCATCATCGGTGCTTCGGACGAAGACGGCATGGCACCCGTCGAACGCCCAGTCAAAGTCTCCGACCTCCACGCCACTCTCTGCCATGCACTCGGAATCAACCCTAGCAAAGAAGTCTACACTCCCCAAGGCCGCCCGATGCGCCTCGTTCGTAAGGAAGCAACTCCCATCAGCGAATTGTTCGCCTGAAAAACATGAGCCCCTCCCACTCCATCATTCGCCTATTGCTGCCTCTTTTTCTCGCCCTGCCGTTGCTCGCGCAGACGCCGAAGACACCTGAGCGTGGCTCCATCATCGAGGATCGAGCAGCTCGCAAGCTCTTGCAGGCTGGCGATGCGCGTCTTGAATTTGGAGAAAATGAAAAGGCCCTCGAGATCTGGCAATCCGTCGTGGAGCGCTACCCCGGAAGCCAGATCCGCTTCGAAGCCCATTTGCGCCTCGCCGATCATCTCCTCAAGGAAACCAAGGACTTTGACAAGGCTCGCTTGCACTACGAGGCCGCGGCGTTGGAGAGCAACGAAAATGACGAGAAACGTGCCTACGCTTTTCTAAATACCGGCATCTGTTTCTATGAGGCGGGCAACTATGGTAAGTGTTTCAGTATTATGCGTGACGTTATCGAGCAATTTCCAACCTCACCGGAAGTCAACGAAGCGTATTACTACATCGGCCTCGGTCATTTCAAGCTCGATCACTACAGCCGAGCGATCGAAGCCCTCGAGAAAGTGGGCACCGGCCTTTCAAACAAGGACTCGCTCACTGAAAAAGTCGAAGCGGGCAAACGTCTTTATGTAAAGATCGATGATCAGGATCTCGCCATCCTCGAGCCAGGTAGTCGGATTGAGGTGCGCTGTCGCACTAAGGGCGGTGACGAAGAAATACTTTTCTGTGATCCAGTCGGCCGTAATTCACGCATCGCACTGGGGCGTATCGCTACTCGGCTCGATCAGGCCGTTCCTAACAACGGAACCCTAGAAGTTCGCGGAGGCGACCGTGTCACGGTTACCTACGTAGACGCCCACACTGCCGAAAAGAGCTTCAATGAGAAACGGCTCAAGCAAGTCGTGGTGGTCGGCAATGGAGTCGCCCGTATCACCGATGGCTCCTATCTGCGCGACCTGCCCGCTGCCGTGCTCGGCAAGCCCCTCCATCTTCAGGTCATTGACGCTGACCATGATACCAGCGAAGACGCGGACAAAATTGATGCGGTAGTGCAAATTTTTCGCCGCAAGACCGTCGACGAGATCGACGATGAACTTGCCAAGCGCGTCGCCAGCGGAGAACTGGTCGAGGGCCCGGACGGCGAAGACTTCAAGTCACAGATTGATCCACTGCTGATGGTGAGCTCGGTTCCGGTGACTCTGCGAGAACAAGACCAGAGAGGTACCTTTCGCCTCGCCATTGCGCTTAGGCTTGGAGCCGCGGAAGGTGTGCTCACCGGTGAACCCAGCCAGACGATTCGCCTCGTCTACCGCGACGAACAAAACCTCAGTGAGGGCACAATTGTGCGCACCTCCGAAACGAAAATTATCGAAGGAAACCTCGGCGAAGTGCGCGTCACTCGCACCGAAATTTCCGATGAGGCACTCCGTCTTAAAACCGAACTTCGCACTGCCTCGGCGCTCACCGAGGTCGGTAACCATTACAAGGAATTCGGGCTCAACGACAAAGCCGACCTAAAATATACTGAGGCACTCAGTGTTTGCGAAGAGATCCTTACCCAAGCAAGCGATGCCGGCGGTAAGCTTCTTGAGGAGACCTACGTGCAGCTTTGGCGGATCTACTTTGCCATGGATCAGCTTGATCTTGCCCTCGGTATGAGCCGCCGACTGCTCAATGAATTTCCCTCTAGCTCCTTTGTGGATGAAGCGATGCTGCAGCAAGCCCACGTTGAACGAAAACGTGAGAACTTCCCGCGTGCCATCAGCCTCTACGCCAGCATCGCTAAACTCCCCACCAGCCCACTGCAGGGCGAAGGCCAGTTCTATGCTGGGGAATGTTATGAAGCGATGGCGCTGAAGGCTACGGCCGGCCAGTCTGCACAGCTCTTCGAAAAAGCCTTTCTCGCCTACCAGAAGGTTTACGAACAATTCCCTGACTCCGGGCGAGTCGGAGATGCCGTCGCCAAGATGGCCGCATTTTATTACCAAAAAGAAGACTACTCCCGAGCGATCGATGTCTTTGAGAACGTGCTCTCCGATCACCCCGACGCAAACTTCCTCGACGTTATCCTCTTCAACTACGGTCGCTGTCTCTACAAACTTAAACGTAAGCCTGAGGCTCGCAAAAGGTTTGAGCAACTCATCAACGACTACCCCGAAAGCGAGATCGCTTCGGAGGCCAACAAGATTGTTAAAGCGCTTAAAAAAGCAGGATTTTGAAAACACCCATTCCCCATCTCGCCCTCGTTCTCGCCCTCAGTGTACAGGCTAGCGTCCAGGTTCATGCTGACCAGGCTGCTAACTTGGAGGCCAAACTTAAGGAAACCACAGAGTCCTCGCTCACCGGAGCGACGCTGATGCTCGACCTCGTCGATCTCTACTGGAAAAACGAACAAGTATTCGGGCTGATCCGAACTGCCGGGAAGTTCTCGCGTGCCCAAACAGAGCATCCTCAACGGGCGGCAATGATGCTGAAGCTGATGGACGGCTACGCAGTCACCGCCCGCCACGATGACGTCATCGTGACCGGGCGGCAGTTCCTTGAGATTTTCCCCAAGCATGCCCTGACTAACAAAGTCCGTGACCGAATGGCCACCGCTTATGAAAACACTGGCCGCGGCAACTTGGCAGCTACCGAGCGTGGAGTGATCTGGGAAAATGGAGGCACCACAGGGCAAGGAGTTCGTGCCTTGCGTTTGCTCATCAAGGCCAATAATGGAACCACCTACAAGCAAGCCTCCTCCCTCGCTGTGGCCATGGTGGCCAAGCTTCCTGCCGATCCTCTTCTGACTGGCGTTGGATTCCAAGGGATGCACGCCGCCGAACGGGCTGAGCAATGGGCTGAGGGACTGCAAATTGGTAAGGCTCTAGTGCGTCGTAAGGCTCCGCTGAATGAAAACACAAAACGAGATCTTTGGTTCCGCACTGGACGATTTGAATCCCAACTTGGGCAGTTTGAAAATGCGATCCAATCATTCCGCAATGCCCACACCCCGGGTCGAGACGACATTCACCGGAGCCTAATCCAGGCGATGGTCAGTGCGGCCAAAGCCCCAGCGGAAATTGAGGCCGAAGCCCGCCGTTACCTTGCTAGCTATCCGCACCGTGAGGATCGCTACACCCCCCTGGCCCAAGCTGCGGAAGCTGCAGCCAAAGACAAGGGAGGTGCTCGGGCACTCGCCATCGCGGAAGAGATCCTCAGTCAAACGGTTTCCATCAACGACCTTCCACGGGCCTACGTGCGCTGGTGTGGTGAAAATAGCCAACGCGCAGAGCAGGGGCTGCTCGAGCTGATCGCTAAAAATCCTAGCGGAGCGGGCACCCTGCGTGCCGTGTTGGCCATCGATGTCTATCGTGACGGCCTGAAGGACACAGCCAAAGCAAGGCACATGGCGCATCAATATCTCGCAAAGTCTCCCAGCGTGGATGGGTGGTCGGAAGAAATTACCGGCTTCCTCTATGAATCTGCCACTGGTGAGGAAAGCTTCCGCAGAGATCTCGCCGCAGTGAGTGCCAGTGCAACAATGTTTCCACATCTCGCTGGGTTTCAGGACCGTGTCTGGAAACGCGCGCCCAAAGATAAGCAACGCAATCTCGCCTGGCAGGCGGAGAAGAAAGTTTACCAGAACAACTCGGTGACAAAGCTCTGGAAGGAGATCCGGCAAAAAGGAGGCAAATCTGGACAAGCATGCCAGCAGCTTCTCCAGCAGAAACTCAGTAAGGAGCAAAGGCATCTTGTTTTGACCCGTCTGGCTTATGTCTATCGCCACCACCTCGGTGGCCAATCGAAAGCCAGCTCTGCGAAATACTACCAGAACCTCTGCAAAGAATTTCCTCGTGACCTCAGTGCTGCCGAACAATGGCTCGAAGCCGCAGCCCACGCCGAGGCCAAGGAAATGACGACGATGAAACTTGCTGCCGCTGGTCATCTCCTCACTATCCCTGCCGCCAAAGCCCATCACGATACCTGGTATCGTCTGGTAGAGACCAAGGACGAGGGAATTATCCGAAAGGCAATTCCCTGGATCACAGAGTCGGCTAAACAAAGTCCCAATAACGCGGCTCACAGTACCCGAATTGGTGATGTGATGAACGAGCTCGGCATGAAGGAGGAAGCGGTCGCGTGGTGGAAGTCTCGCATGGATCTTGATCCTAACAATGCTGAATACGTGTCTTGCGCTCGACGCCTCGCTACCACCCTCGATTCAGCGGCGGCACAAAAATTCCTTCAGACCCGCGCCTCCTCTGACACCGACCACCACGGAAGTTATACCGCGGAGCTCGCCAACTTACTCTTTCTCGCTGACAAGCTGAGCGCGATGGAGACTCTGCTTAAGAAGTCCCGCGCACGTGCTGATCGGGACCCTTTCCGCCCGTGGGGGATGGGAGAGTGGCCGGCCCGTAGCTGGCTGGAGACCGCTCGCAACGCGAAGACCAAAAACAAAAATAATTCTGAAGATTCCGATGAGTGGTCGGAGGAGAAAAAGAACCGCGTCTATCGTATGGTCCACGATCTCCGCCTCGGCCGGGTCAGTGCCGAAGCAGGGATGGAACTCATCGCCAGCGAATCCAAATCGATCGACCGTTTACTCCACGCACAGGTCCTGATCCAACAAGCAGATCGCCACCATGAATCATGGAAACGCATCTACCCCTATGCACAAGGAGCCCTAGCCCGTGAAGATTTTCCCCTCGGCGCTACGATACTCAATGGACTGCTGAACACGATCCGCTCCGTTGGCAGTGCTGAAATGACGCAAGCCCGCAATATCCTTAGAAATGCCTATGGCAAGATGGGCAGCCTGAGTGCGGATATTCCCGCAGACAGCGCTATCGCACCGCTTTTGCAAATCATCCTCCACCTTCGCCTTGGAGAAGATGAACTCGCGGAACAGGCTTACTACGCCAACAAGGATCTCTTCGACAAGCACCGCCATGAACTGCCGGTCGAGCTCATCCTTTTTGGAGCGCAAACCCACATCGCCCAAGGAGCTCGGGAAGATCATGAACGAGCCGAGGATATTCTGCGCGGATGGATGATTAAATTTGGCGATTCAGAAAAAGTCGACGTGCGTGACAAGTCCCGCATCCAACTCTTGCTCGCCCGTAACTACCAACGGGCACGGCAGTTCGACATCGCCCGAGCCGAATTCACCACGGTTTTGAATATTTACAAAGAGCAGCCCGAGGCCATCGAGGCGCGTTTCGGCATCGGTGAAACCTACATGGCGCAGCGCGTCTACGATCAAGCTGGAGAAATTTTTGTCGCACTCTCGGAGAATCTCAACCCGGCGGTAGCCACCCGCGCAAACTTCCTTCGAGGAGTGCTCGCGATCCGCCAAGACGACAATCAGGAAGCCCGCAGGATCTTCCTCACCGTCCTTGAGAGTGCTCCCGATGCCGAGCTCGCCAACGAAACGCTCTACAACCTCGCCGAAGTTTACGGGATCGAGCAACGCTTCCTCACCCAACTCGAAACGCTGCGTACCGTTGGACGCCTAGGGCAGGAGTCAAAACTCTGGCATACTCCGGGCAAGGCCCTCTCAGTGGTCGTGCAGGACCCTGACCTCGGCATCAGCCGTGGCGATACGCGCATCCCGGTCATCGTCCGCACCGAGCCCGGAAATGATCACGAGGAATCATTCCTTGTCAGCGGGGGAGCTGGTAAAGGCATCTTCCTCACCGAGTTTCCAACCATTCTCGGCGAGGCAAAAATGGGTGATGGTATCCTGCAGGTCACTGGTGGCGACGTCATCACTGTGGACTACCCTGAGGACTTCAAGAAGCAGTTCCAATTTGAATTTCTCAGCAACACCCGCCTGCGCATCGCATCGGACGGCACGCTTGAGGTCGCCAGTAGTGAGATTATCAACGAAGATGACGCGTCCTTCACCGACACCCTAAAAAAGGAAATCGCCGACAATGAAGAAGAGCAATCACGCTCCGCATCCCGACCGAGGAACCAAGTGAAGCCTGGTAACTTGGTCTACATTCAGGTCAAGGATGGTGACCGCGATCTTACTGCCGCTCGGGACAAGGTCGGCATCAAGCTCGCCGCCTCCAGTGGTGACGAAGTCCAGCTGATGATCGAGGAAGAGAGCCTGCACGGTGGCGTCTTTCTCGGTATGGCCCGAACTGGCGAACTGCCCGCAGGTGCCAAAGCCTCCGATTCCGCTCTCGACCACAGTCCGCTGATGGCGATTGACCATTCCCTCGACACTACTTGGCGCAGCGAGCCGGATGGAGCGGCGCCGAAATCGCTTTCAGTCGACATGAAGGAGCTTCGCCTAACTGAATCGATCACGCTGAGCTCCCCGCAGGCTGAACAAGAAGCGCCGGTTCGCATGCAGGTTCGAGGTAGTCATGACGGGCGTTTTTGGTTCAAGCTTGCCGAGTTCCCTACTGCAGTTGAAGCCCAGCCCCTGAAATTTCAGGAGACCGGCATGCACCTCCACATTTATAAAACACCTGCCAAAAATCTGCGGAAGAACTATTCATGGAAAGAGATGGTTGATCTTATTGAAAAGACCAAACCGACGGAGGTAAAGAAAGTTGATACGCTTTCCTGGCAAGCGCCCGAAGAGGGAGAAGACGCCTATTTTCTAGTATGGTCCGGACCTTTTGTGCAGGAACGTGAGGGAGCCCTGCGAATCGAAGTCTCCGGATATAATACCGCGGTTATGTTCGACGGACGGCTGGAACTTCCCGTCGGCGTAGGTGAACAACACCTCGACCTCTTCGTTCCTCGTGGCGTACATGAGCTCACCATTCTTACCATTGCCAGTCCCAAGGTGAAGTCCGTCGAGGCCCGCCGAGCTCGCGAAAACCGCCAGTCGTCCTCCCTTAAGCTAAGTCCCTTTGTCGCTGCCGACTTCGAGCCGAGCACCGTTCCCGATATTGAGAAGTTCACCCCAGCCCCACCTGTCGAAATCAAGCAGGAGGAAAACTGTTGGACGTTCTCGATGCCATCCCGCGAGTTACGCTACGTCGATTTTGAGTTTCTGGAATACCGTGGCGAGGCGATCGCCGTCAACCATGTCGAGATCAGCGGAGGTGGCAACCAACACATGCCGCCAGTAGCCGACGTGCTGAAGCTCGCCAGCAACAACATTCTGGAGCTGGCTCCGGGCGACACGGTGAAGATATCCTACCTCGACGAACTCACTGCAGGTGCGCAGCAACGCAACCGCCTCCTTACCCAATCACTCACCGCTACCTATTACAATGGCGAGATCACCCCGATCAGTTACGACTTTACCCGCAGTGCCGAGGGATCGGTGCAAGGCTCCCGCAAAGAACTACTCCGCATCGAACCAGGTGAACGGATCGTCGCAGAGGTGGTTGACTTCGATTTTGATATTGGACCCGATCGCGACCAGGTCGAAGTCGAAGTGCAGATCAATGCCGATGCACCAATCAAGCTTGTCGCCACTGAGACCGGACCATCAACTGGCATCTTCCTTGCGGAGATTTACACCGCAGCCGAAGCAGCCACTGAGATAGCCGAGGGAAAGGTTGTCGTCAAACAGGGCGATAAAGTTTACCTGCGCTACAAGGATAGCCAGAACACCTTCCCCGGTCACGCCGTCTACCGTGAAACCAACGTCTTACTCAACGAACCGACGGTAGCCCGCATTCAGATCGTGGACAGTGAGACACCGGTTGATGGAGCTCCCCGACTTATGCCGATCGATGGCCTCCGACCCGAGGACTACGTCAGCAAGGTCGAATACCGGCTTCCGCTCACCGTGGAGGTCATCGATCCTGACCAGGCCAAGGATTCACGGAGCACGATTTTGGTCGACGTTGTTACCAGTCAAGGAACCACCATCCGAGTCCAATGTGTGCTCTCCCGCTCCTTTGCCGCCGCCGACGAATCGCTGGCAGAGGCCCGCAATCCTGCACTACAAGAAGGCCGCTTCGTAGGGCAAATTCCTCTGCTCCTCGGTGGCCCGGATAGCGCGACCATGGTTCCCGAAGATGGATCACTACCCAAGGGAGGCCTCGGGAAAATCATTCTTTCAATCGATGACGATCTGGAGGCCGCGCTTGATGATGGTTCCGACAAACTTGAGAAGGGGACGGCTACACATGCCGTGCTCAGTGTTATCGGTAGCGATACCTTCACCGCTCGCTATGATGATGCAGACCGACCGGATGGTTCGGCTGCCTCACTGAAAGCGTCTGCAGCACTCTTCTCTGCCGCTACTCTCGCGATCACGGATTCGGAATATTTAGAAACGGTCGAGATCGCCCATGTTGGTGAAAAAATCTTCCTGAGCCTCGAAGATCCTGATCGCGATATCTCCAATGAGCGGGACAAGGCGTTGATCCGTGTTGTCACAGCCAGCGGCGAGGACGAGACCATCGAACTCGAAGAAACTCTCAGCCACAGCGGAGTCTTCAGCGCCTCCTTTCCGCTCCTTGCTCAGGCTGAGCCCACGTCTGGAAATTTCGATGGCAGCATTGAGACTTTCTTTGGGGATGAAATTACGGTCGGCTATCTTGACAATGTTTCGCATACCTTGGATGGCGAACCGATCATTGAACAGACGATTCCCGTTGCGGTTGGCACCAATGGCGTCATGGCTGCCTTCAGTAAGGTCTACAAGGACGAGGATCTTGCCATCCAAACTCAATTCCACATCGCGGAAAGTTACTTCGAGCTCTTCAAGAGCCACCGAAGGCTTAAGCATGACGAGGAAGCCGCCGCTGACCTGGCATCCGGTCGAAGGGTCCTACGTGAATTGCAGGACGACTACCCGAACCCCAAATACGCTCCGCGGGTTTCCTATCTTCTCGGTCAATTTTCGCAGGAAATGGAAGCCTGGGACGAAGCGATCGCCGCCTACGGGTCGATCGTGCGTAACCACCCGGACCACCACCTCGCACCGGATTCCCAATACAAGCTCGGCCAATGTTACGAGGAAGCCGGAGAACTTGACGAAGCACTGGAAGCCTACGTCACTCTAGCAGGAACCTACCCCAAGAGTCCGCTGATCGCCAACGTCATGCTGCGCATCAATGAACACTTCTACCTGAAGGAAAATTACGCAGTAGCCGCCTCGGTTGGCGCAAAGTTCCTCGAGCGCTTCCCGAACCATGAATGGACGCCGAAGATGGCCTTCCGCATTGGCCAGTGCCGTTACAAGCTTGAGGAATTCATCAAGGGTGGTAAATCCTTCGATGCTTTTGCGAAGCGTTTTCCAGAGCAAGAACTCACAGCCCAAGCCCTCTTTTGGGCTGGCGAAAGCTACCGTATGGGTAAGGATATCCCCAATGCCTTCCGCCGCTACAACCGCTGCCGCTGGGACTTTCCGGAAAGCGATGCGGCCAAATATTCCCGTGGGCGTCTTGCCCTACCCGAGCTACTGGCCCAGTTTGAACGCGAAGCAAACCTCGACAAATAACCGATGCATATGAACCACTCTGATTCCATCCTCGCCGCCAGTTTTTTTGATACTGGCGCTCTCAAACTCCTGCTCGAAGGCGGCATCTTCATGTGGCCTCTGCTTGCGCTCTTGATCCTCGCCATCGCCGTCATCATCGAACGTTACCGCAGTCTCAAGCTACTCGAAACCGATGCCAGCGAACTTCGAGAAAAGGTCACCACCCTTCTTTCCGAGGACAAGGTCGAGGAATCCCTCGAACTCTGCGACGCTGCTCGAGGACCCGTCCCCGCCGTGCTTTCCAGCGGACTGCGTAAATACCTCGTCCTGCGCCGCCTCAACTACGATCAGGCGCAGATGGAACAACAGGTGATCAAAAGCATGGAGAACTACGGCGTCAATATTGTCGCAGCCCTTGAGAAGCATCTGCCCATCCTTGCTACCATCGCCTCGGTTGCTCCCATGCTCGGCTTTCTCGGCACGGTGCAGGGCATGATCGTTGCTTTTGGCGATATCGAGGCCAACATAGGCACTCAAAATATCGTACAGGCAGCTGCCGCCGGCATCCGCGTTGCCTTGCTCACCACCGCCTTCGGCTTGATCGTCGGTATCCCCGCCTACATGGCCTTCAACTACTTTACCGGTATCATCAATGACTTCGTTCTTCAGGTGGAATCTTCCGCCGCTGAACTCATCGAAGTTGTCACCCTCCGCCTCACTCTCGACAAGGGAAGCTCATGAAACTGAAGCGCGGCAAGATGCTCATTGATCCGCCGGCTAGCGCCAGCTCGGACATTGCGTTCATCCTGATCATCTTTTTCCTCGTCTGCGCCGCGGTGCAGCCGGAGACAGGCCTTGCCCAGATCCTGCCGAAAACCGAGGAGAAGAAGCAACAACGTGATCAAAGTAAAAACATCGAGGTTTCGATTACCCCCACCAGTATCGTGCTCAACGGCAGCCCGCTACAACTGCCTGCGTTCGCCCAACGCATCACCGCCGCCTTGAAACAAAAGACCCGTGATGCTGACCGCATCGTTGTGGTGAAGAGCTCGCCAGACACACCTTATCCAATCTGGATCGCGGTCTCTCAGGCCATCGAACAAGCGGGCGGCATCCTTACTCTGGAACTCGAATCCGAACGCATCATCAACGTCGAATGAAAATCCAACGCAGAAAGCTAACAGCTTCTATCCCCTCCTTTGCGATGGGTGATATCGGCTTTCTGCTGCTTATCTTTTTTGTCATCCTTGCCCGCGCCCAAGACGATAGCCACATTCAGTGGCAGCCCGCCAAGCTCAAGGATGTGGAAATGGTCGCTGCCCCCCTCGCCAGTGTCGCCATTGACACAGGATTTAAGACCTACCTCGACGGCAAGGAGATCTCCCCAGACGAGCTCGCCTCCGCCCTTAGCACGCTGCTCGGCGATACGCCCTCAGGCCAACGCCACGTCTTCCTTAAAGTCCACAAGGAGGCCAAAGCCTCTCACTTCGAACCTATCATCGCTGCGATCAGTGAAGCTGGGGGCGATCTCGTACACATCCTCGAGCCCGAAGAAACTCGTAACAAACCATGAAAGGCCCATCAGAAAAATCTACCGCAGAACGCAGCTCCTTGGCCAGTACCAAGGCCGACCTCCGTGAGCTGAAAACCAACTCTAGCGCTACCGTTCAAGAGCTTCAGCAGTTCTTGCGCGAGCTCAGAGGCAAAAGCCCTCAGGAAATGCTCGGCGTGGTCGCCTCCAGCCAACTCATGCGTGCCACCATCCTTGCCTTCGTTCTCGTTACCGCAGTTATCTTCGTCCTCACCGCCTTTCCCTACTTTTTCGGAGACGAACCCGCAGCTGACCCCGAGCCCGAGTCAAGACCTGCTGTTTCAGCTACACCCGTGCCAGTAACTCCCATCAATGAACCCCAATCCAGGCCCCTCGAAACACAGGAAACCCCAGGTCCACTAGCGCCTCTCGGCGTCAACGAAAAGCTGCCCGCCGCACCGAATGAAAATCCGCTCGAGGACAAAGGTGAAGATTTCCTGAAGGACTTGGAGTAGCCTGAATTTGCCATCTCCAGCGCATATCTAGATGCCCACTAAGCCTCAACTCCTCATCGTCCGTGACTGGCTCTTCCGGCAGAGTCGCCGGCCGATCGTGTGGACCGAGATCTATGCGCTTACCTGGTGTCTGCTTTGGATCGATGCCCATGCCTGGTTCCAGTTAGGGGTGTGGCCACTGACAATCGGATTCCTCTTTGCCCTGCCGGTCTGCTACTACTGGATCCGTCGCCACCGTCATGGCTCCCTTGTCGTTCGCCGCGCTGTCCTCAGTGTTTGTTATCTCCCCCTTTGGCAACTCGCTGCCCACCTACCTCTCCACAGCTTTTCCTACTCTCTCTCGGCAACCATTACCCAAATCGGTACTGCCGGAGCTTTCTTCCTTGGGCTGGGCTGGGCGGTATGGTGGATCGATTGCGGAACAAAGCGTGTCTCCAAAGCAACCATAACAAATAGAAAAGGACACATTTGGGACCCGCGCCAACTTGTGGCCTGGTACTTCGGCCGCAAGAACAACAAGCTTCGCCAATCGGTCTTCACCCTGCTCACCTATACCTGCCTTTTCGGTATCATGGCGTTTATTCTTACTCGGCTTTCCGGTTGTAGCATCTATGAATCGCCGATTGGCGGAGGCGAAGAGAAGCAGCTCAAGCAGGTCGTCAAAATTCAGAAGGTTATCAATAAGAAGTATGTCATTAACCCCTATAGCAGTATCCTCTTCAATCCGCCACCGATCGATGACGTCAAACTACAAGTGCTTGAAGTCACCGAGCACCTCTACAAGATCGGCCAGGGCAAAGGCGATGGCGTAGGCTTCTCGGCCGGCACGAGCCGTGGCAAGGTGCGCTTTATTCGCTTAAAGTACAACGGTGGCGACTGGCAACAGGATATGGAGCGAGGATCCGATCTGAACCTCCTTACCGAATACGGAGTCCGCACCGGCCATGCGGTCAGTGATCGACCTGAACCGATGGAGATTGGCCGTCTCAAGAGCTTTCCGGTCCGTAAAAGTCCGCCGATGGTCTACATGACGGGTCAGCAAAAAATCAATTTGAGCGCGAAGGAAATAAAAATCATGCGCAGCTACCTACTGGAGCACCACGGCATGCTTTTCGGCGATAACGGCGGCAGTTCTGGCTGGGAGGGGCAGTTTATTTCGATGATGCAAAAGGTCCTGCCTAGAATCGAACCGATCTCCGTTTATCTGGATCACACCATCCACCGCATTCCCTATCCGTTGCCCCGTCTCCCTATCGTCGCGCCTCATGGTCGCTCTAACGCCCTTGGCTGGGTAGTGGACGGACGGCTCGTCGCCTACTATCATCCTGGTGACATTGGTGATGCTTGGGCCGATGGTCATTCCGGTGTCCCTCGTGAAGTCTGGGAATCCAGCTACCAACTCGGCGTCAACATCATCTACTACGCCCATGCCGAATACAACAAATGGCTGGAATCGACCAAAAAGTAAGCCAAAGCAAACTCGAATGAAGACACATCGCACTAGTATGCTGAGGGAGCGGAGCTCGCTCACCTTATCTCTCTTCATGGCACTTGCCTCACTGAGCTGCGGGGCACTCTCCACCATGCAGCAAATTCAGGTAGTAACCTTCGAGGAGATGCGCGACGTGGAACGCTACCAGATCAAGATTGCTGAGAAGCATTTCCTCAACGCTAACTACAAGGTCGCGCTTGCCGAGTACGAGAAATTCCTCACCCTCTATGAAGAAAGCCCAGGTGCTCCTTACGCCCAGTTGATGTGGAGCCACACCATGATGAAGCTCAAGAAACCAAAGTCCGCGCTGCGGGACGGATTTCAATCGGTCATCGACTACTGGCCGAAGTCCCATGAAGCGACCCTCGCCGCCTATTGCATGGGCGATTCCTTCCGCACCATGGGTGAGGTCAAAAGCGCCCAGAAGGCCTTCCGCTTTCTCATTAGGGAATACCCTGATCACGAAATCGCGATTCGCTCTCGGCAGGATCTCCTGCACTACGCCCGACTCCACCAGGACATGGAGGAGCGCCTCTCCCTGCTCAACGAACTCACCTTTAGAGTCAAGCGCACCGAGACAGGCAAAGAGGCCTGTATCAAAGCCTGTCACGAACTCGCTGAGCTCCATTGCTTTGCGCAGAAACTCGAGCAAGGAAAAAAAGCACTCGCCACCAGCTACACCGGTCCCGCGCTCTTTGATCAAGTTTACGATATCTCAGCCAAGACCGTGCAACACCTGCTTCGGGAACCCAAGACGCACGCTGCGGCCGTTAAGCTTGGCGATCAGCTCATCTCCACCCTGCGCGCCGAAATGCGGATACGCCCGGAGATCACCAAGGATCTGCTTTACCGCTGCGCGAACCTCCACGGGACCCTCAGCCGCCCTTCTGACACCTGGAAGATCTACCATGAAATCGGAGAACAGTTCGGCGTTGATGATGGTCTCCGTGGTCGTCAGGCGCAATGGTGCCTCGCCCGTAAAAAACGCGACGATGCCCGCCGTATCTATGGCGAATTCGAGGACAAGGTCGCCGGTCAGAAAGCCATTGCGAAGATGTTTCTGGAGGAAGGTAAAATCAACGAAGCCATCGAAGTCTATCGTCACCTGCTTGAGATTGACGGCGATCATTCCGGTGACCACTTCTGGTCCATCGCCGGCTGCTACGAGAAGCTCTCCGACTGGAAGAAGGCCATCGCCAGCTACCGGCAAGTCGATCGCTTCCCGGAGGACTATTTCGCCATCGCGAAGTGTCATCGCCGCCTCGGCCAACAAAAGGAAGCGATCGTGCTCTACAACCAGATCAAGATCATTGAAAAATCAGCGCCCGAAGCGACCCTGCAAATCGGCTTTACCTACGAGGAGGCCAAGGACAAGGAGAAGGCCATTCGCACCTTTCAACTTACCTGCAAACGCTATCCGAAATCTGGACAAGCCAGCAAAGCTCACTCCCACCTGCAGAACAAATACAATATCAATGTGACGCTGGGAGGAACGGAGGAGGAGTAGCGGTAGCAAGTTGCGTTTTTTCCTTTTTGTCGATGGTGCCGTTGTTGTCTTTGTCAAAGGCCTTAAATTGTGGTGCTTGCACGATGAGCCATTCTTCCAGACTGACGGTGCCACTCTGGTCGCGGTCGAGAGCCTTGAGCAGCGCGTCGGCTTGCATCTCATCAGCATCAACTGAGCCATCCTTATCGAGGTCGCTCATGTTAAATATCTTTTCCCAGTAGGCGTCGTAGTCTGCACGGGTAATATGAGGGCTTTTTTTATCCTGACGGGCGACATGGAGCAGGTAGCCCCAGCAGGGGGTGTCGGTGCTTTTTTCAGGATGTCCTGCTGTGGCGAGGCCGAGCTCTTTGACTAGGTGTGGGGTGATGACCTTGAGGGCACCCTCACGGACCGGGTGGATGGTGTCAGGGTTGTAGGCAAGGAAGCGCAGGGGGTCTTCGTTGAGGAGTTTTTCCCAGTTCGGCCAGTGGTCGATGAGCTGGTAGCCACGTTGCTTGGCGACGTCACGATACATTTGATTAAAAGCATCGAGCTTCGTGCGACCGGTGCGGGTGTGGGCCACGGGGACATTCATCACCTGCAGGATGATTTCGCATTGCGGGTTTTGGGCGAGGATGCGGTCGATGATCTGGGTGAGGTTATTACGGGCGTGCTTGACGCTGGTGTTGCGTTTGGAAACGGCATCGTTGACGGCGAATTCGATGAGCACCGTATCGGGTTTGTGCTTGAGGACTTTTTCATTGAGGCTCTTCACGCCCCAATCGGAGTTGGCACCTCCTTGGGCACCATTGATGACGGTGCATTGTCCGGGGTATTGCTGGTCGAGAACGGTGGCGATCTGGTCGACCCAGGCGCCGACGGCAGTGAGGCTAGTACCAAAGGTGACCAGGGTTTGTTGTTTGCCCGCGTCGAGATTACGGACCAATTGTGTGCTTGCTTGCTTGGCAGAAACTTGAAGCGCAGTGAGCATCATGACGGATGCAATGCTGAGAAGTAAAAAAGGGTTCATGGTGGTTCGTTTCATCTTTGCCAAGGGTGCAGATTTTGAATGGGTGATCATGGAATACTCCAAGGATACTTTGCAATTGCCAGATTCCTATCAAATAAACACGACGAAAACTGAGGGGTTGAAGTTGTCCGGGGGATGGCTAGATTTGGTTCATGTTGAAGATGAGCAAGGCCTTTGTGGTGCGTATGGCGCTGTGGTCAGTATTGATGCTGTATCTCGTCGGCGACTTTTTCCTCTTCAACGGTCCGCTGAGAGGTGAGCTGCGGAGGATGTTTCCCTCGAGCCAGGATAAGGTCGCGGAGGCGATGGCTGAGGGTATTTGTGCAAGGGTCTATAATGCGCCGATTTACTTGAGTCAGGTCGATCGGCGCGTCACGGAGAGGCTCTGGCGCACGGGGCGTGATCCAGAGCGGGTCAGTGAGGCGGAGAGGCAGATGCTGCGCTGGTTGGCGCTGGAGGATCTCATTGCTGAGGCGCTGGTGAGGATCAAGGTGAGGGTGAATAGTGAGCAGGCGGAGGTTTCCGAGGAGGAGGTGAATGATGTGCTGGCAAGGTTTGAGAGCCGCTTTGATTCTGCCGTAGAGCGCGATCAGGCGCTTGCCAATCAGGGCATTGAAGGCCGAGAAGAGTTACGGCTGCGTATGCAGGCGCGTCTGGAGCAGGAGAAGTATGTCTTATCCAAGATCAAGGCCAGCATCACAGTGAGTGATGAGGAGGCGAGAGCCTGGTATGAGCAACATCAGAAGGAATTAACCACGCCGGAGCGACGCTGTGTGCGGCATGTTTTTATCGCGACGCTTGAGCGGCCATCTGATCAGGCAAAGCGAGTGCTTGCCGAGCAGTTGGTGTCGATCAAAGCGGGTCAGGCAAGCTTTGCCGAGGTGGCAAAAATGGTCAGTGAGGATGAGCGCAGTAAGCAGGTGGGCGGTGAGCTTGGCTGGATGCGCCAGGACAGGCTACCGGATGATTTTGCAGTACCTGTATTTTCAATGTCCGTGGATAGCCCCGAGCTGATCGAGACTAAGCTGGGTTGGCACATTGTCGAAGTGACGGCGGTGAAGGCCGCTGAGCTGCTTGCCTTTGAGGAGATGAAAGGCGAAATTCTCGCTGCCTTATCTGATCAACGACGCCAACAAGCAGTGGATCAATACCGTCACCAACTTCGCCTATTGAACCACGATAAGGTGGAAATTTATGGGCGCTTGATGAAGTCTTGAGCGCAGGGTCAGATGATGTCTGAGATGGACTCTAGTCCATGTCCTTTTTCTTGAGCTCCTCACGCAGCTTGTCAAGAAAGCCATCAACGGTGGGGTATTGGGCGGCACCAAAGCGGCTGAACTCTCTGCCATCATCGCCAAAGAGTAGAATGGTGGGTACGCCCGTCACCTTGTAATCACGCATGACCTTGCGGTTTTTCTCAGTAAGCGACTTGTTTGACTTGGGGATGTCGATTTTGACAAGAATGAATTTTTTTGAGGCTGGTCCAGTAAAGGAGCTCTTGGAAAAGACCTTGTCGTGCATCATCATGCAGGGAGGGCACCAATCTGAACCAGTGAACTGGGCCAGAACGAACTTCTTGTTTTTCTTTGCCGAGGACAGGGCGCTATCGAGATTGCTTGTCCAGCCACCAGCAGTGGCAAAACTCATGCAGGCAAAGATGGCGATAGTGGTGGTGATGATTTGTTTGATAGCTTTCATTGTGTAGGTAAGACGTTGTAGGTAGAGAAATTATTCCAAAAATGTCGTTCCCTGCCAATAAAAATGCTAGGTATGTGCTATGCAGAAATTGCTCGTTGCAACAGGAAACAGTCATAAGACCGATGAAATCCGTGCTATTTTGGGGGCGGGTTATGTCGTCTCAGATCTAAAAGCTCATCCTGAGTTGCCAGAAGTGGAGGAAACGGGCACCACTTTTCTGGAAAACGCGACCCTTAAGGCGGTAGAGATCAGCAAGCAGGTCGATGGTCTTATTTTATCTGATGACTCAGGCCTCGAGGTAGACGCCCTTGGTGGCGAGCCAGGTGTGTATTCCTCACGCTACGCAGGCGAGGCGGGTAACGATGCGGCAAACAACAAAAAACTTCTCCATGAGTTGCAAGGTGAAGACAGCCGCACAGCGCGCTTTCGATGTGTGATGGTATTAGCTCAAGATGGTGAAGTGCTTGCCAGCTTTGATGGTGCAGTGGAGGGGCGCATGCTCAGTGAGCTTCATGGGGAGGGGGGCTTTGGCTACGACCCGCTGTTTGTTCCAGACGGCTATGAGCAGACTTTTTCCCAGCTTAGTGAAGGGATTAAAAACCAGCTCAGCCACCGTGCGGTGGCGATGCAAAAGGTCGTGGCGTGGTTGGCTGCCTCACCCCGCTAATAAAGCCGAACCTACTGACCATGTCATCTTGTTGTAGTTCCCCTGAACCCGAGTCGCCTGACTCTGGCAATGATGATGCCTCCTGCTGTGGCGGCAGTAAAAAACGCTTTGACTGGTTGCTCTGGGGTTCCTTGATTTTTGTGCTGCTTGGCTACTTTGGGCATTTGTTGTTTGCAGAGGTGATGGCCGGAGCTTCGGCTCAGCTGGCACATTTTTGTCGAGGTGTGTTTGAGCTTCTCAATAAGATGTGGTGGGGCCTTGCACTGGGAGTGCTCGCCGTCGGGGTGTTGGGGTGGGTGCCACGTGAGTGGGTGGCGGCTGTTTTAGGAAAGCCAGGGACGATCACGGGAATCGTGCGCGCTATTTGTGCCGGTTTGATTCTCGATTTATGTAACCACGGTATTTTACTTGTTGCGATGAAGCTCTATGAGCGCGGCGCATCCTTCGGACAAACATTGGCATTCCTGATTGCTAGTCCATGGAATTCATTGTCGCTGACCTTGATCCTTTTTGCCCTCATTGGGGTAAAGTTAACCCTGGTTTTCATTCTGCTCTCAGCACTGATCGCTATTGTAACCGGACTCTTGGTTGAGATGATGGTGAAGGCGGGCCGGCTGCCGGCGAATCCCAATGCGGCAGAACTACCGGAGGGCTTCAAGCTTTGGCCTGAGATGAAGACGGCCTTCAAACAATCTAGAATTAATCACATCTTGTTGGGGCAAATGCTCAAGGCGGGGCTGAGTGAGTCGCAGATGATTCTGCGCTGGATTTTTTTTGGCACGGTATTGGCCGCTGCAATTCGGGCCATGGTGCCGGCAGATGTCTTTGGTGATTGGTTTGGGCCCACTTGGATGGGTGTACTGCTGACACTGGTTGCCGCCACGGTGATTGAGGTTTGCTCCGAGGGATCCAGTCCTATTGCTGCTGATCTGGTCACGCGAGCGAATGCACCGGGTAATGGTTTCGCGTTTCTGATGGCTGGAGCTGCCACCGATTACACCGAAATTATGGCACTGAAAGAGACGACAAGATCGTGGAAGATGTCACTGGTCCTGCCCATGCTTACTTTGCCTCAGGTGGTGGTGATTGCCTGGATGGTTAATAGCTTGGCCGGCTAGAGTTTCTATCTAGGCGAGATGATAATGGCATGCCGATCATAACGGATGGATCCTCCCACTTGGTTGGCGATGTATTCTAACAGAGTATTGGCAGGCATGTTTTTTAATTGCATGGTCACGGTGCGGTTTTTAAAGGCCCCTTTAAGATCACGTATGATGAAGTTAGGCGTGATTTGTTTGTTTGTTTGATGCTCTATTTTAATGGTGAGGATTTCTAGTGCCTCACGAATCGTCAGCTGATCAAAGTCCACCGCCTGAATGTTGATTTGCTTAAGCGCATACTTAGGATGGATGTTGTTGAATGATGTTTGAGCAGTGCCAAGCTCCTGAGCCTGTATGCTCAGGCATGAAAGAGAGACGGCAAAGATGACAGCATGAAGGATGCTTAGAGTGATACGTGGTTTGCGGCTTTTGATCATATTTTTCATGATGTTGAGAGGCGTAATTTTTAAGCGGAGGCTCTGATCTGTTCAGTGAACAAGCCTAAAGCGGGCGGCCATGATGGCAACGAGAAAAGTATTGATGAGGCAAACTGGCTTGATCTGCCGTGATGAGTGCTTGCTCTTCGTGCCGTTTGGTCTTTGATTTGGGTGTGGAAATGACTGGCAGTAAGAATGTAGACGATGTGGCATCATTCTCAGTGCAGGCCCCTCAGCCTGTAGAGCTCGATATGTCGCCTATGGAGGTGGCTGCTGGTTTACAGCATCTGCCTGGCCTGGTGTTTTTTGATACCTCGGGAAATATTCCATCACGTAGTCATGCGCCAGTTTCCATCATCGCGGCAAGGCCGGTGGAAACGATCCAAGGCCAGATCGATAATGAGGCTGATGTAGAGCGCTTGCGTGCGGCAGTCGGTCAGTGGAACGTGCAAGCACGTTCGCTGGGTTTTCCTGCAGGGGGTGCCTGTGGATGGGTCGATTACGAGGGGGGATTTTGTTTTGGCATCTATCCGGAGATGCTGATTTATCAGCATGATCGTGAACAATGGTGGCAATGTGGAAATCTCACTAAGAGCATTCAAGAACAAACAGCTTGCTCTGATAAAACACGCATCGGTGGCTTTGAGCCTATGATGTCAGAGGAGCAATACAAAGAAGGTGTGCGCCGTGTTCATGAGTATATTGCTGCTGGTGATATCTATCAGGTCAATCTGACGCAGTGTTACCGTGCGGAGGCCCGTGGAGGTTCTTTGTTTTCACTCTACCAATATCTTCGCGAGGAGACGCCTGCGCCTTTAGCCGTCTGGATGAAGCTCAATAAACGCGAGGTGCTTTCCTCTTCCCCTGAGGCATTTCTGCGCATGAGTGGCAGGTCAGTCGAGACTCGGCCCATTAAAGGTACTCGGCCTCGCTTTGAAGATGAAAAAGAAGATCTGGCATCTGCGCGTGCATTGCTAAATTCTGAAAAGGAAAATGCTGAGCTCATTATGATCACTGACCTTCAGCGCAACGATCTGGGTAAGGTGTGTGAGTTTGGCAGTGTGAGGGTTGCCGACATGCTTTCTTTGGAAAAACTAGAACACGTTTATCATTTGGTATCGACGGTGACGGGGACCCTACGTGAAGAGATCGACCACCTTGGCGCACTTGCCGCGTGTTTCCCTGGAGGCAGCATTACTGGGGCGCCCAAAAAGCGGGCGATTGAGATCATTGAGGAGTTGGAGACAGTGCCACGTGGGCTCTACACAGGAGCTGTTGGCTACATTGGGTTTAACGGTGAGAGCCAGTTTAATATTCCCATTCGCACGCTGATTCGGGACGAGGATACTTTACACTACCACGTGGGCGCGGGCATTGTTGCTGATTCAGATCCTGCTGAGGAGTTTGAGGAAACCTTGCACAAGGCCAAGGGTATCAGACTTGCTATTGAGCGGTATCAACGGGAAGCCGCACAATAGTTGTGCATTGACTGATGGTGGTAATGGCTTATTTTATGGCTGAATCTAATATCATTTTATGAAACTTATTGATGCTACTTACGCTGCTCGTGCGCTTGCCATACTAGGCTGTTTGTTTTTACTGCCATCCTGCAAAATCATTAACAGCCTGGTGAAGCTGCCCGTCAAGATTGTCAAAACAGCAGCGCGCACGGTTGGGGTAAGTAACCTGACCGATCAACCAGCTCAACCCATCCTGTTAGAGGCGAGGTCCGAGGGCCGATCAGAGGCAAGGGATGAGCAAGGGCTCGATACAGCTGAACAAGTTTCAGAGTAGTAGAGAGCAGCAGCCTTCATAAGGGCTGACAAAAAAACGCGGCCTGACGGGTAAAGCCGTCACGACCGCGTTTGTATTGATTTTTCTGTAGTTCAGCTTGGTAACACTAGCCGTGTTTTAGCTGCAGCCACAACCACCTCCGCAGCACTTAGCGCTGGCGAAGTTCTCTGAGACGACGTCCCAGTTCACCACACTCCAGAATGCAGCGATGTAGTCTGGCCGGCGGTTCTGGTAGTTGAGGTAGTAGGCGTGTTCCCAGACATCGAGGCCGAGGATAGGCTTGCAGTTGCAGGCGCCAGCGATTTCACCCATGAGTGGGTTGTCCTGGTTGGCTGTTGAGCAAATACACAGGCTGCCATCATCTTTAACTCCGAGCCATGCCCAGCCGGAACCGAAGCGAGTAGCTGCAGCTTTGGCAAAGGCTTCCTTCATGGCGTCAAGACAACCAAAGCTGCTGTCGATAGCAGCGGCAATCTCACCAGATGGAGCGGAGGCACCACCGGGGGCGATGACTTTCCAGAATAGGCTGTGGTTGAAATGACCGCCACCGTGGTTGCGCACGGGGGTCTGAATCTCAGCGGGTACTTTGTCCAGATTCTGGATCAGGGCTTCAACGGAGACGCCTTCAAGATCGGCGTTGCCTTCGAGAGCGCCGTTGAGTCCGGCGACGTAAGTTGCGTGGTGTTTGCTGTGGTGAATCTCCATGGTGCGCGCATCAATGTGCGGCTCCAGAGCATCATATGCATATCCTAGTTCAGGTAATTTGTGGGCCATAACGTCTTTTTGGTTTGTATGAGTTGTCATCTCTACGCTGTGGGGTTAATGGTAACCCGTGCGTGGATGTTGTCAGAACTATGGCGTAGGATTCACGCATCGCAAGAAAAACTCTCTCGATCCTAGGCATCATGATTTCTCCTGAACAACTACCTCTTGTTACCGTTACCGCCGCTGTCGGACTTTTTGTTGGCACTTTAATGACATGGCTGCTCGTATCTGCCAAAAACAAGGCTCAAGCGGCAGTTGATGCAGAGAAACTGAGCGCGGAACAGCAGCGTGTTGAGGCATCCGCCCGCGACCTGGTAGAGCTTCAGCTTCAATTTGAGAAACTTCAGGATGAAGATCGTTCCTTGAGGAAGGGGCACACCGAGCTCGAAGTCCGGCTTGAACAGGAGAAAAAAGCAGCGGTTGAAAAGCAGGCACTGCTAGAAAGGGCTGAGCTTCGCTTGACGGATACTTTTAAGGCGCTTTCTGCCGAAACACTGAAATCAACACAGGATCAATTTTTATCACTGGCTAAAAATAGCCTGAAGATGCAGCAGCAGGAGGCAAATAGTGAGTTAGAAAAACGCAAGCTTGCAGTCGAGCAGATGGTTAAACCGATTTCTGAAACCCTCGAGAAAGTGCAAAATCAGATCACCCAAAGCGACAAAGCACGAGAGGGTGATAATGCCACCCTCAAGCAGCAGATTACTCATATCACGCAGTCCAATCAAGGGCTTGAAAATGCAACCAAGAAGCTGGTCAAGGCCCTGCGCCAGCCGACCGGACGTGGTCAGTGGGGTGAGATGCAGCTGCGCCGAGTGGTGGAGATGGCGGGCATGCAAGAGCACTGTGACTTTGAAACACAGACGACCACGCACACGGACGAGGGTAAACGCCTGCGTCCTGATTTGATTGTTAAGTTACCGGCAGGCCAGCAAGTGGTGGTGGATGCCAAGACGCCAATGGATGCTTATCTCGATGCCATTGAGACCGATGATGACACGGTGCGGCAGGCGGCTTTGGCGCGCCATGCAGCTCAAGTGCGCACCCACATTCAGCAGCTGGGCAGTAAAAAATACCAGCAGCAGTTTGAGACCACACCGGAATTTGTGGTGTTGTTTTTACCCAGCGAGGCCTTTTTCTCCGCGGCTCTGGCGGAGGACTCTAGTCTGATTGAAAAAGGGGTGGATCAGAATGTTATCTTGGCTACGCCGACGACCCTGATTGCCTTATTGCGTGCGGTGGCCTTTGGCTGGCGGCAGGAGGCGCTGGCAGCAAATGCTCGTGAGATCTCGGCATTAGGCAAGACCCTTTACGAACGCCTCGGAGTCTTTGCTAGCCACCTCACCAAGGTGGGTAAAAACCTTGAAACCACAGTCAAGAATTACAACAGCGCGGTGGGTTCGTTTGAGCGATCTGTGATCCCCGGTGCGCGGAAATTCCCCGAGCTCGGCGCCGCAGCGGAGGATGCCCGGCTCGGTGAGCTGAAAGCAGCAGAGGCCGTGCCTAGAGAGCTTACGCTTGAAGCTTCACCACTTTCTGCGGAGCAGGAGGTGCCGGCTAGTGAGGATCTTCCTGCGCTTAAACAACCGGATGTTGGCTCCGCAGCTGCCGATTTTCGCTCGGCTCTTGATTAGAATCTTAGACCGATTGAGTGATTGGCAAAGAGCCTAACTCGATGATTCCCATGCCTTAGGCTGGGCTTGGTAGTCGGGCAGCCATTTGCGGTCCTTCCATCCTTTGTGAAAAACCTCTGTGGCAGATCCAGACATGGGTGGCACGAGCCAGCTCCAGTTACCAGATACGAGGCGTTTCTCTGCTTGCTCCTTTTGCACAAAGCGCATGAATTCTGAAGATGCGCGGTGGTGATCGACAATGCGAACACCATCCTCCGAGTAGGAATGCAATACCGCTTCGTTTAACTCTACGAGGGCGCGGTCTTTCCACAAGGTCTCGGATTGAGCACCGAGTAATCCCATCTTGTCGCCAATAATAGGCAACTGATTATAACGACCTTCATCGCCTAGATCACGGGAGCCGATTTCCGTTCCCATGTACCATCCGTTGAAGGGAGCGGCTCTGAAGTTCAAGCCGCCAAGGCGCAGGTTCATATCAGAGAGAATAGGCACCGCGTACCATTGCAGGCCAAGATCAGCAAACCACTCGAGACTCGGGTGACGCAGAGCTACTTGTAAACAAACATCCTCGGGCGGATCATAGAGCTGCGCAGGTTCACCGCGTTTTTGAATGATCCATGGTAGCAAGTCAAAATCGGTGCCCTTGCCTTGCCATCCCATTTTCTCGGCGAGTTGAGTAAAGGTCTCATTCTTAGGGTCACCGAGATAGCGACCGTTTGCCTGCGTGCCGTAGCCCGCATAACCAAAAAGCTGATGATTCCAAATGCGTAACAAGGGACCTTGTTCGTCTTCTGGTGCGTATATGCTGACGAGGGGTTTGATTTTACCACCATTGGTCGCTATGCGGATGTGCTGGAGTAAATCCTCTGCCATAGCATCTGGCTCAACGATGTCACGTTTGTCACGCACTTCCAGTGATGACCAGAATAGCCTGCCAATGCAGCGAGCGTTATTGCGCCAGGCAACACGCGCGCCATGCTCAAGCTCCTCAAAGCTTGGTTCCCATGGATGTCCTTTCTCGATGGAATCACGGGCGGCGGCTTGCCTTGCAACGTGTTTTTGTTCATCCCAGCCAAGCTCTTCATGGCAAAGAGCGAGAAAATCCATCGCCTCTGCTAATGTGTCTGCCAATGTGTCTGCCAAAGTGCCTGCCATCGACTTTTGGTCGTCAGTGCATGATTGAGATGATGGCATATTGGGTAAGGGGGTGATTGTGGAGGCAGGCAAGTACGCTATCGATCTTGCCCAGTGAGGTCAATGGCGTTGTCTTGCCATGGCCATGGGGCTGCCATCCATTCTGGGGCAGATCCCTGGATACGTTGCCACAGATAATCGAGGGTCTCTCCGACCTTGGATCTCCCTCTGAAAGAGACTTGGTTAAAATCGAGGTTTCCGGATTGCTCTTGAAGCCGCCAGCAAAATACGGGGCTTTTACTTTCAGGGGTGACTATCTCGGTGAAGCGCATATCAATCAGGAGGAGAGAGTCTGGCTTGCTGGAAGCTTGCACGACTTTGTGCCAGTTCTTGGTAAACCAGACGAGTTGCACAGCTTCGGGGTGATCCATTAGTGGTTCAAGGGCATCATGTCCTGTTGCTGTGCTGTCGATTCGGCATGGGCGTGTGGAGTCATCAAAAAGGGACCAATAAGCAATGTGATACTGGTCTCCAGATTCAGCCAGCATGCGCCAGAGAAAGATGTTAGATATCGTGGGGGCGGTCATCATCCGTGTTGGGGTGATACCACGTGCGCTGAGTTGTTTTTCGAAGTAAACGTTCGCTTGGTGTTTGAGCGTGAAGCTCGCGGTGGTGTAGAGGCAGAGCCAGATGGCTGCCGTGCGTCCGATGATCGTGCGGGTGGGCGAGCTTTTCTTGAAAAACAGAACCAGCAGAAGACCCGCCAGCATGGGCAGGGTGAAGGAGATGTCGATGATCGACATGTTGTTCAAGGCAAAGCGGTGGTTATGAAACGGCTCAAAGATCTGGGTGCCGTAGGAGGTGAAGCAGTCGATGGCGACGTGGGTGACCCAGGTGATAAAGACAAACCAGGTCGCCTGCCGTTGGGTCACGCCTCTTTTCCGGTGAATTTTTGCCAGCAGCCAGCCAAGGACAAGGGCGGCCACAAAGCACATCAGGATAGAATGGGAAATGCCGCGGTGCCATGAGAGCTGCTGCACCTTATCGAGCCATGGGTAGGCGATAATATCGAGATCGGGAAGGGTGCCGATAAACACCCCCCAGGCCATTGCTTTCCAACCAAGCTGTTTGCGCAGCGTCATTTCGCCGCACAAGCCGCCTAGCGCTGCCTGGGTGATTGAATCCATGGGCGCAGGCTAACGCGCTTTACTCATACCTGCAAGGTGATGTGGTGAGGCAGTGACATCAATATACTGCTGAGAGGAAGTTTGTGTCATGGTCTCATCTATGTTAGTGATGTGGGCATGGAATTTGCAGAACGTAAGCGCCTTATTTGGTATCTGATTCTTTTGCTCATGGTGATCGGTGGCATGCTGTATCTGAATAGAGCCAGAGACAAGGATGAGGCTGATTCCCTGGTAACGAGTAGTGAGCAGGTTGGTGAGCAGGCTATTGAGCAGCAAGAGTCAGAGGTGGCGCCTGTGGCCGAGCCTTATGCTCCTGAGGCCTTCGTCTATGAACAGAGGCAGGCAAGCCGGGACGGCACCGGCAAGGTGTATATGGGGCGTGAGATTTCACAGGTAATGGGACATGCTGCGATTCACTGGTTGGAACGTCCTGAACGAGAAGCTGAGGAGGCGACGAGCCGAGTCATGAAGGGACTGGCGCTGGAAATCAAACCGGATGCGGTGGTCGTCGATGTTGGTTCGGGCTCCGGTTATTATTCCTTTCAGCTCGCAGAGATTGTGCCACTGGGGAAGGTGATCGGGGTAGACATTCAGCCTGAGATGGTGGCTTATCTGGTGCAAAAGGCGCAGCGCCTTGGGGTGAAAAACGTAGAAGCCAATCTAGGCAAGGTGGATTCTGTGCAGTTACCCGGAGGCAGTGTCGATGCGGTGATTATGGTGGATGCCTATCATGAGTTTTCCCACCCCAATGAGATGATGCAGTCGATCTTCCATGCCCTCAAACCTGGTGGCTGTGTCTATTTATTGGAATATCGGGCAGAGGATCCTGCCGTGCCGATTAAACCTCTGCATAAGATGACGGAAGCCCAGTCGATCAAGGAGATGCAGGCTGTTGGATTGAAGCATCTGAAAACGGAGGGCTTTCTACCGTGGCAGCATTTTATGGTGTTTACCAAATAGCCTCTCAAGCGTGTATCTCGGACAGACTTGATTTTACGATGGTTTGCTCTGGCATTGCCGGTCTTCGACGATCAGCACGCCTCGCCAATCCCTGCGGAGTTGAATTCTTTCTCGGGTGCGGTTTTTGGCTTTCAGGCTGCCATATTCAATAATCAGCTTGGCACTCAGGCGGTGAATTTGAACATCCTTGAATTTGAGCACGGGAACACGTTTTTCCCTAAGTATGGTGTGCAGAGGATTATCTATCTGATCAGCATTCCAGAGGTAGTTAGCCGGTGGGAAATCATCGAGCTGGCTTAGGCTGATGAATACCTCCCGCAGCTCAGCCTCAGTGTATTTATGTGTAAGCTTGCGGGCCGCATTACGGCAGCGCAATCTCTCCATAAGTGCCGCTTGGGGGTTGGCGGTATCTTCGGAGATTTCTCTCAGAGCCTGTAACAGCTGAAGCCGCATGCCGCCGAGCCACTGCTTGCGCGTAATGGTGCCTGATTGGTACCATGCAAGGAGCCGATTAGGTGATATTAATGGCGGGCGCGGCATGATCGTCTGGTGCGAAGAGCTAAGCTGAAACTAGTCGGCTACGATAGAGCGAACTGAGGAAATAGGCTGATGATTGATGGGTCAGGAGGAGCGGATATGGTCATCTGCTCACCGGTCCTAGGGTGAATAAATGTGATCGATTTGGATTCTAAAAGCATGCGAGTGCCGTTGCCGAGAAGCTCGCCAAGGTGGTGTGAAGTGTTAATTCCCGCGTAGCGGAAATCACCAATGATCGGCAGCTGATGATGCAGTAGATGCCTGCGTATCTGATGATAGCGCCCCGTGTGCGGTCTAGCCTCAACAAGTGAGATCTGGGCTGGGTCCTCTCTAGACAATGCGTCTGGAGTCGATACCGCTAGACGGCGGAAGCTGGTGTGGGCATCTCGTATTGGCAAGTGCTCCTCTTTTTGATTGGGCTCATGGCATTCCCATGGCTCGGCAGCAGCGATGCCGTGGCAGACAGCCCAATAGCTTTTGGCCATCTGGTGACGTTCCAGGGCACGGTGCAATGCTCTGGCGGTCGTGCGGCATATGGCAAAGAGGAGAACCCCGGTGGTGGGACGGTCAATGCGGTGGATGGTGTAGACACGCTGACCGATCTGATCCCGCAGGATTTTCATGGTGACCAGATCGTCATCCTTTGGCTGATCGGCAGGATGAACTAAATGACCAGCCGGTTTGTCTACAGCAACAAGCCACTCGTCCTTGTAAAGGATGGTGAGTGGCTTGTTGGTTGAAGTCATGGTTGGTGATGATGTCGCCAACCTGCGAGTGAACATTTACAGTTCACTGTAGGCATCTTCACCGTGTTCGGTGAGATCCATTCCTCGGTTTTCCTCTTCTTCTGTTACACGGATGCCGATGGTGGCTTTGGTTATGAGCATGATAATGACTGTCGCTACGGCTGACCAGACAATCGTGACGCCAAGACCAGTGAGCTGTATTCCGAGCTGCTCACCCATGGGTTTTAAATTGCCGAGGCCGCCGAATGCCGTTTGTCCGAAGACGGCTAGTAGGATGGTGCCCAGGATGCCGCCGACACCGTGAACGGCAAAGACGTCCAAGGAGTCATCGATTTTGAATTTGTTGCGGATCAGGTTCACTGCGTAGTAGCAGAACACGGCCGCGATAGCACCGATGGCAATGGCGCCCATCGGGCCGACATTACCGGAAGCGGGAGTAATGGTGGCAAGTCCGGCAATCAAGCCTGTGACCATACCGACGAGACTTGCCTTACCGTTGAGCGTGCGCTCCATGATGCCCCAGACACCAGCGGCGGTGGCAGCGGACAGGTGGGTGACAAGCATGGACATGCCAGCACCTTGTCCGGCACTGACCTGGCTACCGGCGTTGAAGCCGAACCAGCCAACCCACAGCATTGATGCACCGATGTAGACCATGCCAGGATTGTGTGGTGGATGTGGATGCTCTGGGAAACCTTTACGGCGACCGAGCATGACGGCCATGACCAGAGCTGTGACGCCAGCGGTGGCGTGCACGACGATGCCTCCGGCAAGATCTTGAATGCCCATTTCGGCAAGCCAACCGCCTCCCCAAACCCAGTGGCAGACGGGGGCGTAGACGAGCACGAGCCAGAGTGCGGAAAAGACGACAATAGCGCTCATCTTCATGCGCTCAACAACGGC
>CAWVVN010000019.1:0-26528 GCA_963933605.1 uncultured Verrucomicrobiales bacterium
GCCAAAAAAGTAGTTGTTAAGAAAGCAGCGAAAAAGGTGATTCGTATCAAGGTTCCTAGTAAGCCGGTCGTTTTGAGAGGCTTTGCCAAGAAACAACACCAGCGATTACTCGATCTTCGTGACGGAATTCTTGATGCCATGTATGGCGTCACCCACGACACCCTCAAAAATACCGACGGTATGGAGACTGGCGGTGGAGGCATGCACACTGGCGATGCTGGAAGTGACTCCTACGATCGTGATTTCGCTCTCAATCTTCTCGCCAAGGAACAAGATGCTCTGAGTGAGGTGGAGCAGGCAATCACTCGTGCTGAGACAGGTCTCTACGGTGTTTGTGAGATGTCGGGCGAACGCATTCCCAATGAACGCCTTGAAGCCGTTCCTTTTGCTCGTTATACGGTTGGTTGTCAGGCTCTCTGGGAGAAGGAAAACGGAAACAATCGCCACTCGGCAAAATCAGAATTTGGTTTTTCCAACGGCAATATGCGTTAAAATCGACGAAAAACCCTTTTCTGAATATTCTCTGCTTGACCAATCAGCGGAAATCGCTAGTTTGCGCCTCCCTGCAACCTTTAGCCGGTAAGTGAATATAGCTAATAAAGCGCCCCAATTTTACAAATAGACTCATCAATCATGGCACGCGACATCATCATCCTTGAATGCACTGAAGCCAAAGCTGAAGGCAGACCTACCTCCCGCTACAGCACCACGCGCAATAAGAAAAGCCTCCGCACTCCAGGACGTTTGGAAAAAGTGAAGTATAACCCTTTCCTTCGTCGTCGCACGCTCCACCGCGAGCTGCGCTAAAATGATCCTGATGAGCTGATTCACATCACCAACCAACTTTATTTACCATGTCATCCATATCTACTCCTAAGAACAAAGAGCGTCGTATTGCTTTCTGGAAAGCAAACCGTCCTATGCCGCACCGTCGTCATGACGTACCTGCAGCTGAGGTTGATTACAAAAACGTAGAACTTCTCAACAAATTCACCACGGAGACCGGAAAAATCCTCCCTCGCCGTGTTACTGGTGTGTCAGCTAAGCTCCACCGCAAAATCACACGTGAAGTCAAGCGTGCACGTGCGTGCAATCTTCTTGGTTAATCCTAAGTGGTGAACAAAACACTTTTTAAGCCTGTCCGCTGAATCCGGGCAGGCTTTTTTCTTTTTTAACATACCGTCAATATTACCCTGTTCATACGATGAAGGAGCTCACGGATACTCAAAACGAGCTGGATGATAGGCAGATCGCTATTGACCGTGTTGGCGTTAAAGCACTGAGGTTCCCATTGCAGGTGCGCAACAAGGATGGCAGCACCCAGCGCACAGTTGCTACGACTGCATTAGCGGTAGATTTGCCCCACCATTTTAAAGGCACTCACATGAGTCGCTTTGTAGAGGTTCTTAATTCCCACGGCAATTGTCTCGATGTCAGAGAAATGACGGCCATTCCCGAGGAACTATTGGGTAGGCTGGAAGCCCGCAAGGCACATGTTGAGTTCCGTTTTCCTTTTTTTCGGAGTAAGCCGGCGCCAGTTACTCAAATTTCGGGGGTGATGGACTACGAGGTTGTCTTTGAAGCCGAGTCCGACATCGAGGGCAATCACGATTTTATTCTTACCGTCATTGTCCCGGTGGCCACACTTTGCCCCTGCTCCAAAGCAATCAGTGATAGGGGTGCTCATAACCAGCGAGGCACCGTGACTTACTCGGTCCGATTCAAAGAGCCCATCTGGATAGAAGACTTAATTGACCTAGTAGAGACATCGGCAAGTTGTGAGCTTTACAGCTTGCTGAAGCGGCCAGACGAGAAAGCTGTGACTGAGCGTGCTTACGATAATCCAGTGTTCGTAGAGGATCTGGTTCGTAACGTTGCGGCACGATCCAATGCGCAAGATAATATCATATGGTATCGCGTGGAGGCAGAAAACTACGAGTCTATCCATAACCACAATGCTTATGCCGTGGTAGAGAAGGTGGACTGATTGGGTAAGGGTAAGGCACTTTGGCCGTGCCTTTTTATGAGGGGCATAAAAACATGCGTGCCAATTCTTTTTGGATCGATTAGACTGGTTGCATGCCTAATGATGATTCTATTCACAGCCCTTATCTGACGCTTCCGGGTGCCACGGGCATGCCCGATATTCATGAAATTTTGTCACAGATGCCTGATGAGCAAAAACACAGGTTTGAGTCATCAGGTGAATTTATTCGCCGGCTGGCAGTAAGGGTCACCAAATGGCGTGAAGGGCTACCGGAAGATGAAGAGCCGGCCATTTTTGCGTTGATGTCAAACGGGGATGCGGTTGAGGTGCATAGCCTCGGAGAGGATGGGCATTCCAGCGTGGTTGTTGAGGGAAGTCTGCAGGGTGCGTCCTGCATGTTTATTAGCCATCAATCTAGTTTTCAGGTTCTGTGTTATACGCGTAAGATTGAGGATGAATCGCCACGCAGGAAAATAGGATTTTATGTTGGCGGTGAGCAAATAGAGGCTTAACTCACATTTTTAGCGGAACTTTTTCGTAGGCTTTCAGCTATCATGTCGAGGTTTTCGAAGTCGGCTTTTTGTAAGGTTAGCAATCACCAGTGGAGAGAATAAATTCCCCTCAAAGGATTAAGCGCTGATTTTACAGACGGAGTATTGCCTTTCTGTCATTAAAGTGAATAGTAAACCCTATCGCAAGGACTCGAAGGACCATCGCTTATTATTGAATGACTAACCTACTCATCGCACCCGCACGTCAGAGCGGCTGTCAAGATCTCGAGGCATTTGCTAACGTCGTGCAAGCCGCTGCGGAGCAGCAACGCTCTCCCATTGATGATATTCTGGATTCTGGCGTGGTTGAGGAAGAGCTGTATTTGTCAGCTCTGGCGCAACAATCACGCATGGAGTGGGTGACGAGTATTGCCGAGTTTGCCGATATTGGCGCACTGAGAGCCGTCTGCGGGCCTCGTGTGGCATTGGCTCATCGGCTGTTACCGATGCAACTCGAAGGGGAAGAGGGGGGAGAGGGCGAGCAGCGATTGGTGTTGTTGACCTATGATCCGCTTAACCTGCTCGCTAAGCAGGCGGCAACTCAGCAAATCAGCCTGCCTATCGTCTGGAAAATGGCATCACGTAGGCGCATTCATGATGCATTGAGGAAACTTTACGGTGTCGGAGCAGATACTTTTGAGCAAATTTTGGAGGGGCGCGACCTCGATTACGACAACCTCGAATCTGCAGATGAGGCCAGTGTTATCGATGCCGATGATGATGAGGAGGCAAGCGTTGTTAAATTTGTTAACCAGATCATTAGGGAGGCGCTACAGCAGCGAGCCACGGACATCCATGTGGAGCCGCTCCACGATAATTTACGCATTCGATACCGCATTGATGGATTGCTGGTAGATGTTACCGTTCCGGACAACATCAAAGCACTGCAAAGCTCGGTCATTGCCCGCCTGAAGATTATGGCGCATTTGGACATTGCTGAGCGCCGTTTACCGCAAGACGGCAGGATCAACCTCCAGTTTGAGGGGCAAACCATCGATGTCCGGGTGGCTACAGTGCCGACCGTTGAAGGCGAGAGTGTGAGCTTGCGCTTACTCAACCAAGAGAAATTCACCATTGCTAAACTTGCGTTTGAACCATTTGTTGAGGAGAAAATTACACAGCTTCTCAAGCTGTCTAATGGTATCGTCTTGATCACTGGGCCAACGGGTTCTGGAAAATCGACCAGTTTATATTCTTTCCTCAATGAAGTGAATACCTCGGATACACGCATTGTGACGATTGAAGATCCGGTGGAGAACAAGCTGCCTGGGGTCATGCAGATTGCGGTCAAATCCGAAATTGGCTTAACCTTCGCAAGTGGTTTGCGCTCCATTCTCCGTGCTGATCCCAATATTGTGATGATTGGAGAAATCCGTGATCTTGAAACTGCAGAAATAGCCATTCGCGCCTCACTTACCGGTCACCTTGTTTTTAGTACCTTGCATACCAATGATGCAATGGGTGGGATTAGCCGGCTCACTGATATGGGGGTTGAGCCTTTTCTGTTATCTGCATCGGTGCGGGCTTTTCTGGCACAGCGGCTGGTGCGTCGATTGTGCCCTAAATGCAAAACACCGCGTGAGCTCGCCCCACAGCAGCGCATAGAGATGGAAATTCCTGATCAGATCGATGGGCAGTGTTATAATGCCGTCGGATGTGATCATTGCCGAGGTACTGGTTTTAGCGGACGGCTTGCCATTTACGAAGTCGTCCTGATTACCGAGGAAATGCAGGATCTGATCGTCAAGGGGGAAGATATGCGCAGGCTACTCGAACAGGCCTATGCGGACGGCTATGTGCCTATGAGAGAATATGGCTGGTATAAATGTTTTTCGGGAGAAACAACACTCGAAGAGGTTATCTCTGTGACGAGTGCGGAACTTTGTTAATAGGCTGATTGTTATCGATTCAGTAGGGATAATATATGGCAACATACACTTACAAGGCACTTGGCAAAAACGGAGATCTGGACACCGGCGAGATTACCGCTGCTGACCGGCCCGAGGCGCTCAAGGTTCTGGGCCGACGAGGGCTGCAGCCGGTCAAGCTCTCACTCAATACGGCCAGTGGTTCGAGTAGAGAGGAAAAGAAGAGCCAATCTTCAACAAGCTCAAGCAAGGTAGGTTCTGGCGCTTCCAAAGGTCGCCGTGATGATGGGGGTCTGCTTAAGCTGAAGCGTGCTGAGGTAGTGCTCTTTACCGAAGAGCTCAGTGAAATGCTCAGAGCGGGTCTTCAGCTTGAGCCAGCGTTAAAATCCATGGAGAACAGAGAAGAGCTGGGCTCTTTGAAGGATGTTTCCAGTGAGATTAGGAAATTTGTCCGTGATGGTGGCAGCTTTTCAGTGGCATTGAAGAAAACAAGTAACAGCTTCGGCCCACTTTATTGCAGCCTGGCTGCTGCGGGCGAGGCCAGTGGGGCATTAGATACCATTCTCGAGCGTCAAGCCCACTATCTGAAAACACTGCAACAGCTACAAAGTAAGGTGACCCTGGCGTTGATATACCCAGCCTTTCTTATTATTGCGGGTATTGGTGTTGGGATTATTTTTGTTACCAAACTTATTCCACAGCTGACAGATCTTATTTCAAGCACCCCTGGTGGCAAGATTCCTCTGGGGGCTAAAATTCTGATAGGTGCCAGTGACTTTTTTCAGGAATGGTGGCTGGTGATGCTGCTGGTTATCATAGGTGGCTCGCTTGCCTTCAAGGCCTGGAAGGATGCCGATGTGAACAAGCTGACATGGGATCGAATCAAGCTGAGAATTCCGCTCGTAGGACGGGTTATCGAATCCCGCTTCTATGTGCAATTTCTTGAAACACTGGCCAATCTGGTTGGTAATGGTTTGCCTTTACTCAGGTCTTTGGAACTCGCACGGGACGCGACGCAAAATTTGCATATCCGGCAACACATGGATCATGTGATTGAAATGGTGGGGGATGGTAGGTCGTTTTCTCGCGCCCTTATTAATTCGGGGATATTTCCACCACTCCTTATTGATATGGTGTCGGTCGGTGAGAAAACGGGTAAAATTGACAAGTCCTTGCGCCGAGCGGCGGAGCGCTATGATACAGAGCTCAACAAGAGCTTAGCGCGCATTATGGAGCTTATTATGCCCGTGGTTCTGGTGGTGATGGCATTGCTCATTGGTACGATGGCCTACCTGATGATTACAGCGATCTTCCAAACCATTCAAAATCTCGGCGGCAGATAAACACGATGCCATCGATGGGCAACGAGGTTCCTTGCGTGTGAGTGGTGCGAAATTATCAATTTGGTATTGGGTATTTGGTGCTCAGTGCCTAGAAAGAGACATGTCCAAGAGCCGTGAAGAAGTCGCTGCAATGCGCGAGGAGTATGGAAGTCGAGAGCTTCGCCGTGCTGACCTCACCTCAGATCCTTTTGTTCAGTTTGAGCAATGGTTTGTCGAGGCTCGGGAAGTAGAAATTTATGAGCCCAATGCCATGGTGCTCTCCACAGTAGGGCCCGATGGCTGTCCTGCTTCGCGAACGGTATTGTTGAAATTCTTTGATGAGGAGGGTTTCGTTTTCTACACGAACTACAGCAGTGCTAAGGCCAAGGAGATGGAAGCCGTGCCCTTAGTTTCTTTGCTCTTTCCGTGGCTGCCCTTGGAGCGGCAGCTTCGCATCGAAGGCGCAGTTGAAAAAGTGAGCACAGCTGAGTCTCTGAAATACTTTGCTTCCCGCCCGCGTGAGAGCCAGATCGGCGCTTGGGTCTCGGACCAGTCTAGTGTGATTGATTCACGCGCGCTGTTATTAAATAAAATGGCTGAGCTGAAAGCAAAATTCAAGGGGGGCGAGGTGCCGCTACCCAGTTTTTGGGGTGGCTACCGAGTTCGTCCGCAACGCATTGAATTCTGGCAGGGAGGCAAGGGCCGTGTTCACGACCGGTTCCTTTATACACGTGCTGAGAATGAGTCTCCGCAGTGGCAAATAGATCGCCTGGCACCCTGATCCGATCAGGGGCAGCCTGATGATTGCCAAAGTTGGCTAAACAACGATGGTTTGCTCACGCTCTGGGCCATTGCCAACGTAACTGACCGGAGCTCCGGCAAGCTCACCAAGGCGGGTGAGGTAAGTGCGGGCGTTTTCCGGTAAGTCGGCCCATGAACGGGCGGAAGTGGTATCGGACTGCCAGCCTGGAAATTCCTCATAGATGGGCTGAGCACGATCCCAAGCAGCACGGTTGGCTGGAGGGAATTCGTGGCGCTCGCCATCGATATCGTAGGCAACGCAGACCTTGATGAATTCACGCTCGTCGAGACCGTCTAGAATGGTAACCGCAAGATCTGTGACGCCATTGACCATGCAAGCATAACGGATCAGCACCAAATCGAGCCAGCCACAGCGGCGGGCACGGCCAGTAGTGGCGCCAAATTCCATGCCGCGGGCGTGGAAGTAGGCTGAGATGTCTTCGTTTTCGGTGATGAAAGGACCAGCGCCGACCCGTGTGGTGTAGGCTTTGCAGACACCAACAACGCGATCAATCGCAGTGGGGGGTAAACCTGATCCGGTGCAGGCACCTCCGGAGGTTGTATTGGATGATGTGACAAAAGGATAGGTGCCAAAGTCAACGTCGAGGAAGGAGCCTTGGGCGCCCTCAAAGAGAATGATTTTTCCATCTTTCCATGCCTTGTGTAGGGCAGGGATGACGTTGGTGATGTGCGGGCGAAGCCTCTCGATAGCTGGGGAGACTTCCTGCCAAACCTGATCGACGGTGAAGGTGGGCAGATCGTATTTTTCGAGGGTTGGGTTGGCTTCGTCGAGGCGTATTTCGATAAGCTCGCGCGCAGTCGCTTCATCGAGCATGTCAGCAAGGCGCAGTCCAATGCGGTTAGCTTTGTCCGCGTAGGTCGGGCCTATGCCGCGTTTGGTGGTGCCGATCTTGTTTTTGCCGAGAGCTGCCTCGCGGGCTGCATCGAGCTCACGATGATAGGGGAGCACAACGTGGGCACGGTCAGAAATAAGTAGCTTGTTGGCATCGACGGGGATGCCAGCTTCTTCGAGATTGGTGATTTCTTGGCATAGACCATTGGGGTCCATAACGACGCCATTGCCAATGATGCAGGTTTTACCCTCCCATAAAATACCAGAAGGAACGAGGTGAAGAACGTATTTGGTGTTGTTGGCGATGACCGTGTGGCCTGCATTGTTGCCTCCTTGGCCACGAGCTACGACATCGGCCGTTTCTGTGAGGTAGTCGACAATTTTACCTTTTCCCTCGTCGCCCCATTGGAGGCCGCAAATGATGGTGTTCATATTAGTAGAAATAGCTGTTGGCGTGCAGCGCGTGGATGAAACGCATGTGAATTAGCGTGATTGCTCAATGAGCTCAGCAAACTCTGAAAAGAAGTAGGTGGCATCATTGGGTCCAGGGGCGGCCTCGGGGTGATACTGCACAGAGAATGCTGGCAGTTCTTTATGACGGAATCCCTCGACGGTATCATCATTGAGGTTGATGTGGGTGACCTCAATGTTGTCGGGAAGTGAATCAACATCAGTGGCAAATCCATGGTTTTGGGCGGTAATGGATACTTTCCCATTACGCAGGTCTTTGACCGGCTGGTTGCCACCACGGTGACCAAATTTGAGTTTGTAAGTGCTGCCTCCAAATGCGTGGGTGAGTATCTGGTGGCCCAGACAGATGCCAAAAATCGGAGTTTTGCCCAGGAGCTTTTTAACTTCGGCGTGGATGTAATCTAAGGCGGCTGGATCACCGGGACCATTCGAAAGAAAAACGCCATCAGGGTTCATGGCGAGCACCTCTTCTGCTGGTGTGCGGGAGTTAACGAGGGTGACGTTAAATCCACCTTGGCGTAAGTGACGAAGGATATCCCACTTAATACCAAAATCGTAGGCAACAATGTTGTATTTGATTTCAGGTAATTCAATGTAGGTGCCTTCTTGGCCTGTGGAGGGATTGGGGATGGTCCATTCACGAGATTCACCTTCCCAGACATAGGACTCAGGAGTGGAGACTTCTTTGACAAAATCAGAACCGGCCATGGGTGCTGATTTCTGCGCAGCTTTGATAGCCTCGTCTTTAGAGAGCTCTGTGGAGATACAAGAGCGCATGGCTCCGGCAGAGCGAAGGTGCTTGGTAAGGGCGCGGGTGTCGATGCCTTCAATGCCGATGACCTGATGCTCGCTGAAATATTCTGGAAGTGTTTGGTGCGCGCGCCAGTTTGACGACACGGGGGAAAGTTCACCGATGACAAGGCCTCGAACATGAGGTTGGGATGATTCGGCATCCTCAGGGTTAACGCCATAATTCCCGATCAAGGGGTAGGTCATGGTAACGATCTGACCGCGGTAGGATGGATCGGTGATGATTTCCTGATAGCCGGTCATCGAAGTATTGAAACATGCTTCTCCGGTTGTGGTTCCAGTGTGACCAAAGGCTTCACCTTCAAAGGTACGGCCGTCTTCGAGTGCTAGAATTGCTTTCATGTGAACATTCGGTAACCCAGAAATTATCTGTGGGCGCGCGCAGACTGAGGTGCAGCGCGACAAGATTCAAGTGTGAAGTTACCCTTAAATGCAACTGGAACGAAAAATCGTCATCAGCCTATGAGGGGCAAGGCGATAATGGTTGCCCGAACCCCTTCACTTAGAGTGCACAGAAGGTATCCTCTGCAGGTGATTTCCCTTGTGTAACGCGAGCTTGGCCGTTTGCTGAGAGGTGGGTGAGACAGTGGTAAACGTCCTCTGTATCGGCATCTATGGCAGAGGCAATATCATCTGCGCTGAGGCTTTGCTCACTGAGTTGCGTTTTCACCTTTCCTAATAGCTCAAGAAAGATGCCGGCGGCCTTTTTGCCCGCCTCGACACCAGGCTGGTGGTAGGCGTTGACATTGACCAAGAGAGCATAAAGGGAGACGGCGCGCTCAAATAAGGCGATGAGTGCGCCAATGCTCCTAGGGCTTACCTCTTCAATGGAGATGGTGATCGATTTACGGCCACTCTCATAGAGGGCGGTGCGGCTGCCACGAAGGAATCCTTGTAAGTAGTCAGCAGCGGTGGTGTCTGGCTCAACTTCGATGCTGGCGCCTTCACGACCTTTGTGAACTTCGATAAAAGTGGCAAAAAAGTTGGCGACGCCATCACGAAGTTGCTGCACGTAGGCGTGCTGGTCCGTGGATCCCTTGTTTCCGTATACTGCGAGTCCTTGATGAACGACGTTGCCATCAAGATCGTGTTTTTTGCCGAGTGACTCCATGACAAGCTGTTGCAGGTACTTTGAGAAAAGAACGAGCGAGTCTTTGTAAGGGAGCACGACCATATCTTTTTCCCCCTTGCCGTTGCCTGCATGGTGCCATGCAAGGGCGAGCTGCATGGCAGCGTTATTATCACAATGATTGATGCGAGTGCGCTCATCCATCGCGGCAGCGCCTTCAAGTAGCGCATCGATATCAATGCGTTGGAGCGCTGCAGGAATAAGGCCCACGGTGGACATCACTGAGGTGCGGCCGCCGACCCAGTCTTCCATAGGGAAGGTGGTCAGAAAGTTGTTTGCGGTCGCGTAATTGAATAATTTCGAGCCATCTCCGGTGATGGCAACCGCATGTGGTCCAAAATCGATGCCAGAGGACTCATAGGCAGATTGAGCTTCGAGCATGCCGTTGCGTGTCTCGGCGGTGCCTCCAGATTTTGAAATGACAAGGGAGAGAGTTTTGCCAAGGCCACCATGGGTTTTGGTAATGATTTCGTTGAGTATGGCATCCATGCCAGCGGGGTCGGTGTTGTCGAAGAAAAAAGTTTTCAAGGGGCTGTCCGCTCCAAGAGCCTCGTAGATAAACTGTGGCCCCAGCGCAGAGCCACCAATGCCAATGATGAGCAAGTTTTCAAACCGCCCTCCCTTAGGGGTGGTGATTTCGCCACGGCGTATTTTCTGGGCGAAGGCTTTTAGATCGGCAATCGGCTCGGTGATTTGCTTTCTGATTTCATCACTTGGAGCAAGTGCAGGATTGCGTAGCCAGTAATGACCTACCATGCGGCCTTCGTCGGGGTTCATGATTTCACCGGCTTCGATGGCTTTGAGTCCGGCAAAAGCACGTGAGGTTTCTTTGGAAAGTGAGTCTGCGTAGTCTGAAGGGATATCCATTCGAGAGGTGTCGATGGAGAATCCAAGTTCAGGATATCGCGTATATGAGCTCAGATAGGATTTCCAAGATGAAGGCTGGTCAGCTTTGGGCATGCTTGGTTTTAGATGCTTCAGGCTACAATATTCAAGTGTATACTGGGTCTGGTGTGACATTAGGAGGCAGAAGGCCTTATTTCACGATAGTAATGCAAATGATGACCACATCAGCATAGCAAAGGAGTTGCTATCATGGATCTGTTTTGTTTCTCTGTAATGTATATGGCATGCGTGATTGAGCCTAGAGAGGCATTAAAGGATTACTTTGGGTTTGATGTTTTTCTCGATGGTCAAGAGGAAGTCGTCGATCAAATCATATCCGGTCAGGATGGCTTGGTAGTGATGCCAACCGGTGGCGGTAAGTCACTTTGTTATCAACTGCCTGCACTTTGCTTAGAGGGGGTGACACTAGTCATCTCGCCACTCATCGCGCTGATGAAAGACCAAGTGGATGCGCTGCATGGAAAGGGTATAGCAGCAACGATGATCAACTCGACCTTGGGCTTGCCCGAACAACGAGAGAGGATTGAGCGGATGAAGGCGGCTGAATATAAGCTTGTTTATATTGCACCGGAACGGTTCCGATCGAAGTCTTTTATGGCGGCTCTGAGTGAGGTTAATATTGCTTTGTTTGCCGTGGACGAAGCGCACTGCTTAAGTCAGTGGGGTCATGATTTCCGTCCTGAATACATGCGGCTCGGCAGGGTGCTTGCTGAACTGGGCCGGCCACAGGCGCTAGCTCTCACGGCTACGGCAACACCGGTCGTCAGGAAGGATATTCTTGAGGTGCTTGCCTTGCGTGACCCGTTTGAGACGCTGAGTGGTTTCAGTAGGCCTAACCTATCACTCACCGTCACTTCGGTTAATAAGCGTGCAGCCAAGTATACTCGGCTTCGTGAGGTTGTCGACGAATGGAAAACGGGAGTCGTTTACTGCTCGACACGCAAGAGGGTTGAAGAAGTGGCAGAGACGCTGCATGGCTGGGGGGTGAAGTGCATTGCCTATCATGGCGGTATGAATGAGGCGCAAAGAGAGCAGACGCAGAATGATTTTATTAGCAAGAGGGCCGATGTGGCTGTTGCAACAAATGCCTTTGGCATGGGTATAGACCGCTCAGATGTCAGATTTGTTGTTCACTTCGAGGTGCCAGGTAGCATTGAGGCATATTACCAAGAAGCGGGAAGGGCCGGGCGTGATGGCGATGAGGCATATTGCGAGATGTTCTTTAATTACGCAGACACAAGGACACAGGAATTTTTCATTGAAGGAGCTAATCCTGGATATCAGCAAATTACGCAAGCCTATGCCTTTTTGCAAAATGATGCGGATGAGAACTTTGAAGTTTTCAGGACGATGGATGAGATCGCCGAAGGTTCGGGCATCAAGAATAGCATGGCTGTAGGATCAGCGATCTCAGTGCTAGCACGTGGTGGATATTTGGAACGCTTTGATGTGTCTGGCAAGCGGATGAAAGGAACGCGTCTCAAGCGCCCGGATGTGGCTGCGAGCGAACTGGATATCAACCGTGAGGCGCTCGAGGAAAAAGAGCGCAGGGACAGGCAAAAGCTAGATGAAATAGTGAAGCTGTGTTACAGCAGGCAATGCCGCCAACAGGCTATCCTTGAATATTTTGGTGAGCACGATGCTCCGACATGCGGTAACTGCGATATCTGTTCTAATAATTTTGGAGGAGAGCTTAGGGTAGCTTCAGGTGAAGCCGAGGCATTGCTTGTTCGTAAAGCCTTGAGTGGTGTTGCACGAATGAGCCAGAAAACAAAAGATGGCTGGCAAGGTCGTTTTGGAAGGGGCCGGGTGGTGCAGATGCTGATGGGTAGCAAATCCCAAGAGATTCTTCGCGTGCGCCTGAATGAACTCACCACCTATGGATTGCTCAAGGAGTGTGGCACGGCCTATTTGAACGAGCTATTCCGCTCCCTGCATGATGCGGCTTTGGTTTACACTCAAAAAGGTGAATATCCCTTGATCACTTTGACATTACTTGGAGAACAAGTGATGTTGGGCGAGGCCGAGTGCAGCATAGTCTGGCCGGATCGTTATGCGGGAAGTGATTCAGCCCTGAAGGAGGGCAATGGGGTTGAGATGGAAGAGTTTGATTTTGATACTCATCTTCATTCAAGGCTCAAGGACGTGCGTTCGGCATTGGCGAAGAAGGCGGGCGTGCCGCACTACCTTATTTTCCCTAACAATACGCTAGAGTATTTCACTCGCTTACGGCCGAGTAGTGTGGAAGCGGGTATGCGCATCAAGGGAGTCGGCGAGGTGAAAGCGAAGAAGTATCTCCAGGCCTTTATCGATGAAATTCATGGCAAGTGAGCATTCCAAAATCAAGGAGCGGAAATGCTCTGGCTATGTTTGGCGTGGGATGACGCTGGATGAGAGTTTTTATTTGCGTGCGGTGGCGATCGTTATGATCATGGCACACAATTATTTGCACTGGATGCCAGGTTCTCCAGGTGAGAATGAGTTTGGCTTCAATGCGGACAGGGTGGTGCTGATGCTGGAGGGGCTGTGGCAGAATCCGTGGGATGCTCCGCGTCTGCTCGCATCCTACTTTGGCCACTATGGGGTGCAGGTCTTTTTTTTCCTCAGTGCTTATGGGCTTACGAAAAAGTATAGCGCCACGATTCCCGCTTGGTGGTCGTTTCAAACAAAAAGATGGAAGGCTTTTTACCCTGCGATCATCCTCTCAGCATTAGGTTATCTTATTTATGAAGGGCTTCGGGTGGGCTGGAGCGAGGTATGGCATGATGATGTTTTGAACTTACTTCGGCAGATGGTTGGGGTGTCTAACTTTATCCCGGAAAATGTTTACCGTCCCATTGGCCCTTGGTGGTTTATTGGTGCGATTCTTCAATTTTACTTGGTATTGCCCTTGGTTTGGAGGGCCCTGCAGAAGTATGGGGATAAGGTGCTTTATGGGTTGTTAGTGGGTGGCTGGATATTGCAATGTGTGCTAGGGCATATTCTTTATGCTCAATTTGATCTGAATATTAATCACAGCATCCTTGGTCACCTTGGTGTTTGCTCAATGGGGATCTGGTTTGCCCGTCGCAATGAGGTGACGATACCATGGTGGTTACTTCTGCTAAGTGTGGTGATGTTTATTGGGGGCAACTTCTTTTACGAACTGTGGATTCCCTCGAGGGTGGTGTTGCTGTTGTTTTTATTGCCACTGTTACGTGCTGTTTGTGGCTACTTAGGAGAGCGGCGGTGGTGTGGGGCAGCGATGCTGCTGCTAGGGCAGCTCTCTGTGTATTTGTTTTTGTGTAACGGCTATCTGAGGCGGCCGATTGTTGAGTGGGCAAAACAAGAATCTCACTGGTGGACATCTACCTGGACATGTATTGTTTTCATCATGATAGTGACGGCATGGGCGCTCATGATGCGAACGTTTGAAAGACGGATTTTTCTTGTTCTAGGCCGCCGCCCCAGATAGGATTTAGTCAGTATGGATGCACTGATTAAGCACGTGGAACAAGCTAAGGAATTAAACTTACGAGAGATTTATGCAGCAACTGAGATGCTGCTCAGCGAGAATGTTTCTGATCAGAAAAAAGTGACTTTTCTTAGGG
Organism: uncultured Verrucomicrobiales bacterium; assembly: GCA_963933605.1. GTDB lineage: Bacteria > Verrucomicrobiota > Verrucomicrobiia > Verrucomicrobiales > Akkermansiaceae > Oceaniferula. The sequence continues at coordinate 14,289 of CAWVVN010000019.1, forward strand.
GCTTGACGGCTAAGGGTGAGACGGCTGCCGAGATTGCAGGATTTGTGGAGGCTTTCCTTGAGAGGGCTATTGATCCAGGCGTTTCTGAAATGAATTTTAGTGGCCCTACCATCGATGTTTGTGGAACAGGTGGGGACAAGCTCAATCTTTTTAATGTGTCGACAACGAGTATGTTCGTTATTGCCGCTGGTGGTGCGGTGGTGGTCAAGCATGGTAATCGTGGAATCACGTCTAAAAGCGGAGGCGCCGACGTGCTGGAAGCATTGGGCGTTAAGATAGATGTGACTCCAGAGGTTTTTCGCAATTGTTTAGAGGCTGCCGGTGTTGGCTTTTTGTTCGCTCCCATTTACCATCCAGCCTTCAAGGCAGTTGTAGGCGTTAGGAAAATTTTGGCCCAAGAGGGAATAAGGACCATTTTCAACCTCATAGGTCCCTTATTGAATCCAGCCCGCCCAGAGTGTCAGTTGGTGGGGGTGTGTGATCCCGATATGGATTCTGTTTTTGCAGACATTCTTCAGCGCCTTGGGCGCGATAGCGCTTGGGTAGTTCACGGTAGCACGGCAGATGGCGGCCCGGTTGATGAGGTGAGCTTGCTGGGGCCGACACGCATATGTAAATCTGGGCGTTACCAGTCTCTTGTTGATGAAGAGGTAAAACCAGAAGATTTCGGTATGTCGGCCTGTGATGTGAAAGACCTCGAGGGAGGGGATGCTGCAGAAAATGCAGTGATCCTCACTGATATACTCAGCGGTAAAGAAACGGGACCCAAGCGTGAGATGGTATTGTTAAATGCAGGTGCAGGCCTGGCTTGTGCCGGCTTAGCTGATACGATGGAGCAAGGTGTTCAATTAGCTGCAGAGTTGATCGACTCGGGGCAGGCATTGGAGCGCCTGCGCCGTTTGCAGGAAGCTTCTACTGCCTCTGCGGTGTGATTTTTCATGCTTGCACCGACCCCTTCATCCCATTTGAGCATTACCTTCGCTTTTAAAGAGTCTCTAAACACAACAATACTAAATCCAAAGTCAGAGTTACTATGAGTCATCACGTTACACCTACCAAGATTCCCCAAGAAAGAGATTTTACTGGGGGCATGATCCATCTTCAGTCTTGCTCATTTATCGGCTCGACCGGAGAGAAAAAATTAGATGATAAGATCATGGCTCTGGCTAAAGAAATTTCTGGAGGTGAGGATAATTGCATGCTTGCGGAAATGTTGATATCCGCAGTACGCATCTCACGTGGTGCTGTTACCGATGGGGACTTCAAGACGATGAACCAAGCACTTCGTGAAATGCGTATTGCTAACGAGGTGTTTTACCCCTTCCGTAATTGCCGGAAGATATCCATTTTTGGTTCTGCAAGAACAAGCCCCGAAGAAGCCGAATATAAAGCGGCGGTGGAATTTGCAGCGAAGATGCGCGATGCTGGGTTTATGACGATCACCGGTGCGGGGCCAGGCATTATGGCCGCTGGTAACGAGGGGGCTGGACGAGAGGATAGCTTTGGTTTGAATATTAAGCTTCCTTTTGAGTCATCGGCTAATGCGTTTATTGCGGGTGACGAAAAGCTGGTGGATTTCAATTTCTTTTTCACTCGCAAGCTATCTTTTGTGAAGGAGTCTGATGCCGTTGTAGCTTTCCCAGGTGGCTTCGGCACCATGGATGAAATTTTCGAAACTTTAACGCTTATCCAAACGGGGAAAACGAGGATTTATCCGCTTATACTCATTGATGCCAAAGGGGGCACCTATTGGAAATTCTGGCAGCAGTTTATCGAGGAACATTTAAGTCGTTTAGGCATGATCTCGGAAAGCGACTATTCGTTGTTTAAGGTGACCGATGACATTGATGAAGCGGTAGAAGAGGTGAGGCGGTTTTATTCCAACTTTCATTCTTATCGCTATATTGGTGATAATATTATTATCCGAATGCAAAAAGAACTCACTGAAAGCCAGATGAAGAGGCTCCATGAGGACTTTGCAGACATCCTTAAAAGTGGAGGCTTTAAGCAAAGTGGTCCCGTAGCCGCAGAGGAGGACGAGCCTCAGCTTGACGCGCTGCCAAGACTGGTATTTCGCCACCGCCACCGGAATTTTGGCCGACTACGCGAGCTGATCAACGCGGTAAACGGCCTCTAAACCTGTAGGGCTTTTCTGCTATAGTGGATTGCCCAGAGGGCAGCCACAGGGGAGAGCTTAATCCATAAGCTCAGGCCAGTCCTCGGTGTGAAAGAACTCTCCCTCTGGCTTGTCCAGACGCTCATAGGTGTGTGCGCCGAAAAAGTCTCGCTGTGCTTGAAGGAGGTTGGCGGGCAGGCGCTCGCTACGGTAGCTGTCATAGTATGCGAGTGATCCGCCAAAGCTCGGCACCGGGATGCCATTGAGGGCTGCAAGAGAAACTACTTCACGCCAGTTCTGCTGTGCCTTCGTAAGAATCTCAGTGAAGAAGGGCGCAAGCATGAGGTTGGTAGGTGAGTCACTACCTTGGTATGCTTCTGTAATACGATTGAGGAAGCGCGCACGAATAATACAACCGCCACGCCATATTTTGGCAATTTCACCGAGTTGAAGATCCCAGCCTTTTTCTGCGCCTACCTTGGAAATGAGATCAAGGCCTTGTGCATAAGAGACGATTTTTGATGCGTAAAGGGCATCACGCACTTTTTCGACAAGCTCTTTTTTGTTGAGTTCGCCCATGTTGAAATCTGTATTAGATGGTCCAGTCAGGATATGAGAAGCGGCAAGTCTCTGGTCACGAATGGCAGATAGGATGCGGGCTTCGACAGATGCGCCGATACAGGAGAAGGGGATCGCGTGATCTACCGCCTCCATCATCGTCCAGCGTCCAGTGCCTTTTTGTCCAGCTTTGTCAACAATGAGGTCGACGATGTGCTTGCCTGTCTCTGGATCAATTTGTTTGAAGATGTTCGCTGTGATTTCAATGAGGAAGCTCTCCAAATCGCCAGCATTCCAATCCGCAAAGATTTCAGCAAGTTCCTCATTAGAAAATCCTGCGGCCTTAAAGATATCGTAAGCCTCACAAATGAGCTGCATATCGCCATACTCGATGCCGTTATGAACCATTTTAACAAAATGGCCGGCGCCACCTTCTCCGATGTGAACGACACAAGGCTCACCATCGACTTTAGCAGAGATAGCTTCAAAGATAGGTTGCATGACTTTCCAGGTGCTTTGTGGGCCGCCGGGCATGATGGAGGGCCCTTTGAGTGCACCTTCCTCGCCTCCTGATACCCCCGCACCGATGAAGCGAAGCGCATGTTCGCTGCACCATTTGTCACGGCGCTCGGTATCGGTGTAGAGTGAGTTACCGCCGTCGATAATGATATCGTCTTTGTCGAGTAGTGGTATCAGGGCCTCGATGACAGCATCGACAGGGCCGCCCGCCTTGACCATGATTTGAATTTTACGTGGGCTAGCAAGAGAATCGACAAATTCTTCAAGGGTTGCGCAGCCGATGAGCTTTTTGCCAGGATTTTGGCCGATGAATTCGGTCATCGTCGAGGTGGTCCGATTGTAAACGGAAACTTGGAAGCCGCGGCTTTCCACATTGAGTACAAGGTTTTGCCCCATGACAGCGAGGCCTATTAGTCCGAAATCTGATTTTTCCATAATGGTATAGATGTGTTGAGGGGATGTGTTGAGGGCGCAGAGTATTCATGAGAGACGATTGGAAGCAATATCAAGTTGAATAAATTCGCGAGATAGCGCGTCAAGGTGACTCATTGGTGCTTTTTTTGAGGAGCTTTTTTCATAAGCCAAGTGTTGCCCTTGGCTTAGAGTCAGACCATAGTGGCTATGGGCCAGCGTATAAGGCCTATGCCCAGCACCTACATTCATGAATTTACCCAATACGATCACGCTCTTTCGTCTGGTTCTAACGGCTGTTTTCTGTGTCGCCGCATCTGCCGAAGGGCTCGTCGGCTATGCGATTGCCCTCAGTGCTTTTGTGCTCGGCGCTATATCTGATTGGTTGGATGGCTACTTGGCACGGAGGATGGGACTCGTTACCTCACTCGGAAAGCTTCTGGATCCGCTGGCAGATAAGATTTTGGTGTGTTCTGGTTTTGTGTATTTGTCTGCTAAAGGGTTATGTCCGGTTTGGGTCACGGCTTTGATTCTGTGTCGTGAGTTTTTGGTCACTGGTATCAGGCAGATCGCCATCGAGGAGGGTAAAGTCATTGCGGCAGATCAACTCGGAAAATGGAAAACAACCTTCCAACTTATTTTCATCATTACCGCACTTGTCTACCTCACCTTTGAGCCCGTCGAATCTAACAACTCCTTGATCACGGGCTTGCAATATCTATCGCATAAAGATCACCTGTTGTTTCCTCTTTCTCTATGGCCTGCCGTTGCCCTGACGGTTATCTCCGGCTGGTCATACTTCTGGAAATCTAAGGATATGATTTTGGGTAAAAGCTAGAATGATTGTAACTCCTCTGCGCAGATGCGATTGATAATTTCTAATGCCCATATCATTTCCCCGGATGTTGATATTTCCGCGGGTTCTGTTGAGGTCGAAGCAGGAAAAATCAAAGCGGTTTATGAGGCAGCAGCCACCCTGCCTGAGGCAGATAAAATAATTGACGCTGGTGGACGTTACGTCATGCCGGGCTTTATTGATATCCATGCACATGGCGCTGATGGCAGAGATGTCTGTGATAATGATGTCGAGAGTATACGCCACATTGCCAAACGCAAACTAGGGGAGGGGGTGACCACTTGGCTGCCGACTACCCTGACCCAGCCTCAACATGTATTGGAGGAGATTGCAGCTAAGTGCGCACAATACATGGATCGTCAGGAATACAGCAAAACCCCTGGTCTGCACGTGGAGGGGCCTTATATCAACAGGATGAATGCCGGCGCACAAAACCCACAGTTTGTCCGAGAGCCCAACTGGAACGAGCTGAGACGCATTCATGAAAGGGCACCCGTAGCGGTGGTCTCCATCGCCCCTGATGTTGTTGGGGCCTCCGATTGTATTCATCAGGCAAAGATGGCTGGTATTACCTGCTCTGCGGCGCATTCCTCAGCTACACATGAGCAGATGATGCGGGCTAAGAACGCAGGGCTGACTCACATGACTCATTTTGGCAATGCGATGAGCGGACTCCATCATCGCGAAATTGGCATGGTGGGCTCTGGTTTATTAGATGCGGATCTTAAGATGGAGTTGATTTGTGACGGTATCCATTTATGCCCTGATTTTTTGAAGCTGATATTTAGTCTTAAGCCTATTGACCAGTTGATGTTGATCACTGATTCGATGAGTGGTTCATGGATTGGTTCAGGTGAAGTGCAGCTGGGGGGCTTGGACGTGATCGTTGACGGAGGCCAGGCTCGGCTCAAAGACAGCGACGCTCTTGCGGGCAGTGTGTTGCTCTTTAATGAAGGCCTGCGGAATGTGTTTGAGTGGACAGGCTTGCCTTTGTCTGAGCTCGTTAAGGCGACATCCTGGAACCAAGCGCAGTCATTAGGATGGGAGGGACTTGGGAAAATCGAGGCTGGTTACTGCGCAGACATGACGATGCTGAACGAAGATTTTAGTGTGTGGAAAACACTGGTCGATGGAGATGAGCGTTGATTGTGGATCTCAATGCTTACTTTTCCAGGCATCAGTGAAATCCAACAAGCTGGGCATGAAAGCTTGGAAGCTCGCTTCAAATTCCGCGTAATGCTTACGCAAGTCGATGATGCCGCCAGCTATTTGAGCCGTTCGTTTGCCTCTGCGGGAAACTCGATCTAGTGTGAGCTCGATCCCCTCAAGGGTGGCGTAAGTTATCAGCCAGTTCTCATGTCTCATCATAGGGAAAGCGTGGGCCAGCCGACCTGCTCGCCACTCTGGATGTTCATCAAGGGCTCGGTAGACATCATCGATAAAATATTTCAATGGCTGGTGATGATAATCATCCCAATGGATAGATAGATAGTGATCGAAAATGATATCGATAATGATACCAGAAAACCTCCGCCTCTCTGGGGCGAGAAGTGCGCGCGCGTTTTTGAAAACCTGATGTGAATCAGTGAATCGGTCGACGGCACGGTGCATCTTTATCCCCCGAATGATCTCAGCGGGGTAAATTTCAGCAAGGCTGGTCAGGGTGCCCTTGGTGAAATCACCAAGTAAGTTGCCAATGCGCGACGCGTCGGAATCATCTGCCAGCATGAGATGGGCGAGATAGTTCATCTTTGTAGCTTATGGAGATTGGCATGCGGTCTCCGCCGCTAGCTTTCTGCTTTAAGCACTGGGTGCGTGATCATGTTCGTGGTCGTGGTGATGATCGTGACTATCTTGATGCTCATGTGCATGCTCATGTTGATGGCTTAGTTCATTCTGCCACTGGTCTATCCTTCCGCTCAGGAATTTAATCCAGGTCGGGTGCGCATTCATGCAAGGAACTAGGGTGAGTGATTCTCCGCCAGCCTCGGTAAATTGCTCAACACCTTGCATTCCGATTTCCTCAATGGTTTCGAGGCAATCAGAGACAAAAGCAGGGCACATGACTTTGATTTTTTTGATGCCTTCTTTACCGAAGCGAGCTAGCTCATAATCCGTGTAGGGTGAAAGCCATGGGTCTCTCAACAGGCGAGACTGAAAGGAGATAGCCGTTTTTTCCTTGGGAATACCTGACTTTTCGAGGAATGCCTGCGTCGTTGCGAGGCATTGATGCTTGTAGCAAGTAGCATGACAAGGGTGCGGGTTGACGCAGCAATCCTCGCGAACCAAGCAGTGGGCGTGAGACGGATCTGACTTTCTGACATGTCGCTCTGGAATACCGTGAAAGCTAAACAGCAAAAGATCGTCATCGTCTTCCATGTGAGGCATCGCACTGTCCACTAGAGCTTGGATGTAATCATCATCTTTGTAGAATGGTTGCAGTAACTTGGTGCGCATCTCTGGGCATTGCTCGTAGATTTCTTCCATCGTTTTGACGACAGCTGTCTCATAGCTCGACATCGCATAATGAGGATAGAGAGGCATGATGAAAAGATCGGTGATGCCTTCCTCTTTGATCTGCTTGATGACATCATGGGTTGAAGGGTTGCCATAGCGCATACCGAGAAAAACGGGCATCTCCACTTGGTCCGAAACAAGTTTGTGCTGTTCCTTGCTGGTGACAATGAGGGGAGATCCCTCATCGGTCCAGACCTCGCCGTAAGCCTCAGCGGATTCCTTGGGGCGTGTTGGTAAAATGAAAAGTTTGAGAATGAGCTTACGCTTCCAGGCGGCTATATCTAGCACACGCTCATCGCTCAAGAATTCATCGAGATAACGACGCACATCAGCGACTTCTGTGCTGTCAGGAGAGCCAAGATTGAGCAGAATAGCAGCGGCTTTAATATCGGATTTAGGCATGGTGTAATGTATCGTGAGGTAGTGAAAACAGATTCAAAATCAGATCTGATGATTCAGATAATAACCATGATTTTGTTAATGTCCACCTCGGTGACATTGATATTATTGACATGGTAAGGGTTGCTGCAAGAGCCGATTTCTGGCTCAATAGCGACATGGCAAAGCCGTTGTTTTTTTTGTATCTATTGACTTGGGTTCTCTCTGCTTGTGCTGGTGATGTAAAATCGCCATATCAAGTACCGAGAAATGAAGATAGGCGCCTTGCTGGGAGAGTTTATCAAGTTGTGGAAGAGTCACAATTTGTGCTGATACGGAAATATGGAAAGTGGACAGTTCTCAATGGGGAAGCTGTCATTAGTCAGGGTGCGGGGCGGACAGCGAACCTTTTCCCCACAGGTGAGGAACTGGGTGAGCATGTAGCAGCTGATATTCGATCAGGATCAGTCAAGGTAGGGGACGCTGTTTACATTCGTAAAAGTCATGCAAATTAGAGCTTAAAAAGGTCTGTAAATGGTGATAGAATGGGGTGTTTGATAATCGCCCGTAAAGTATCAAAAAACACGATTTTAGGCCAAAAACTATAAAACAATGGGTTAAAACGCATTATTTATTTAAAAAACCTAAAATAAAAGCTTGAGGATTCCTGATATTTTGAGTATTCTATTCATGCAACTGTGTTCACATTGGTGATAACCAAAACACTAATAAACACAAAATAATATGAAAACTAGTCCCTCCAAAACTAGCGACGTCGATACAGACCGCCTTGCAGACTTCGTTCTGTTTACACAGCGTTCGTGCATCCTTAACCTGTCCAGTGAGTTGAACCGCGGAAAAATTTCTTTTCCTCAGTTCTTCCTCATGGCCTATCTCTCCAGCGAAGAATATCTGACGATGTCGGATATCGCTAAAAAGATGGGCCATTCTACAGCGGCCGCTACCGGCCTCGTGGATCGCTTGGAAAAGTTAGGTTATGTTGAGCGTGTGCATGCAGCCGAAGATCGCCGTAAGATCATGGTTCGTATTACCCAAAAGGGTGCGGAGTTAGTCGCGCGAATGCGTGGTGAAATCGCTTCAAACCTGTCTGAGATTATGTCAGATATGGATGAAGATGAAGCGGATACCGTGGATCATGTGAATCGTGCCCTAGCCGGCCGATCACAGTAAGACACTAGCGTTAAGCTCTCAGTCGCCAATCTGGTGACTGAGTAAGCTTGCACAACGGGGCATTTGCGTTGAGGCTTTAAGCCAACAATGCAAATGCCTCGTTTTTTATTATCACTCAATGAGCAGAAGGGGCTTTGTTCTAGCTTTGTTGGGCGTGTTTCTGGGGTTGAGGTAGGCTCAGATAAAGATGAGGTGCTGGCTCGGTTACAGCCTGCCCACGAAAAGGCGGTTCAAGATCTTGGGTTTTGTTGGTCCCAACTCCATTTAGCTGAGCAAATTCATGGCTCAAATATTGCCGTTGTGGGAAAACATGATCCTGCTCAGACGTGGAAGGATGTGGATGGTTTGATCACCTCAGACATTGGTGTACTGCTGGGCATTTATGTGGCCGATTGTGGCGCTGTTTATATTTACGATCCTGTATGCCGAGTGATTGCATTACTACATTCTGGTAAAAAAGGCACCGAGGGCAATATCACCGGCAAAGCCATAAAAATGATGCAGGATGATTACGGTTCATCGCCCGCAGATATGGTGGTGGAGCTCTCTCCATGCGTTAGGCCACCTATCTATGAAGTCGATTTTGCATCAGAAATTCGTCAGCAGGCATTGGCCGCCGGCGTTCCAGAAAAGCAATACACCGATGCTGGTATCTGTACTGCGAGTAATACGGAGGCTTATTACAGTTACCGAATGGAGAAGGGTAAGACTGGCCGGATGCTCGCTTTGCTCGGTATGGTGTGAGCGTGTAGCCCTCACTCAATGATGACTAACATCGGGCGGTGGTCGCTGGCGACTTCCCAGTTTTTGGGATCGAGTAGCTTGCTTTCTTTCTTGTTGATGTGAGGTGCAAGCTTTGGGCTGGTCATTACGAAATCGATCCGGGAGTAGATGTCTTCGAGCTTCCAATGATGGGTCCAGCTTTCTCCACGTGCATCTAATAGCTCGATGATTTTCATACGAGAATTACTATTGGAGCGCCCTCGGATGCTAGAAATAGACTTGCTGTTCTTGGTGTCGTTGAAATCACCGTAAGCAAGTAATTGAGTCTCTGGCTGACTTGCCATGATGTCTTTGATATGCTGGCGCATCAGCAAACTCTCATTACGCCGCATCAAGGCTTGGTCGGCTTCCTGACTTGGGCGTTTGGATTTGAAGTGGATGCCCAGGAGGCGAATGGTTCGGCTGGGTGTTTCGACGGTGGCATCAAGAATACCTCGACTAATGCTAAAGGGCATACCCTCGATGATGTAGTCCGTTTGTTTCGGGGAGTTTGTTTTGATGATGGGGTATCGAGACAGCAGGGCAAGCGCACGGGTTCGATCCGAGCCATGGACCCTATGTGCATGGGGCAGCTTGACACCTGCAGCAGCAAGGCGGCTTTGGAGGTCCATCAGGTCAGCGTGTTTGCCGATTTCGCAGACGCCAAGAATGTCTGGATTCGCTGCGGAGATGATCTCGATAAGCGCATCCACTTCGTTGCGAGGTTTCTCTTTGTAAACTGCCTCGCCAGCAATATAGCGACGCATGGTGAGGTAGTTTTTTAAGTTGTAGGCAAGAAAGCGAACGGGAGTGTTTTTGCCTGATGAATCGCCCACGTTGGGCTCAGGGGAGCTTTTTTTCGGGGTATCTTTAAGCTGGCTAGGATGCTCGCTAGCTTGCTGCTTCGTTGCTGGACTTGGGGCATTCTTCCAGTTCTCCGTTGAGTTTTCGGACTCCTTGCAGTTGCTTGCAAGCAGGCAGAAAAATGCCCCGAAAATCATCGGGGCAAGTTTGGCTAATGAAAATAGTCGAGTTGAAGCCATTTCGAATGCCTTAGCTTACAATCAGGCGTCCTTGTCTTCGCGAGGCTGAATATCTTTGGGCGCTGGTGATTTAGGCGCAGCATCGTGTGTGACTTCGTCTTCAGCCTTGGTGATTTCATGTTCAAATTCATCTTTGGCTTTTCTGAATTCGCCCATGCTCTTGCCCAGTCCGCGTGCGAGCTGGGGGAGTTTTTTAGCGCCAAAGAGAAGGAGGATGATCAAAAAGATGACCACCATTTCTGGATATCCGAGAGGTCCCATGTGTTTGTTGTTGGTTGAAGTTAGTGCGAGTAGCAGGTTTAAAGTAATACCCTAGAGTTGTTTTGGCAAATGGAATCGGGGATGAATCGGGGCAATCGGGAGTGATGGGATATGAATGAAGGCGTAATGGTGGGATTATTACCTTAACCTCAGGGGTGAGCTTCAGGATTCTCTGGCGATTTCTCGGGACCGTTCCGATGCGGCATGAACTCCTGCGGCAATGCTTTTTTCAAAGCCGTGCTCGGTGAGGGCATCAAGGCCAGCTAGAGTGGTGCCTCCAGGTGATGTGACTTGTTCAACAAGCTGGCGAGGTGTCATATCGGTTTGCTCGACCATGCGTGCCGCTCCAATCACCGTTTGGGTGGCGAGTTTGATAGCTTCATCAAGGGCTAGACCCTCTTTCTGGGCTTGCAGGCTGAGTGATTCAATGAAGGTGTAGACATAGGCTGGGCCACTTCCTGACAAACCAGTGACAGCATCAAGCTGGGGTTCCTCAGTAACGCTGACGATGCCTACCGATTCGAGCAGCTCACGGGCTGTTTTGATATCTTGTTCGGTGGCGTGACTGCCAGGTGCGATACCGGTAGCGCCCAAGCCGATCAGCGCAGGTGTATTAGGCATCGCTCTGATGATACGTGTCCCAGCGGGGCAGGCGGTTTCCATTTTTTCCACAGTGACTCCGGCAGCAATGGAGATCAGTAGGTGGTCTTTTGTGATAGCTGGAGCGATTTCCCTAAGAACGTCACCGATGTATTGTGGTTTGACGGCAAGCAGAATAGTCTGAGACTTACGGATGAGATCGAGATTGTTGCTCGCTGCTGAGACTCCGCTGTCTTGAACCAGTGTCGTAACAAAATCGGCATTGAGGTCATAGACGGCAATGTCCGCAGGGGTCGTGATGTCAGACTTTGCAATACCTCCAATGAGGGCGCTACCCATCCTGCCGCATCCAATTAAACCTATTTTCATGGCTGCAAGCTAGACTGTCAGAGGTGCCACTGGCAAGAACCAGTGGCGGAATCATGAGAAAATATTGCAGGACTGAGGTTATTTAATGTAATTCCGGCTAATCCCAAAACCATCCCCAAAAAGAAAAGGCCTTGATTTATTCAAGCAAGTGCTTTAATCATGTGCTTGAATGTTTTATGGAGAGATGATTACGGAAAGATGATGACGGAGAGGAAAACAACGAAGTCGTTGATTTTAGAGGCTACTGAGCGGCTTGTTGCTGAGCACGGCTTTGAATCAGTCTCTCTTCGGGATATTACCAACGATGCCAAGGTCAATGTAGCAGCGGTTAATTATCATTTTGGCAGCAAGGAGAAGTTATTCGAGGCGATTCAGTGTCGCTACATTGATCCTGTCAATGAAGAGCGCTTAAGGATGCTCGAAGAGCTGACGGGTGAGGGGCGAGTTGCCACAGTGAGAGAGATTCTTGAGGCCTTCATGAGGCCGTTTCTTACGGTGGTGAAGGGTAGTGAGATCAGTGAGAAATTATTTTTCAAGTTGATGGGACGTTGTGTTATGGACCCTCAGGGAGGATTGCCGGAGGATATGGTTCCGGGCATGAAAAAAGTAGCAGAGAGCTTTACCAAGGCTCTGCTTACTGCAGCTCCAAGCTTAACGAC
>CAWVVN010000020.1:0-25133 GCA_963933605.1 uncultured Verrucomicrobiales bacterium
AGTTTCTACGGCAGCATGGCGTCTTTAAAGCTCTGTGTCGGTAGAGGGCAGTCTTTGTTTACAGCAGATAGGCGGTAGCGGTTCTTGGCAACTTGCCTGTAGGCCATATCCTTCAAAAATGCAGGGGTGTAATAAAAGATCCAGAAGAGGCTCATGATGCTTTTGGTTAAGAACAAGGATCGGAGCATGGCGTTTGTGCCAAGCCAGTATTTGTATTCACTCTTGCCGGTGTATTCTGCCAAGACGACACTTCCAGTGGGAGCTCCGTCAGCATCAGTGAGCTGGCACCACTCTGGCGGCAACATGTTTGCGGTTTCACCTTGGAGTGCGCTAAAATGAATGTTTTTAGAGCGATCTAATCGATGAACGAAGTAGGCGCTACGGCGACACACCAAGCATTCACCATCAAGAAATAGGATATGTACATTTTGAGTATCCATTGATGATTGTAAGCACTTTTAACCGTCCAGCCATTAATCGTCAATGACACGGTAGGGAGAGTGAGCCGAATAATACTAATGATGCTACTTCGTGAGCACTTCTAGTTTTGCTCGGTAAGCGTCTTCAATGTCCTGCTCAGCGCGCACCCAACCAAAAGCATATACGCGATCGATGCTGAACTGCTTTCTTTTGTGGCTGTCCTCCTTTGAAGAGATTTGTAAGGTCACTTGAAGACCTTTCCCAGGTGCCATGCGTGACAGCGCGGCATCAAGTAGCTTGCCAGTGGTGGTTCCTTTTAGGCTGTATGCGTATACGATTTCTTCGAAATCAGGGGATTCCAGTTCAAACGGCGTCCACTGCTGATCATCTTTGTAGGAGAAATTGTAGTAATCAGATTTCCTAATGAAAACGCGTAATTCGGCTGTTTGAGTCTTACCCGCGAGCATCTCAGGCAAAGCCTTACTGTTGTAGCGTGCGTAACAATCCCAGTCCACACGCAGGCCATTCTCTGTGGAAACTATGCAGATTAATCGTGAGCTGTTGTCTTTGAATTTAGCTACAAAGCGGGCTGCCATAATGCCGCCAAGATCGACAACATCAATGAATGTTACTTGAGTAGCGGGTTCACTCAGAGCCCTTTCAGGATAGCTATCCAGTCGTTTACTGACTTGGTCTGGGTATCTACACATTCTCAGCCTTATCTCTGGATTGGTCGACATGGCAAAATCATCAGCGAGTTGTCGCGCTTCCGTTTCGTAGAGACGGGCTGTCATTTCAGCTTGCTGCTGTTTTTTAGTATCAAGCTGAGTCTGAGCCATCTCTAATTCTTGTTGCGGCTCAGATTCCGTAGTGGCCATATGCTCGGTGTTGGGTGCCGAGTTAGCCAACTCTGGAGCGTTTGTGTTGGCCTCATATTGACGCCATTCTTTCATGGCGAAGATGGTTCCTGCTCCGACTGCAATAAGCAGGAGAAGGATGGCTGTGCTCATCAGCCTCAGCTTCGCCTTGCGGCTCATTGGCTTGGGGGGCTTGGAGGCCTGGGGCGCTGTGTGCTCTGCTAAGAGATCTATGGTCTGGTTTACGGTTCGCTTACCGCGCTGACTTGTTGACCTTGATGGTTTTTTCCTTGGGCGGGCGGTAAGAGTTTCTTTCCTGAGTGTGTTAGGAACGAGTTGGCTACAGTAGCCCAGCTCCTTGATCTCTGACGCATTAGCTGCGGCTGATCTCATGAGCTCTCGGAGTCCGTCTAAAGCATCCTCATCGTCACGCAGAGCATCGGCGAATCCGCACCAGTATTTGCGTGGCTCAGATCCGTCATCATGCAGAACGGCATCCTGATCCATGCGGCAGGCGACATCACGTTGCTTTTGAAGTTGATCCAGATAAACTTGGGTTATTTCTTTACGACAAACATTTCCCTCCAGTGTTTCGTAAAGTTGCGGTCGGTTTTTTTTAACCCAACGGGCAAATGCCTCATTGATTCCCTCGGCGAATTTTCTGGGTGTGCCAATACGGCGAGTGCAGCGTTCCCAAAACGTCTGAGCATCTTCCCCACGCTGTGTGAGTGATTGATACTCGGCAGCCAGACCCTCGACATGGGAAGAAGTATAGAGCTTGCGTAGATGTTGGAAGAGGCGCTGCATGCCGCTGCCTGTGGGCTCATTTTCCCCATCTTGAAAATATTCCATGTGATGCTCCCGTGCTGGGCAGCTAACCAGCATGCTTAAGTTGCCCGATTCAATATGGTAGGTGAGCACAGTAATACCACAGAATCTCCCGAGATTACGCATGATCGATACCATTGCAGCATGCTCCTCCTCATCCATAGATTCGTATGAACGAGAGGTTTTGCTTTGGATCCAGAATGTTTTTTGGGCAAACATTACTTTCTTGATATAGCAAAATCAGTGAAATGATGAAGGAGTAACTGCATATTTCTTAGACGATTAAATGATGGGTGAAGCTGTTATGCTTAGCTGCGCTGAATGCTGCAGCGCTGCAATACATCGCCAGGACAGGTGATGAAATAATAAAGATAGTTACCAAACTTTTTCACCATCTCGATCATAGGGCAGCCAGCCGAGGGCGATGGTTTGGATATCGATGTCTTTTTTGTAAGGCTTGATCACCTCATTCTTAAGTTTGACAGAGGCAGGATTGAATTCGAGTTCTAGCTCCTTGATTTCTTCGGTAAGCTCGGCTTCGAGCTCGGCAATGTCTTGCTCAAGGTTTTCGATTTTGTTTTCGGCGATCTTGACATCGCGCCGTTGTTTATAGGCACGACCGGCACTGCTAACGGTGCTGGACGATGAGCTGCGGCGTCCGCCTAATAGATTACCCAACAATCCTCCCAAGACTTTGGCTCCGATGTCCCATGCGGCGCTGCTGGCTTCGGCTTCTTCCTTGGCGAGGGTGTTTTCGGCTCGATCAACCTGTCCTTCCTTGGTTTTGATCTTGGCTTCGTATTTGTCGCGAAGTTTTTCCACAGCTTCATCACGCATTTCACGGGCCTGAGTGGCGAGACGGCCGCGGAAGGCCCCTTCGCTTTCGCCGAGTTGGGAGTAGGATTTGAAAAGTGGGCAGTAGAAAATTTCCACTCGCTCGTTGCGGTAGATGTAATCGGCAAAGTCTTTGGTAACTTGTTTGTAGTTATCGGCATTCATGGCAAAGCCAGGCAGCTCATCGAAGCCGCAGCCTTTACGCGGTTTGTCCTTCAGCGACTTCACGGGGTGGGTGCAGTCGGCATCGTGGTTCCAGTCGATTCCCTGGTCTGTGATGGCATTGGTGAAGCGCATCAGACGTGAGCCGTCGATACCGCACTTATTGGAGGAGAAGTGCACGTTGGCTTCGCGGATCAATGCAGGCTTGTAGGTGATGCCGTCCGACTCACCAGCGAAGGGGATGAAGTATTCTTTGACGCCTGAACCGACGACGGGCCGTTCGCCTGTTGCGCTCTCCTGAGAGGCTCCGGGCATCGCCATCGGGTTGGACGACTGTGCTGCGACCAATTGCTTGCCTTTGCCCGAGGGGAACTGGTCGCGCTTGGGGTCCATGAGTTTTTTGATCTTGGTGCGGGTGAGGGGACCGCAGAGGTAGCTCATCACCCAGCGGACATGGAAGACGACGGCAGAGTCTTCATGCACGTTGTTCATCAGGAAGACACGAGAGCCGAGGCCGGCGAGAAGTTCTTCCATCCTTCGGCGATTAAAACCCCCATCTTGGGATGCGGCGGCACCTTCGAGGCCATCTAGTACACGAGCCTTGTCGCGTTCGGTTTGTAGTCGGCCCAGCCACCAGGTTCCGATGTTGGAGAGTGCCTTGTAGTCGAGGTCCACGGGGTTCTGGGTAGCCAGCAGGCAGCCGAGTCCGAATGCACGACCTTGTTTAAGCATAGTCATCATTGGTTTTTTGCTCGGCGGGTTTGCTGATGGTGGCAGGAAACCATAGATCTCATCCATATAGAGTAGGGCGCGCAGGCTAGTCGTGCCGCTTTGGGTGCGCATCCATCCTAACATTTGGTTGAGCAGCAGGCTGACAAAAAACATGCGCTCGGCGTCACTGAGGTGGGCGATGGAGAAGATCGACATACGCGGTTTGCCTTCCGGGCTGTGCATCATGTTGGATATGTCAAGTGGCGGGCCTTCCATCCAGGTTGAGAAACCTGGAGAAGCGAGTAGTGCGTTGAACTTCAATGCGATTTTCTGACGCTGCTTGGCATTCATGAACGAGTTGACGTCGAGGACGCCTACTTTATCAAAGGGAGGTTTCTGCAGGTGGCGGATGAGGGACTCAAGCGAAAGATTTTGTCCGTTCTGCCAGCAGTGATTAAAGATGGTGCCTAGGATGACGGCCTCGGGGCTTTGGATGGGGTCGGCATCGACACCTACCAATGAAAGTAACGAGCTGACCGTGCTTTCGATTCGGTCGCCGAGTAGTTCTCCATCGTCGAGCACCTCGAAGGGGGGGACTTCGAGAGAACTTAAAATGGATACGGGTATGCCGGCTTTGCTGCCGGGCGTGAATATGTTCACATCCACTTTGTCTCGGAATTCTCTGACCCTTTCTGGGCTTTGTCCCCATGAGCCGATACCTTCTTTCCACATGGTGGCGGTTTTTTCTGCAAATTCGTCCGGTGTTTTGCCCTTTTTAGCAGCGTCATCTTCATTAATCCAGGGCCTGAAATCTGAGGGCGCAAAATCGGGGAAGTTGAGCATCAAGTTTGAGATGTCGCCTTTCGGGTCAATGATAATAGCAGGTATGTTGTCCATCGCTGCTTCCTCAAGAATAGAAATACAAAGGCCTGTTTTACCTGATCCGGTCATGCCAAGCACGACACCGTGGGTAACCAGGTCCTTGGAGTCATAGAGAACTAATTCATCCTTGAGTTTATTTTGTTTGAGATCAAAGCCACGACCTAAATAGAAAGAGCCCAATTTTTCGTAATCACTCGCTTGGATGTGCATACTGACATTTGAGATATTTTAGGCGGTCTTGGGAAGGCGCAATTAAAGTAGATGTTATTTTTTAACAAAAAAGAAATCGCCAAACGCCGTAAATCAAGGCTTCAGATACTTAAGATACCAAAATATTAAGGAAATCTTAAACTTTTCCTTGCAAGATGAAAAGTTTTTAGAATAATGGGCCCCGTTATGAAAATCTTAGTCCTTAATTCCATTATTGTATGTCTCTCTGTGTCGACCGCTTTTGGTCAAACTCAGAGTGATGTAGAATTTCTCCGTGCACGTGCCGATGCGCACGAACGTAAAATCAGCCAACTTGAGCAAGACTTGAGCCGTTTAAAAGCGCTACTCGCTGAAAAGCCGGCTACAGCGATGGCTGCTAACCCAAAACAAACACCCAAAGCGCTAGCTGTCGCCGCAACTGAGCCAGTAGCAAATAGCTATGTGGTTAAACACGGGGATGTGTTGAGTCGCATCGCGACCTCTCATCAAACTTCAGTCGCCGCTATTCTTAAGGAGAACGATCTCCCGAATGATCGCATCATCGTTGGTCAAAAGCTTCGTATCGCTGGTATTGTAGCTTCGGCTACCTCATCAACGCAAGTCGGCGCGCCTACGGCGAAAAACTTAGCTAAGCACCAAGTGAAAAGTGGTGAGACCTTTTACTCCATTGCCAGGATTCACAATGTATCTATGAAGAGTTTGCAGGCAGCAAACCCTGAGGTTGTGCCGACCAAAATGTATGTCGGTCAGACATTGCGAATTGATGGCAGCGCAACGGCCTCAGTTTCGAATGTTGCCAAAAACAATCAAAAGCCGCAAAAAGCAGCTGCTAGCACCGCACCCAAAAGAACGGAGCTCGCAAGCCGGGAAAAAGCTCCAGCGAAGGAGTCCGCGCCTTCTGCATCGAGAGCTGGCGTAGAGCCTACGATGCGAACCATCACGGTAAACCAGCAAATCACGTACGGGCAATTTGCTTCAAGGCATGGTGCGAGCACCACTCAACTCAATGAGCTGAATGGTCTGAGCTTGAGCAAAAACACCACTTTGGCGAAAGGTTCAGAGCTGTATGTGCCAAAATTTTAATGACCATTTGTTAGCGACAGGAAAACGCAGACAACTCTCCCTAGGGAGAACATAACGACGAAAAAGGGCTGGGCGTCTGGTTGGATTAATCCGCCGGGCGCCCTTCTTTTTATCCATTCCATATATCTAAAAGATGAACTTGTGCTTCGCTTCTTGCTTTGAAATGAGAAAAAACCTATTTTTCAAATCTTGAGACGATGTTTGAGCGTGACCTTTATTGTTGACTTAAAATAATATTATTATAGAATACAAATCTAATTAGATATTTATTATAAAGAATATCTGAATATTCATTTACCCTAACTTAAGCTGATAATTATATGACCGAAGGCAATAATCCCAAACCAATGAAGAAAACTTCAGCAGTTCCTCTTCGTAAGGAGACTGTTCGTGTTACTCTGAAAGCAAATCCAAGTGGTAACGGCAATGCTGGTGCCGCTGGTTCTCCACCTGCGCCCGCTCCAACCATTTCTCTCAAAGCACCAGTATCTGGTCCTCCAGCGGTTCCTCCGCCTGCGCCAACTGCCCCGACCCCTCCTCGGGCGCCCAAAGCTCCCCACACGGTCAAGTTGCAAACAGGTTCAGCAGCTCCCAACCCGGTTGCGGCGCCGACTGTTGCCGCATCATCCTTTGCAGGAGCAAAAAATTTGGTGCCGCCACCAAGGCCCTCAACGCTAAAAATTGCTTCTCCCGATTTTGAAGAGCCCAAGACCACCGAAACTGCGGTGCCAGAACCAGCACCAACAGTTGGCCTAGACACTCCAGGAACAGATCAGCCAGCGGGGGCTTCAAGTCAGCCCTTGCCCAAGGCCACCGTTCAAATTCAACCCTCCCAGCCCATGTCAATACCGGCAGAGGGTGGAGGTGACTCTCTGTTAACCAATGTTAGTGTTGTGGATCCTGAAGAGTCTGCTGCCCAGAGAGCGGAAAGCACTGCTACCGTCCTATCTTCTATTGCTCTTGTTGCTGCGGTCATCGTGCTCGGAGTTCAACTTGGCACTGCCAATATTTGGGTCAATGATGAGACCCACGAAAGCCCAGGCTGGGGCCGGCTTTTTGATTAAGCTGAGAAATGCCCATGTTGTTTTCTTTACATGACCAATAATATTCTGAAATGACCAAAGACTTCGTCATCCCAATTGTTCTTTTTGTAATCGGCGGCCTGATTATTTATTTAGCCTGGTCAACAGGTAGCATGCCCCGTTAGCAGGATTGCAAAGATTGAGCTGCATAATGTCTGCCATGCTGCCAATATTCTGTATTGAACCTATTGCGTGGTTTGATGGCTGTGAGATCTTCAGATTAAGTACCACGTCATCTAGCGGCTTGACGTATCATGCATGTTGTTCATATTTCGGTCATGGCTAACGCATATAACGAAGCAAATTTTGAGGCCGAGGTAATAAACTCGGATAAGCCGGTTCTGGTAGATTTCTGGGCTGAATGGTGTGGACCTTGTAAAATGATCGCTCCTTTGATTGACCAACTCGCTGAGGCAGTAGGTGATAAGGCAAGCGTAGGTAAGGTGGAGGTTGATACCAATCAAAGCTTGGCGGCCAAGTATGGTGTTCGCTCTATCCCATGCCTGCTTTTTTTCAAAGACGGCGAGGTAAAAGACACCATAACGGGCGCTAATGTAACGCTTGACCAGTTAAAGTCGAAGCTCGAGGAGCTGGCTTAGATTTAGCACGTCAACCGAGCCCTGGAGCATGTTTAATAAACTCTCCGCTGTTCTCAATCAAACTGCCGCGCGCCTTCCTGCAAGGTCCGCGGCATATTTTTTGCTGTTTAGTGGCTGGGCTATGATGCTCTGGGTGCTCTCCTCAGGAAATCCCTCCCTCAATCAGGCAAACGAGATTCCACATATGGATAAAGTATTCCATTTTATCTATTTTTCTGTGGGAGGGGCACTACTGGCAGCCTCTAGTGGGCTGAAATGGCAGCGTCTATCGCGTGGTTGGCTTTTTCTGCTGGTTGTCCTCGGCTGCTCATTGATTGGCAGGCTCGATGAGTATCATCAAGGATTTGTTCCTGGCAGAACAGGCAATGACACCGGTGATTGGCTTGCTGACACAATGGGGGGCCTATCCGGCGGGGCTGCCGTTATTTGGTATCTATTACCGAGAATTGCCACGGGTTCTGGGCGTAATCGAGGCTGAATAGACATTAAAACGTGGTTGAGGCACAATAATTTCTATGAAATCACGCAAATTCCCTTGACTGCCAGCTACCGGAGTGTATCTCTCCCCGCCCGTATCACACGCTTCATTCGATACGTAGATCATGACTCATCAGTGAGTTCAACTCCCGAAGCGAGTCCCAATTTTAAATCAATTCAGAAAAATGGCCAGAGTATGCAGCATCAGAGGTTCCCGTGTCCGTATCGGTGGTAGAGTTCACCGTTCAGGCCTCGCCAAGAAAAAAGGTGGAATCGGTCGTCACGTAACAAAAGTGGTTAAGCGTAGTGTTTCTCCCAACTTACACACCAAGCGTATTTATGTTCCTGAGCTCGATCGTCACGTCAAAGTGAAGCTGAGTGCCAAGGCAATCAAGACCATCAACAAAAATGGAGCCTACGCGACACTCAAGAAGGCTGGCTTAATCTAAATGGTTAGCCATTTAGTGTAATTTTCAGAAACGGTGACCTAAGGGTCACCGTTTTTTGTGCGGTGTAATTACCCAGTGTAATTACTTTAACCGCATCTCTACTGCAGGCAGCTTGCTAATGCCTGAATGGAGTCCGTATCGTGGCAGCTACTTATGGTGATGCGTAGACGGGCAGTTTGTCGGGGGACAGTAGGGTAGCGGATTGCCGGCACAAGAAACCCTTTGTCACGCAGTTGTGAGGAGAGCTTGAGAGCCTTATCGGAATCGCCAACCATCCAAGGAATGATCGCAGACTGGCAATGACTGGTCATATCCGATGCCGCTCTGAAAGTATCGATGTTGTTCCATAGCTGTGTCCGCAGCTCTTGACCTTGCTCGTTCTGAATGATTCTCAGGGCCTGAGCAGCGGCTGCGGCTTGCGCTGGTGGCGGGGCTGTTGAGTAGATAAAAGAGCGAGCTCGGTTAATCATGAGCTCAGCCCATACACGAGAGGTTGCCAGATAGCCGCCAGCCACACCGGCCGCTTTGCCCAGTGTGCCCATATGGAAATCGATTTGATCTTGGATGCCGAGTTCTTCAGCGAGCCCCATACCAGTGGGTCCAATAAGCCCAAGAGCATGCGCTTCATCTACCATCAGCAGGCAGTTATACTGCTTAGTGAGCCGACTTATCTCTACAAGGGGTGCCGCGTCACCGTCCATGCTGAAAATAGATTCTGTAATGACGAGGATGCGGCTATTTGCGTCCGCCTTCTTGGTTGATGATTGCAGAAGTGATTCAAGTTTTTCTAAGTGGTTGTGAGGAAAAACACGTAGAGTAGCTCCGCTCATGCGGGCGCCGTCAATCAAACTTGCGTGGCACAGTTTGTCGAGAATGACGACATCACCTTTACCGAGTAAGGATGTGATGGCGCCAACTGATGTCGCGTATCCTGTAGAAAAGCTAAGTGCCGCCTCCGTGCCTTTGGCGGTTGCTATCGTTTCTTCCAAGTTCCGGTGCGGTTCCATTGTGCCGCATATAAGGCGTGAGGCGGTTGACCCAACACCGTATTTCTCAATCGCTTCTTGATACACCTGTTTAATCTCAGGGTGCTGAGAAAGACCAAGGTAGTCGTTGGATGAGAAGTTTTTTAACGATGAGTCAGCATCTGGAATGTGCCGTAAAAGTGATGCACTCTTGAGAGCGGCAAGTTCATCCTCCGGAAGTCGCATAGGGGGAAAGTTAATAATGACTGCTGGCAAGATGCCAGAGAATTAATCAGCCTGAGACCGCTCCAGTGCCCAACGGAGTAGTTTTTCAGAGTCAGACCAGACATTTCTGGATGTTGCACCAAGGATGACGACGATGGCAGTTCGACCATTGAGGGTGCCGCTAGATACGAGGCAGCGGCCCGAGGCTCTTGTGGTGCCCGTTTTCATGCCGTTGCAATAGTCCACTTTTTTGAGGATCTTATTGGTGTTGTCTAGCCGCTTTGAGCGGCCATTAGCATAGCGGAAAGTATAGGTCTCGGTGTCCATGATGCCACGCAGGGTGGAGCTGCTGAATGCTGCGCGTCCACAGATGGCCATATCACGTGCTGTAGAATACTGACCGTTGGCTGTGAGTCCGTGTGGATTCATGAAATTCGAGTCTCGCATGCCAAGGCTGAGAGCTTTTTGATTCATGACTTTTGAAAAGTTAGTTTCACTACCTGCAACACTTCTTGCCAAAGCGCGGGCCACATCGTTTCCGCTCTTGACCAGCAGGGCGCCGAGCAGCGTGCGTCGTGAATAGACTTCCCCGGGAAGAATGCCCAGCTTGGTGGGAACGACCCAGGTGTCACTTTTCTGAATGGTGAACTTATGGGTGAGGCTGCCGTGGTCCAAGACGCAGAGTGCTGTCATGAGCTTTTGCGTGCTGGCAACCGCACAGCGTTCACGGGCATTTTTCTCATACAAGACCCGCCCGCTGGCATAATCAACTACGATCGCTCTTGGGGCTCCTATGTTGGGGGCCGGCGAACGAGGGATCGTTCCAACCTTAACCGCAGGGGTCGCTACTGGTGTTGTCAGTCGGGAGCTATGGATTCCCAGAGGTGCCTGTGCACAGGACACCAAGCTTATGAAGGCGAGCAACTGGGGAAGGATGAAGAAGCGCATAGTTGAATAAAAAATTCTACGCAAAACTCCACCATAAGTGGATGAAGTCAAGCGGGAACACAGTGTGCTGGTCGACAAAGTGGTGCTCAATGAGTGTTGCTTTAACAATGGCGCTCACAGGAGTGGTTGATGTGAATCATGTAAGCCCTGAACCTGCTTGATATGCGCTGGATCGATCACCGGCGCGGTAAGAATATTGAGCGGATCAGCAACAAGAAGAATACGATGAGGCCGAGGGGGATGACAAGAAGCACTCCCAGAATGATGATCGGTACGATGACAAACTTTCCCCAGCTCTTGCTGCGCAGGAGCATGAACCACTGGGTGAGCTTGAGGGTGATGCGAGCTTTCCAAGGGAGAGCCTTTTGGAAATCGGCGAACGGATCGTTGCCAGTGAAGGCTTGGTCGTCGTTAAATACAGGTCCATCGCCCAAGCCATCACCCGCGGATTTTTCAGGGGTGACAACTTCGTCGATTTCAATCGTTTTGCTCTCGGGCATTGGGTGCGTTAGCTCGTCTATGCTTGATGCAGGTTTTTTTCTGTTTCGGCCTCGATGATGGCGAAGCGTTCGCGATGCAGAGCGGGGTCAGTGCGGAACGTGAGACGGCCGCTGTGGGAGCGCTCAAGTTCGACAAAGAGGTTGGAATCTTCATTTTTAAAGCGGTTAAGGACTTCGGTATTAACCACAATGACGAGGTCGCCGAGTTTGCCCTCACCACGTTGGATGACTGTATTGAGTGCGCGCTGCACTTCGACACTCATTGTCATGGGTGTTTTTACCCGGCCGCGGCCTTCACAATACGGGCATGGTTCGAGGAGGCTATCGCGCAGTGACTCATTGAGGCGCTGACGGGTCATTTCCATGAGCCCGACAGAAGAAATCTGAAGGACTTGGGTCTTGGCCTTGTCACGCTTAAGGCGCTCTTTCATGGCGCGATAGACGGCCTGTTGATCACGTCGATGGCGCATATCGATGAAGTCGACAACCACGAGGCCACCGATGTTGCGTAACCTGAGCTGTCTAGCTACTTCTTCAGCGGCTTCAACGTTGGTTTCCATAAGCATTTTATCGACATCCTTGGAGCCCCTATTTCGACCGGTGTTGACATCGACGGTGATCATGGCCTCGGTTTCATCAATGACCAAATAGCCACCGCATTTGAGCCATACTTGACGTGAAAAGGCCTCATCGATTTGTTTTTGGATACCAATCTTTTCGAAAACAGACTGACGAGAGGGCAGATATTGAATGCGGCGCTTGGCCCTGCGCGAAATGCGTCCTGCGATCTCACGCATTTTATTGGTAGTATCTTCATTGTCGCAGATGACCTGCCCGACATTGTCGGTAAGAAAGCTGCGTACGCTTCGTTCGATAAGGTCAGGCTCACGATAGACACAGACAGGAGCAGGTGTGCTGTCACGCTTGTCTTCGACGGCATACCATTGCTCAAGGAGGATTGCTAAATCTCTGACAAAGTGGCGTGCGCGCTGGCCTGTGGCAACGGTGCGCATGATGATGCCCATGCCTTCAGGAACTTGAAGTTTTTGCATGATGTGGCGAAGACGCTGACGCTCTTTGGGGTCATCTACCTTGCGGGAAATACCAAATTGGTCTGAATAAGGGGTGAGAACAAGATAACGTCCAGCGAGGGAAATGTTGGTAGTGACACGGGGGCCTTTGTTGCCGATAGGCCCTTTAGATACCTGGATCATAATTTCAGATCCTTGTGGGTAGATACTAGGAATGTCCTTTGAGCTGATACGTTTTGGCTTCTTTTTCTTTTTGCCGGCTCTTTGGATTTCCTCAAGGCCGGTATCGAGGGCCGCGGGAATGGCATCCCAGAAATGCAGGAATGCGTTTTTCTCCAGTCCGATATCGACAAACATGGCCTTGAGACCAGGTTCGATATTTTTGACGGTGCCTTTGAATATGCCGCCAACAATATTGAGGTCGCCTTCACGCTCGAGGTTGTATTCCTCAAGAGAGCCGTCCTCAACGAGGGCAACACGGCGTTCAAGCTTTTCTGAATTGATAATGAGTGATGCTCCTTCGGTTGGTGATGATGCACCAATTCCGAGAGCGCTTTTAATACGTTTAATCATAATAATATTTGGGTAATGGTTAATGAGTGTTTTGAGATTTTCTGTGTGTAATAGTAGGTACTAAAGTTGTTTATTCTTCGATAACGATGGCTTTGGGGGCGATGGAGCCTTCTGCATCAGCTCCTTGTCTGATAGACGGCTCAACGAAGCGGGGGTTTTCTGGAACTGTATAGGCTCTTGCGATTGGAATATCTGATATTTCATCGCCGGTCTCACCACTTTCGTCATACGCAATGGCAAGTAGATCACCTTCATCGGGCAGTTCGATTTTCTCTCGAACGATGAAGTCTCCAGCATATTCTTTCATTTCAGTGAGAGGCAATTTAAGCCCTTCATCTTTAGCAAAGAGCCCGCGCATAATGAGGTGGACGAGTGGTCCTGCCACTGCGCCGCCACTACTACCACGTTTAACAGCGACAACCACAACATATTTAGGCTGTTCGTGTGGAGCGAAGGCTACAGTCCACGCATCATGCGATTTGATGCCTTTATCGACGGTTTGCGCTGTTCCTGTTTTGGCACATACATCACGGTCTTTAACCGCGGCACTGCGGGCCGTGCCCCCAAGCTCATTAGCAGCGAGCCACATTCCTTGGCGAATACGCTCCAAATCTTTTTCTTTGATGCCTTGTTTTAAGAGGTTTGTCTTAAGAACGGGTCGATTGTGTAACAGGGTGCCCTGGTGGGGGTGCACGACCCGTTTGATGATGCGTGGCTTATAATAGCGGCCATTGTTGGCGATGGCGGAAACAAGGGCAGCAAGTTGTAATGGTGATGCAGCACTGTCGGATTGGCCAATCGACATCATGCCTGTGATCGCGGGTGTTACCTTTGCCCCTGGGCGTAATTCCTGGCGCCAGTAGCGGCTGCCGGGTATGAAGCCGGCTGATTCGGAGGGGAGCTCCAATCCCGTTTTTGAGCCCAGCCCTAAAAGTTGAAACGTATCGAGCATCTTGGTGCTGCCGATCTCATTAGCAACTCGCATGAAGTAGCAATTGCATGATCTCTGAATGGACTCTTCAAGGTTAAGTTGGCCATGCCCAAGACGCTTCCAGCAGTGGATTTTTATATCTCCGTAAGTAATATAACCTGGGCAATACTCTGTATCATTAGCATGTCCATGTATGGCAGCGGCAATCGCTGTGGGGAGTTTGAAGGTAGAGCCTGGGGTGAAGTTATTAATGGCCTTGTTGGCCAGTGGATTGGCTTGATTGGTGTTGTAGTTTTTCCAAGCACCCGGATCAATGCTGGGAACAAAATAGCTTGGCGTAAAATCGGGAACGGAAGCCATCGCGAGGATTTCTCCAGTATTCGGGTCCATCACTACTGCCGCAGCTCGACCAACACGTCTTAGGGTGTTTTCGACCAAGCACTGCACATGCGAGTCAATGGTGAGTTCCACGCGAGAGCCGACGTCAGGCTTGATGTAGTCGACCATTTGCAAAACCGCACCCTTGTCATTTTTAAGGAGGGTTTTGATGCCTTCTTCACCGGTTAAATATCCGTTCATTGTGGCTTCGATACCAGCGATGCCTTTGCTCTCTCCTGTGTAATGCTTGAACTTCCTTTTGTCCTCGGGGGATATATCACCTTTTCCCCATTGTTTGACGTAGCCAAGGACGTGGGATGCTAGTGATCCATAGAGATATTCACGGCGGGGGCTCACCCGGACGCTGACGCCGGGCAGCTCGAGATTGTGCTCTGCGAAGTTGGCAAATTGATCATACGTCAAATCATCTCGAAAGGTGAAGGGGACCAAGCCGCCGTGAGTGATGTAATGAGTGTCGAGTGCGCTTGCTCGGTATTTTTTGTCAAGCTGGTGGACAGCAAGCTTTGGCCGGACCCATTCATTGACGATTTCGTGGGTTTTGATCTTTCTGAAGTTCTTAACCGATGGGTCATCTTTACCGCGGGTCTGTAGCAAGTAGCGCTTGTAGTCGTTACGTATTTCCTCAAGGTTGAAGATAACTTGGTAGTTGCGTTGGTTTTGAACAAGAACAACGCCGTTACGATCAGTGATATCCCCACGTATTCCCGGCTCACGAATGGTGACGGCGTAGTTGGATGGTACTTGTTTGAGGAAGCGGGGACGTTCTTTGATTTGGTATTGGTAAAGCCGCGACAATAGCGCCCCAAACCCAACCAAGATGAGGGCAGTGAGGAGGTATAGTCTAAAGCTGTAACGAGGTTCTACCATGGTAAGTGATTGAAAAATCAGTCGATATATCGGTGTTTTTGCCTGAGTCCTTCGTAGCGAATATTGTGGCGGCAGCTGGAGGCGAGTTGATAGATGATCCAGAAGATGAGAGGTGAAAAAAGCATGGTAAGCGCGCTGGTGAGATAAATTCGGTAAAGGACGCTTGGGGGGAAGGTGAAATCTCCTCGGACGAAGTTGAGGAGAAGATATTCGGCAAACAGGTATGAGAAAATGGCAATGCCGGCCAGAATCGACGAGATGTGCCACTTCACCTTGCGGAAAAGAGGCTGAATGAATTGCATCAGAAGTCCCATCATTGCGTAGAGAATAATACTATACCCAAATCGAAGGGATTCAACGGGGTCGGTATAAATGGTAGGATCTCCGCCTTGGGGCCCCAGCGTGTGTTGTGCATCCCACAAGAATCCACAAATGAAAGCGAGCACAAGCATTGATGCAAAGTTTACACAGACAGAGCAGCATAAAAAGACGAGTGGCAAAATGAGTATGCGGGCACCAAAGAGGCCGCCAATCGCCGGTGAAAACTGCTGAACCATGCATGCCGCAAGGATGAGCAGGATAATACTAAAATGGTATTTGCTCACTTTTTGGTCGAGTTGGCGGTTGCTGCTCCAATCTCCCGGGCGGAGGTTAGAGGTTTAGGGATTTTAACAAACACTGTATCTAGTGTTGTGAAATCCACCGCTGGCTCAACGAGTGCTTCTCCGAACAAGGGTCCTGGGTCGAACGTCTTGATCGTTCCAAGGAGAATGTCTGGAGGGAAGAGGCCACCCCGCCCAGTCGTGAAGACCAGCATGCCGGGTTTAAGGTTGGCATCTTTACTCAAGAAACGCAGCAGTAGAGAAGGTGATTCTCCAGCTGTGTCTCGCAGTCCGCTTATGATTCCTGCTTCAGGTGTTCCGTCGACTTTTGCCGATACTTGGCATTTTTCGTCGGTAAGCAAGATAACGGTGGATGTATCTTTTGATGGGGCATCGATTTTACCAACAAGGCCCTCTGGGGAGAGCACGGGGAGTTGGACACCGACGCCGTGTTTGTCGCCACGATCAATGGTGACGGTGTGCCACCATGTTGATGGCTGGCGACGAATGATTTTTGCGGCAAGCACATGAAAGGGAACGTTCTCTTGGAACTTCAAGGCTTGGTTGAGCTGGGTGTTTTCTGCTTCTAGTTTTCTTAAGTGAGCTACTTCCATCCGTTTCTGATCAAGCTCCTCCTTAGCCAGCTTGTATTTCATTTCCAATGCTTTCGAGTGTTCAACTTCTTGGATGAATTCGGAGGCCTTGGTCTCGATGGCAGCCCCGCCCTTGAGAAACGGGCTGATGGCGCTGTAATACGTACTCTGGATGTTACGCACGGAGCGCTCACTGCGTGTGAGAGCCCAAACGGCACCCACGATAAATAGTAACAGCGCTATGAGGTTTTGTGGCTTCATGATATCCGGTCAGCTCGCAGCCTTAATGGCTGGCATGGAACTGGATCAATTAGCGTGATTCTGAGCTGGTGACACGGCGCAAGAAGGAGATCTCAGAGAGAACTTTCCCTGTGCCTTCTGCAACGGCGCTGAGAGGATCCTCCGCCACATGCACGGGAAGTCCTGTTTCTTCACGCAGCAGTTTATCAAGGCCGCGGAGTAAGGCCCCGCCTCCGGCAAGAACAATGCCTCGATCGACAAGGTCAGCAGCCAGTTCTGGTGGGCAGCGTTCCAATGCAGTGCGCACAGCATCTACGATCGTACTAAGCGGATCGGCCATTGCATCACGAATTTCCTGAGAAGTGATGGTGATTGTCTTGGGTAATCCTGCAACCAAATCACGCCCTTTGACATCCATGGTTGTTTCCTTTGCCAGAGGGGCGGCGGATCCGAGTCGGATTTTAATTTCTTCAGCAGTGCGCTCACCAATCATCAGATTATAAGCACGTTTCATATACTGAATAATGGATTCATCTAATTCATCACCCGCTGTTCTGACACTGCGGCTATAAACGATTCCGGAGAGGGAGATGAGAGCGACCTCTGTGGTGCCTCCACCGATGTCGACAATCATGTTGCCAGCAGCATCTTGCACGGGCAAACCAACACCAATGGCGGCAGCCATGGGCTCCTCGATCAGGTAAACTTCACGAGCTCCAGCTTGCTCGGCAGATTCGCGAACAGCGCGGCGCTCTACCTCGGTAATGCCTGAGGGCACGGCGATCACAACGCGTGGATTTGAACGGCGCCGACCATTGTTGACCTTGCGGATAAAGTGCCGAAGCATAGCCTCAGTCACCTCAAAATCAGCAATGACGCCGTCTTTGAGAGGTCGGATGGCAACAATGTTGCCGGGGGTGCGGCCCAGCATGCGTTTAGCGTCGTCGCCGACGGCCAGGATTTCGTTGGTTCCTTGATTGATGGCTACCACGGAGGGTTCACGTAAAACAATACCGTGGTCTTTGACGTTAACCAGTGTGTTGGCTGTGCCAAGATCAATGCCGATATCATTGGATCTGATGGAGAAAAGGGAGAGAAGTTTTGCAAACATGAGTGCTGAAGTTGGAGTAAGTGAAGTTAATAAAGTTTTTTCTTAGAGCGGAATCAATAGGACCGAGGGAGATTGGATTGCTTGGGAATCAAGCGTTGGCGGCAAATATTGAGAAGCTGTGATACTAGCCTGAATTTTTCAGAAGTAGTATTTTTTGTCACAGCTCTCATGCTGCGTGACTATTGATTCATAGCCCTTGCAGGTCAAGTGGTAAGAGCTCGAAATCGTTGAAAAGCAGAGGCTTGTTGATGCACTCGCTTTTCTAGCCAATAGAAGGCCAATAGAAGGCCAATAGCGCTTTAGGATAGCTTTAAGCGCTCATCGCTCTCTAGAGCATCAGTCATAGCAGACCACCCATCAGGTGTCTGGAGATTAAATGTGCGTAAATAGAGGGTGACCAGAGCGGGGTCATTGCCTTCAAGTAGGGCATCAATAGCTCCCTTAAGCTTTTCAGCATCAATAACTTCTGGGATATTACCTTCAACCTGCCCTTTGCCATTGTGGGGGATGTCGAGTGCGTCACAGAAAGTAACCAGCAATGCCTCCTGACCTTGCATGAAGTAAACTTGCAACAAGTGCTCAGCAATCATGTTGCTTGCTTTGCTTTGTAGATTTTTATGGACCCAAGCGATCTGTTCAGTAACTGGCTTTTTCTGAAGGAAAGGTAAACGTAGCTTTCTGTTCGATGCCAGACCGCCGAGCGCTGTTTTGTAGAGACTGCGGTCCGTTTCACGCATCCACATGAGCATGTCGGAGACGATGGATGGTTTGACGGCTTGGAAAAGTTCGTATGCGTGCATAGTGGGAATGGATAAATGATGGATTAGATGAATTTGACAGATTGTTTTTTGCTTAGTCGAAGAATGTCTCCCAAAGCTGGTGCTATCTCCGCCATGGGATCACTGAGTTTTGTTCCGTTGAGTTGAACGGCACCCGTGGTAATGAATTGTTTACGAAGTTCACCATTGGATTTTTGCATATCAAAAGCCTCTGAGAAGATGAAACTGACAAGGGTGAGAAGGTTGAGGTCTGCAGGTAATGCGGTCAGCTCTATCTCCACGGCTCCAGCGGCAGTATCACGATTTGAAAAGCGAGCCTCCCAGGTGTTGCGTGCATCTGCGGCATCCTGTTCACTGTGGTAGCGGGTGGTGATGTCGGCCGCGAGCTGCTTTTTAGCCTCCATTGGATGCAATGAAACGTCCCGATCGGTGCCCAGCAATAGTGAATAGTAGCGATCCATGAGCTCATCCGAAATACTCATGATCTTGCCGAACATCTCGTTGGCTTCGTCGCTCACACCGACATAGTTATGAGCAGATTTGGACATTTTTTTCACCCCGTCTAATCCTTCGAGCAGTGGCATGAGGATGACGACCTGCTGCGGCTGCCCCTCTTCTTTTTGGAAATCACGACCCACCAGAATGTTGAAAAGTTGATCTGTGCCACCGATCTCGACATCGGCCTTGAGCTCTACAGAATCCCAACCCTGCATGATCGGGTACTGAACTTCATGGAGACGGACTTCCTGGCCTTTGTCGATGCGGGATTTGAAATCTTCACGTTGCAACATTTGCTGCATGGTAACGCGGCTATTGAGTTTGAGCACTTGCTCGTAAGTCATGGAGCGGAACCACTCACCGTTGAAGACAACCTCGGTTTTATCCGGATCAAGGATCTTGAATGCCTGAGTTGTGTAGGTCTCAGCATTGGCAAGCACCTCATCTCGGGTCAGAGAGGGGCGTGCAGCGGAGCGTCCGGTAGGGTCCCCGACCATGGCCGTAAAGTCACCAATAAGGAGCACCGCCTGATGTCCCAGTTCTTGAAACTGACGCAGTTTTTCAATGGCAACCGTGTGCCCAAGGTGAATGTCTGGTGCGGTAGGGTCTACACCAAGCTTGATGCGTAGAGGCCGGCCGAGTTCAAGCTTCTCCTTGAGTTCTTTTTCACTGATTACTTTGGCTGTTCCAGCGGTCAGGATATTCAGGGATTCTTCGACAGAATGAGGCATGACGGGCGGAGGTTGGAATGATTGTGGGGCTGTGTCGAGCCGGAACATAGCTGATTAGTGCTATTATTTACTTCATAAAGCACCAAGCATAAATAATGCACCATGTTCACTGAGGCTATACAGAACTCCATGCGAGAGCTTTTTTACCCCGATGGTCAATTTTTGGCTTTGCAAGGTGGGGTGATTGCCTTATCTACGCGCCGCGACTCTATTCGTAGTGGGAGTAATGGTGACTGTAGCTCAGGGGTAGAGCCCCGGATTGTGATTCCGGTTGTCGCGGGTTCGAATCCCGTCAGCCACCCCACTCACCAACTAAAAAAGATTGATTGGTTGGTTCCCCGTATGGTTTGAAATACTTCCGCTTGAAATACTTTCATTCTTTTACTCCATGCTTTTTTGTTCATAGATCACCTCATGTTACACGGTGTAATGAAAACGTATTAAGGTTTATTGTATGTCTAAGCTTGAAGAAGTCATTGGTTACAAATTTAGCGACGCGTCTCTTTTGACGGAGGCTCTGACTCACCCGAGTAAGACGTTTGAAACTAAAGAACCTAGCCCGCACAACCAGAGAATGGAATTTCTTGGTGATGCAGTCATTCAGCTGGTGATTACCGAGCGGCTCTACAAGATGTTCCCAACGTTTCCCGAGGGGCAATTAACGAAGCTTCGTGCGCGCCTGGTATCCAGAAGTGCTTTGTTTAAATTTGCCAAGGCGATGGAGCTTGGTGAATCGGTGATGATGGGAAAGGGGGAGGAAGCATCGGGAGGACGCAGCAGACCATCTACATTGGCTGATGCTTTTGAATCAGTGATGGGAGCGGTCTACTTGGATGGCGGTCTGGATGCTGCCAAGGCGGCTGTTGAGAGAGTTTGTAAAGAATGGATTGAGCAGGTTGCTGAGTCGCCTGATGAAAGAAACCCGAAAGGCAAGCTCCAAGAAAAATTACAGGCACTAGCACCGGAGAGTCCTTGCTACCAAGTTCTCGAGGAAGCGGGACCCGATCACTCGAAAATATTCAAAATATCGGTCGAGTGGCAGGGCATCCTTCTAGGCAAAGGTATGGGTAAGAGTAAAAAAGATGCAGAGTCTAGGGCCGCCAAGGATGCGCTCAAGAAAGAGAAGTGGCTCGGTAGTTCCGAATAGGCTCTTATTGCTCGCCCAAAGGGAGAGGCGGTCCATCTTGGAGCCAAGATCCTTTTATGCCCCACCTACCATGCCGGAGCTACCCCCTCAGCAGGGTCAGAATGGCAACACTCGATGCCCCATGATGCAGCAGTACCTTAGAGCATTCATGGGTCGTTGATCCAGTCGTGAAAATATCATCAACGAGTATGATGCGCTTTCCTTGAATGTGTTTTTTGTATTTTGCTCTGAGCTCAAAGGCGCCACGCAGATTTTCAAGACGCTTGGAGCGGCTGAAGCGTGTTTGGGTAGCGGTATTGCGGATACGCTTTAATGCATTGATGTAGGGTAGGCCCGTTCGTTTCTTGAGACGGATCGTCATTTCTTCGGCTTGATTGAATTTTCTTTTTCTAAGCCTTGCCCAATGAAGAGGAACCGAAACGAGGATGCCGTCATCAAGGTATGGTGCAAATCTGGGGTCATCCAGACCTATGCTCAATAGGTCTCCAAGGGTATCGGAAAGATGGATTTGGCGACGGTATTTATAGTCATGCAATAAAGTCCTGCTTTGGCCGTCACTGTGAAGAGGTGCGCGAGCGAATTCAAAGTCGAGCTTGAGGTCGTTGCAGTTAGGGCAGGAGAAATCAGTGCTAATGTCACCATCGTAACACTCGCCACAAAGCTTGCAAAATGGAGCTTGTGTATATTTTAGAGATTCTGAGCAGGGCTCACATAAGTGCCTGCCATGAGTTAGCCGGCATTGGCAAAGGTGACAATGAGCCGGGTAAATATAATCGAGGATTCTGCTGGTTTGGCGTAGCATAGAAGCAAATGTCGACGCGCGGTTATGAAAATGGGCGCTTTTCATATCTCGGATTTCATGTCTCAGATCTACGTTTTGATTCGGACAACTGGATAAAAACATGCACAAGTAATGCGCTGAGGAGCAGTAGGCAAAACGGCAACAGGCCTGATCTCCCATCAGTGCCGATGAGAAGTCTCGACAAGGGAGAATGTTCTGGTCCTGACTCAGTGAGTTGCTGCAAAGTTTGGTATGGGAAAAGGAAGCCGAAATGGAGGCCGATGGGCAACCAGAGTGATGCTGTCCGATAACGAGCATAGGCAAGAACAAGGCCAAGACTGAAAAGCAACATAAAGCTGAAGGTGAACTTTTCGGGGGTTAGTAGATTCTTGGCGATCGTTATAATCATTCTAAATCCAGCGTCAGCTTTGTCAGGATTGGCAATAACCTCGTTCCCAGTTGGCAACAGAGAGTAGATGATAGCGTAGAAGAGGGAAATGAAGACCATCGCCATGGCTGGGCCCATGGCGCGTAAAAAAACACCCATTAAGATGCCGCGGAAGATCCACTCACTGACGAGGGTAATGACGATAGCTGATGCCACACCATTGCAAATAGCGCCCCAGTAATCAGGCGATTGAGCAAACGAAAACCAACCGATCACCTCGAGCAGCCATATTGAAATGGAAACCAGGCTGCCTGTGATCAAAAACCCAATGGCAAGCTGGAGTTTGGCCATTGGGTTGCGGCATAGTGCTTGTCCGTTTTGTCTGGTATTAGCCGATGTTGGAAGCCTTATACGCCATGGCTTGGATGGCTGCAGGGAGCTTTGATTCGAGAGCTTGCACCACATGATGAATGGCCCTGCTAAGATGATAGCGCAACCCAGCAGCGTGTAGTTATAAAAAGCTGCAAAGGTTGCATCTGCGCAGCGATTTGCCAGCCAATCGAGCATGGGGTTCAGTGCGCGTGACTGACCGACCTCGGCAAGAAGCATCCCTGCATTATAGATCCAAGGCGAAGCGATGGCCGAGGCGATAATGGTAAGGGTGAAAAAGAGGATGACTTTGCTGAAGTCACTTTGGATGAGGCGCAGCACGGCGTGCATTGTCATGAAAATAATGCCTTACGTCAATGACTTGAATCATGGAAGTTTCGCATTCTCTTTCGAGGAAATTTGGCTTAGCTAAGTCCATGCAGAAACATCAGTGGAGAGAAGAAGGTGAGGGTGGTACATTTTATTATCGTGCCACCTATCATGCTTCTGAGTGGAAACTCTATTCTCAATCAAAGGGAGATGAGGAATGGCAGCACCATGATCCTATTCCAGAAGAACTGCTGCATAAGCTACGCGAGGTGATGTGGAACAAGTACCAGCGGGGGAGGTGCCCCCATAAGCTAGTAACGAAGATCGATAAAATGTTAGGAAAGGACTAGTTGTCCAGCAGGTCCGGCCTGTTCGCTTTTGTTCGTGCGAGCGCCTGTTCTTTTTTCCAGCTTGAGATTTTCCCGTGATCTCCACTCAGTAACACTTCTGGAACCTTCATGCCGCGAAACTCATTGGGCTTGGTGTATGCGGGCGCTTCGAGCATGTTGGGGTCAGAGAATGATTCTTCTAAGGATGATCTGGCATCACCTAAAGCACCTGGCAATAGCCGAACGATGGCATCAGTAAGCACGGCAGCAGCTACAGCGCCATTGGTCAGTATGTAGTCCCCAATGGAGATTTCCTCGTCGACGAGGGCGTCAATAATGCGGTGGTCTATACCCTCGTAGTGACCACACAGAATAATCAAATGCTGAGAAGTGGAGAGGCGTTGGGCGTCTGCTTGTATGAATGGTTTGCCCTGTGGTGTCATCAGGATGATGCGCGTGTCATCCTGTTTGAGCTCATCTACAGCTGCGAAAACTGGCTCTGGCATCATGAGCATTCCTTGACCACCACCACAGAGATAATCGTCTGTTTTGCGATGCTTTCCCGTGGCCCAATCGCGCAGCTGATGGGCGTGTATGTCCACCAAGCCCTGTTCTCGTGCGCGTTTGATAATGCTATCGCTCAATGGGCTGAGGGCAATTTCCGGGAAAAGCGTGATGATATCAATGCGCATGCGGGTTCAGAATCAAGAATCTGAGGGCAATAATCAAGAAGGAAGAAGAAAGATTGAAGTTTGCAGTTTTTTTTAACCTAGCTATCCATGTCTTGGTGAGCGGAGCAAATCAGAAATCGATCTACATTGTCGCAGGTGAGGTCAGTGGGGATACTCATGGAGCCTGCCTGATGGAGGCGCTGCTTACCCGTGTGCCCACGGTTTCCTTTCATGGCGCAGGCGGGCCTGCGATGCAGGCGGTGGCGGGCAAAGGCTTAGCGAACTGGGTCGAGGATGCCGCGGTCATGGGCATATGGGAAGTTCTCAAGCATTATCAATGGTTTAAACAGCGTTTCAATGAGATGCTTGCGGAGGTTGAAGAGCTCAAACCGGATGTGCTGATTTTGATTGATTACCCGGGTTTCAATTTGCGGCTGGCGCATGCGGTTAAAAAGCGCCTACCGAACACAAAAATAGTCTACTACATTAGCCCCCAAGTATGGGCATGGAATAAGGGCAGGATACCCAAAATGGCTGAGACTCTGGACCTAATGTTGTGTATCTTCCCGTTTGAAAAAGAGATATTTGAGTCGGCCGGACTTACTACCGTTTTCACCGGGCATCCGCTGGTGGATGAGTTAGAGCATAAACGTGAAGATGTCACCCGTGAGCAAGACTTGATAGGCTTGTTTCCAGGGAGCCGAGAACGTGAGGTCTCAAGGCTCTTTCCCGTTATGGTGGAAACTGCGAGACGTATTCATTCACATAACTCAGAATGGAAATTTGAGGCAGCAGCTGCATCTGAGGCATTAGCGGGGCGAATGCGTGATATTGCGCAGAACGCCAAGCTGCCTAAATCTCTTATTACCATCAGGACGGGCTCAAGTTACTCCTTGATGCAGCGTGCGACTTCTGGCGTGGTCGCGAGCGGAACGGCTACTCTTGAGGCAGCCGCGTTGGGGCTTCCGTATTGTCTGGTTTACAAAATTTCATGGCCAACTTGGGCCATGGGTAAGCTGCTGGTGAAGTTAGACTATATCGGCTTGGTTAATATTCTCGCTGGCGAGGAAGTGGTTGAGGAATTTATTCAAGGTGACGCCGAACCCGGGCGCATTGAGCTAAGCATATCGAGGCTGATGAACAATAGCGATAGCCGAGACGCCTTATGTCAAAAATTACTGACGACAGCAGCGAAACTTGGTGATAGTGGTGCTCATCAAAGAGCGGCTTCCGAGGTAGTGGCACTGCTCGAGTAACCTATTTAAGCAACTCATTTTTATTTCATTCTATGCCTGATACAACAGCGACGCATGCCGATGATAGCTCCCCGCGCATCTATAAAGTACTGCTGATGATTTTACCTGTAGGGGTAGTGCTTGGAACTATTATCTTCATGTTCATGTATTTTTACCTCGAGCGTGAAGATGAGAAAAACCATGCGGTTATCGTGTCTCATGGACTTCGGGTCAGTGATTTAGAAGATATGGTGGATAAATTCACCAGCCGCATCGGTGAGCGGGAAATCGAAACG
>CAWVVN010000021.1:0-24892 GCA_963933605.1 uncultured Verrucomicrobiales bacterium
CCTCGGAAAGGTCGTGTTGTTCGGCGAGGTCGTCGGTGAGCTTGTGGAGCTCGAATTGGCTGGCTCTGACTTTGGAGGAGTCGGCGTGTTTGAGGTTGCCTTTTGAACTGATTTTCCAGTCGCCTTGGCGGATGGAATAGGAGCCATTGATCATGGCGGGGCGGAGGTGATCATCTGGTGCGCCCAGTAGTGCGGCTAGGAAACTGTGGGAGTCTTTGGCGGAGGGATAGGTGTTAGCGAGATCGGCTTTGAAGAGTGTGGCGAGAGTAGCAAAAAAGTCAGTGAAGTTGATGACGGTATTTGTTTGTGTTCCCGCGGAGACTTTGTCTGGCCACTTGGCAATGAAAGGCACGCGGTGACCGCCTTCGTAGATGCTGGCTTTGCTACCGCGCAGAGGGCCGGCGCAACGGTGGTCCTTTTTGGCCATCAGCCGGGTGGCGTGCGGGCCGGGGCCGTTGTCACTGGTGAAGATGAGCAGGGTGTTTTGATCCAGTCCGGTGTCCTTCAGGGCCTGATTGATCTGACCGACGATGTCGTCGAGCTGCATCACAAAATCACCGTAATCGCCGTGGCCGCTTTTGCCTTTGAAGGCCTTCGATGGAACCCAGGGGCTGTGGGGGATCGGTGAGGCGTAGTA
Organism: uncultured Verrucomicrobiales bacterium; assembly: GCA_963933605.1. Lineage (GTDB taxonomy): Bacteria > Verrucomicrobiota > Verrucomicrobiia > Verrucomicrobiales > Akkermansiaceae > Oceaniferula. The sequence continues at coordinate 638 of CAWVVN010000021.1, forward strand.
GAGGAAGAAGGGTTGGTCGGAGTTGGAGTCAGCATGGTTTCTGATGAGTTCGACCGCCCTTTGGCAGAAGGTGGGGCTGGCTTCGTCGAGTTCAAAGTCGGGGGACTTGAGGCCATGGATGGTGGTCGTTGCACCCTCGATTTTCATCTTTACCCACGAGGTTTTTTCAGAGGGTTTTGCCATAGCCTTGCGGTCCTTGAGATAAAAGAGAGGGAAGGCTCCTGGCGAGGAGTGAATGCCGAAGTAGCTGTCAAAACCTCGATCGATGGGCCCGCCGATGAACGCTTGGTCGAAGTCAAAGTCCTTTTTTTTGCCTCCCGTATCAAAGCCGAGATGCCACTTGCCGATCATGTGGGTGGCGTATCCTTGATCCTTGAGTAGGTGAGCAATGGTTTTCTCATCTTTGGAAATGATGGCACGGCCTTCGGCGAGCAGGGTGTTGAGAACACCGGTACGGACGGGGTTAATACCGGTGAGCAGGCCGTAACGGGAGGGGGTGCAGGTGCTGGCAGCGGAGTGGGCGTCGCTGAAGCTGAGGCCTTCTTTAGCGAGCTGTTCGATATGCGGAGTTCTGATTTTGGACTCCGAGTTGGTGACACTGCAGTCACCATAGCCGAGGTCATCGGCGAGAATGAGGACGATGTTGGGGGGAGGGCTTGCGCTTCCTTCGGTCGCCCGCAGTTCCCCAGGTGCGTTCAAGAGAGCGCATAGGGAGGTGAGAAAGAGGAGTGGTTTTTTCACAGGGATTTGAAGATTTTTGACTCGCCGCTGAGTAAGCATCATGACCGGGCCCGTCGGGAGGTCATGCGAAGGTGGGGGTCGGTTAGGCTTGTGGACATTGGTCACGCCCTATGGTGCGCCATAAACATCAAACTCACCAAAGAAGGTGCTCCCCTTAGTATGCCACAGCAGGTAACGGTATCTACCAAGATTTCCACTAGCCGCGGTGATCGAGCAGGCTTGCTGTGCGGGTCGATCCAGCCTTTCGTTGACCTTGAAGAATTGATCGCTATTGACCCGAGTAATGCGAGTCCAGGCCGACATATCGGGCAGTCCAGTAAGGTCGGGAAGCGTGTCTCCCGCATAGCCATAGAGTGTGTATCGTTGCTGTGCACGCTCACGGTGCTCTTTAACCTTTTCGTTTTGGTGCCAGGAGTAGGTGTTTATTTTAGTAATGGTGATGTCCGTGCCAAGATCGAGCAATAAGGCTTTATAGCCAGGTTGCCTGACAAAAAAGGCTGATTCTTTAGGGGCATCCTGACTTGACTGCCCCTTGCCATCTAGTAGTGCATCCGCTGATCCTGAAGGGTTTATAGGCAGTGACAATGTGCTTATCGTTGCATGGCCTGCAGAGAGATCCGCATAATCTGAGTTGCTTGGGGGCTCAATAGTGGCGAAGCGGAAGGCTTTAGAACCGTCCCCGGGCTCGATCCGGGTGAGTATTTTGTTTTTGCCGGGCTCTACGTAAAGTGTCTGGCCGGCACTGAAACGCGTGCGTTTGCCGCCTTTTTCCAGGATGGCGTCGACTTCGCCCTCTGAGACCTCAAGACGGCTAAGCCCATCTGGAGATACAGTAGCGGTGAAGGCGGTGCTAATATCGATGAAGGTGCTATAAGGGGTCTCTAGGGTGAAGCCTTTGGATTCTTCAGTGTGCGCTGTAACGTGAGCCTCCCCGAGAGTGAGGAAGCTGCTATTGTTGGACCTTGTCTCGATGATGCTTGGCCCGACGAGGTTCAATCTCGCCCCACTACTAAAGATGATCTCGGCATTACCTGTGCTGAGTTCAATGCGCTGGCCCATGGTAATGGGGTCTCCGGAATGAATGTTGGCGCTGGAATTAATCCACTGGCAGTCATTGAGTGTGCCGAATCGAGCGACCACTTGGCTTTCAGCTGGCAGGGTGGCGAGGGCATCAGCAGCTTGTGCGTTTTCACCTTTTTCCTGCATCAGCATCACTCCGAGCATGGTGCTTATAAGAATGAGTGCGGCAGCAGGCGCCCATAGAAGCCAGCGGTGAACTTTACTTGGCTTTGTCTCAAAAAGAGTAAGCTCTGGCCTCTCGCCAACCATGGCGGGGAGTGCCGCGTCGACTCTGGCGTAGGCGAGGAAATCGGCACGAAGCTGATCGTCCTCGAGCATAAGTGATTCCAGTGCAGTCACATCCTCTTTGGCGGCCTCGCCGCTGAGATAGAGCCGAATGAGCTCCATATGTTCGTCACTGGATTTCATGCTGTTCCCTTTTGTTGGCTTAAGTGCTTATTAATGCAATCGGCAAGTGACATGCGAATGCGGTGAAGTGATTTGTAAAGTGACATCGGTGTGCGTCCTGCTTTGTCCGCTATCTTGTCAATGCGTTCTCCTCCCATGTAAACTGCTTGAACGAGTTTTCTGTGTTTGCTGGGCAACTTGGTCAGACATTCCTGTAGGGCGATCTCCTCCTGACTGCTTTTTTCTCCTGCGTCCGCGGCTTCTTTCTCGAGCATGGAGATGAGGTCATCACTGAAGACGTGGCGGTCACGCGCCCGGTCACGGCGATATGCCAGTGCCTGAAAGCGGGCCACGCCAAATGCCCACCTGCGAAAGTCCTCAGGTGAGTCGAGCTCCTCAAATTTACGCCAGAGCACTACGGCGGTATCCTGCATAACCTCGCGGGCATCATCTAGGGTGAAAACAAGTGAACGCACAAATCCATTGAGCGATTTCTCGTTCTCTACATAGAGACGGAGGAAGCGGTCGTGTTTTTCGCGTTCGGCATTATCCATGGTGAAAATTAATAGTTACATAAGTATTCTCCACGTGGATGCCTTATTTGCCATTTTAAATTGATGCTTAAGATGTCCGAAGTTTGTCGATGCCGGTGATCTCATTCTTGGCTGGCGGGGCTAAATAAATGAGAGAGCAGAAACAAAATAAAGCCGGTATTTTGTTACCCCAGCTCGGGTTCCATTCTTTCTAAAAAATTTGCTTGTGAAATCTTTCACAATCTCTAGAACCCGCGTGACGTCATGGCTAATTTTTTCCCGAGATGGACCAATTTGCTGCCGCTAAAAATCGCGGTTTGCTTGATTTTTGTTGTAGCAGGTCTTACTGCTGCATTCTCTTATTATGCTACTCCAAAGGCTCAACGAGTAGGCTACCAGCCCGATCAACCCATTGATTATGATCATGCTCTGCATGTCGATCAGCTCGGTATGGATTGTCGTTACTGCCACAGCTCAGTAGATAAGTCTGCCTCTGCTGGTGTGCCCACGGCCAATACCTGTTGGAACTGTCACGAGCATGTTCAGAAGGGAAGCCCCAAGCTTGCGCCACTCCGTGCTGCGATGGGTGTGGATGAAGATCACGCACCTATTGAGGGTGCTGTGAAGAAGCCAATCAAGTGGGTGCGCATCCACAAGTCTCCAGATTACGTCTACTTTGACCACTCCGCACACGTCAACAGAGGGGTGTCTTGCCAGTCTTGCCACGGTGACATCCACAAGATGGAGAAGGTGCATCACGACAAGAGCCTCAGCATGGCATTCTGTTTGGATTGCCACCGCGCACCAGAAAATCACCTGCGCCCTCTCGAGGAAGTGTACAATTTAGATTACAATGCTGAGAAGTATCTCCTCGAAAATGAGATTAAAAACGAAGAAGGCGAACGGGTCACCACTCAGAAGCAGTTCGGCGAGCTGTTGAAGAAAAACTGGAGTATCCACCCCAAGGAGAGCTGTTCAACGTGCCACCGTTAATCAGAACGAATCCTTTCCATCACTTTCTTACTTATACCTATTTCCTACTAAGCACATGAGCAACCGGAAGAACAACCAACCAGATTCACCTGTTAATGCCCCAGACGACGGCGGCTCTAAGATCTGGAGAAGCCTCGGCGAACTCGAGAGCACTGAACGCTTTCAAGACTCACTGGACCGCGAATTTATTGACGGTAGCGCCCAAATGGAAACCGAGGAGGAGCGTGAAGTTTCTCGTCGTTCCTTCATGAAGCTTATGGGCGCATCTTCCGCGCTTGCAGGCATGGGGCTGGCAGCTTGCCGCCGCCCAGAGAGCCTGATTGTACCGTTTATCGATTCCCCTGAGTGGAGTGTGCCTGGCAAACCTGTTCACTTTGCGAGCTCAATGCCGCGTGCAAACGGTGCTGTGCCTCTGGTTGTCACCACTCACGATGGCCGCCCTACTAAGCTTGAGCCAAACAAGGTGTTCGACAAGCACGGTGGCACCGATTCATTCACCCAGGCATCTGTTCTGGATATGTATGATCCAGCCCGTTCACGGGAATTTTTACAGAACGGCGAAACATCAAGCCGTGAAGCTTTTGAACAAGCACTTGCTGGTATTGCCAAGCCAACGGCCAATATTGGTTTTGTTTTTGGTGAAGACGAATCACCTACACGCAGCCGTTTGGTCAAAGAGCTGCAGGCCAAATTTGCCGATGCTCGCTTTTTCCATTATGAGCCACTCAGTGGAGATGCTCGTAAAGAGGCAAACGCAGCTGCCTTTGGCGAGTCTGCAGATGTAGTGGTTGATTTCTCTCGTGCCAAGGTGGTGCTTTCACTCGATTCTGATTTTCTTGAGCTCGACCAGCAAGGTCCGGTGAGCGGCTTCTTTAAGAACCGCTTCATTGAAGGTGCTGGATACGATAAAAAAGCCAACGCCAAGGCGATGAACCGCCTCTATATTGCTGAGGGTGGCTTCAGCCTCACCGGCGGCATGGCAGATCACCGCTTGCGCATCGCGCCAAGTCAGGTGCCAGCGATTGCTGCTGAAATCGCCAATCAGCTTGGAGCATCTTACACAGTCAAGGGTGGCATCACTCTCTCAGAAACTGAGAAAAAATGGGCCGCTGAATGCGCCAAAGACCTTAAGGCCAATGCCGGTAAATCCATTGTGGTGGCCGGCACGCGCCAGTCTCGTGAGCTACAGGACCTATGCATCGCGATTAACTCTCTGCTCGGCAACTACGGTAAAACTCTCAAGGCGGTTAACACCGGCCGCGGCAAGCACGGTAACATGGCGTCGCTCATCGCGGCACTCAATGCCGGCGAGCTTGACGCAGTGGTGCTGCTGACTCCTGCCAACCCTGTCTACGACGCTGACGGCTTTGCTGATGCGGCCAAGAAGGTAAAGGTGATTCATCTTGGGCTTCGTGCTGACGCAACTGCTCATGCTGCCGATTGGCATGTTCCGGCTGCTCACTATTTAGAAAGCTGGGGGGATGCTCGCACTAGTGATGGCTCTCTTGCTGCTGTTCAGCCCCTTATTCTGCCACTTTATAATGGCGTGTCTGAAATTGACCTTCTGCTTGCACTGCTTGATGGCAAGTTGTTTGACTCCTCCAAAGATGGAGAAAAGACCTCTGTTTCTTATGATGCGGTGCGCAAGACATTTGCGGCACTTGCTGATGGTTCTGACAAGAGCTGGCTCAAGTTCCTGCGTGATGGTTTCTGGAAAGCATCATACACTGCCGCGACTCCACTCAACCCAGTATCATCGACAAGCATCACTCTGCCAGCTGTGCCCAGCTTGAGCAATTTGGAAGTTGTTTTTGCTACGGATGGATCGATTTATGATGGCCGTTATATCAATAACGCATGGCTTCAAGAAGCTCCCGATCCAATCACCAAGGTTTGTTGGGACAACGTCGCTGTTGTTTCTCCAACCACGGCTAAGGATCTAGGTGTCTACGAGAAAATTCTCAAACTTCAGCCTAAGGGCAAGGTCTACGGTATCGAGACTGAAAACGCAGGTGTTGGTCCTGACGGCGAAGGTAAAGACCACGCCAATCCAGTGATTAAGGTGAGCGTCAATGGCAGAGAGCTTGAGGTCGCCATTATGATCGGTTTTGGTCATGCAGATAATGTCATTTCTATCGCGCTGGGCTACGGCCAAGGTTTTGATGAGCACGATGAGCTCAAGCGTGGCCCCAAAAACGAGAAAAACGTTAGCCTGGTGAGTGTTAACCGTGGTTTCAATGCTTACGCACTGCGCACCAGCAAGACTCCTTACCTTGCCACAGGGGGTAAGGCTGAGAGCGCCAATAAGCGTTACTCCATCGCCATGACCCAGGAGCACCACGCGATGTATGGCCGTGCGCTTGCTCGTGAAATCTCCACCATGGAGAATGACCACCACGGTCACAAAGCTGATTTTGCTGAGCAGATCGAGGGTGTTAAAAAGCAGGGTATGGACTCTCATGCGCCTGAGAATATCTCTCTTTACAAGCAGAAGGGTAGTAAGACTTGGCATGAAAAAGCACAGGCTGACAAGCACCTCTACGATGAGCGCCAGCAGTGGGCGATGACCATTGATCTTAATAATTGCATTGGCTGCAACGCGTGTCTGGTAGCTTGTCAGGCAGAAAACAATATTCCTGTTGTTGGCAAAGAACAGGTCGCTATGGGTCGTGAAATGCACTGGATCCGCATGGACCGTTATTTCTCTGCCGCTGAAGGTGACGAGGATAATCCCGAGATGATCCCCCAGCCAGTTGCGTGTATGCAGTGTGAGTCTGCACCATGTGAAACGGTTTGCCCAGTGAACGCTACGGTTCACTCTGAAGACGGCCTCAATACGATGGCATACAACCGCTGTATCGGTACTCGTTACTGCGCGAACAACTGCCCATACAAGGCTCGCCGCTTCAATTTCTTTGATTACAACAAGCGCAATCCACTTATCGAAAAGAACCTCTACAAGGGTCCTGGCGGTAAGAAGGCGGTTGGTGAAGCACCTCATCTGCAGCGCAACCCGAACGTGACAGTGCGCATGCGCGGTGTCATGGAGAAGTGCACCTACTGTGTGCAGCGTATCCAGGCAGCTAAGGTTAAGGTGAAAGTCAGACTTAAGAATAAGGCGACACTCGCCGGCGGATCATCCGTTGACGTGAAGATCGCTGACAGCGAGCTGCGTCCTAAGTTGGACTCGGTCCGTGTAGCTTGCCAAGACGCATGTCCGTCTAGTGCCATTACCTTTGGTAACTTACAGGATGGGGACAAGGCCAAGGTCGTGCGCTCCCGTAATTCCGCACGTAACTACGAGCTGTTGCACTACATCGGCACGCTGCCGCGCACCACTTACCTTGCTCGCGTGAAGAACCCGAATCCAAACATGCCGGGCGCCAAGGGAATTGGTCGCGCTACCATCAACATGCACTAAGCGAGAGGCTTTTTGTTTCCCAAACAATCACCAACTTCTAAATCATCATTTTCCATGTCGGACACTACGATCGAAAAAGACCCAAATAAGCCCGTGATACCAGTCATGGAGCGTGAGAAGCTTATTCTCAACAACCGTTCCTACAACTGGATTACTGAGCGTATTTGTGGAATTCTTGAAAACAAGCAGCCAGCAATCTGGTGGATGCTGTTCATTCCCAGCGTGATCATCGCTATTGTTGGCGTTGGCGGTGGTTTGTTCTACCTTGTTTCAACAGGTGTTGGTGTTTGGGGAAACAGTAACCGCACCATGTGGGGATGGCCTATTGTTAACTTCGTTTTCTGGATTGGTATTGGCCACGCAGGAACGTTGATTTCAGCCATTCTGTTCCTGACCCGTCAGAACTGGCGAACATCGATTAACCGTGCCGCGGAGGCGATGACGATTTTTGCTGTGGTCTGTGCGGGTATTTACCCGATGTTCCACGTTGGTCGCCTGTGGATGGTGTGGTTCCTCGCACCTATTCCTAACGCAAACGCTATTTGGCAGAACTTTAAGTCGCCTCTTCTCTGGGACGTGTTTGCGGTATCAACCTACTTTACCATTTCTTTGATTTTCTGGTATCTCGGCATGGTGCCAGATTTGGCCACTATCCGTGATCGTGCTAAGCCCGGTATCCGCAAGCTACTCTACGGCATCTTCTCTCTCGGTTGGCGTGGTGGTAACCGTCAGTGGAGCCACTATGAAGTTGCTTATCTTCTGTTGGCCGCGCTATCGACACCGCTGGTTCTTTCCGTGCACTCAGTGGTGAGTTTTGACTTTGCTACCTCTGTTGTGCCCGGCTGGCACACGACTATTTTCCCGCCCTACTTCGTAGCGGGTGCTGTGTTTGGTGGATTTGCCATGGTCTTGACGATCATGATTCCTGCCAGATATATCTACGGCTTGCATGATCTGATCACGATGAAGCACATCGAGAACATGTCGAAGATCATTCTGCTCACCGGAACAATCGTTGGTTATGCCTACTTAATGGAGCTCTTTGTCGCCTTCTACTCAGGTGCAAAATATGAGAGCGCTGCCTTCTTCTACCGAATAGCCGGCCCTTACTGGTGGGCGTATCTGGCCATGATGTCCTGTAACGTGCTTTCCCCGCAACTGTTCTGGTTCCGCTATTGCCGTGAAAACCTATGGGTTGTGATGGGCGTTTGTATGGCGGTCAATGCCGGTATGTGGTTCGAGCGTTTTGTCATCATCGTGACAACGCTACCCCGTATGTGGCTTCCAGGTGACTGGAAATACTACAACCCAAGCTGGGTAGACATCATGACTTATGTCGGAACGATCGGCCTATTCCTGACACTATTCCTTCTCTTCCTTAAGTTCTTGCCATGTATCAACATTGCCGAGGTCAAGTGGACCCTGCCTCAGAGTGATCCGCATCACGATGATAAGGAAGCTCTTGATGATCAAGGTGCCGAGTCCAAGGCGTCCTATCAGCATGAACTTCCGGACACCCGTTACTAAACCCCACTGTCTACACTTTAAATAACAAGCTTACACTGATGAATACCAAACGCGTATACGGCTACCTCGCCGAGTTCAAAAGTGCCTCCGCCCTCTACAAGGCGGCGGAAAAGGTGCGTGATGCAGGCCATAAAAAATGGGACTGCTACTCACCTTATCCTATCCACGGGCTGGATAACGCCATGGGCCTCAAGAAGTCTATTCTTCCTTATCTTGTATTCTGTGGCGGCACGCTCGGCATTATCACAGCCTTTGCTTTGGCTTACACCACACAGGTCGTTATTTACCCAACGGTGGTTCAAGCGAAGCCTACCAACATCTTTACTACGGCGGCTTTCTTCCCGATCATGTTTGAGCTTACCATCCTGTTCTCAGGCTTCACGACGCTCTTTGGCTTGCTCGCGCTGATGGGGCTGCCACGCCTCAATCACCCGCTTTTTGAAAGCAAGCAGTTTGCACGCTGCACAGACGATGGCTTCTTCATCGCCATCGAAGCGCGCGACCCTCAATTCTCATCAGAGGAAACCAAGACACTTCTTGAGGATGCCGGAGGCTCCAACATCGAACTCGTCGAGGAGCCCGCTTCCTGAAGTCACTCTTTCCCATACACTTTTCCAAAACTAATACCGGATAACTTATTTGCCATGCGCTACTTCTTTCTAGCATTTGCCCTGATCGTCTTATTGGTGATCAGCTTCTTCGGCTTCCGCGGTGACACGTTCAGCGGCACGCCGCTACGCCTGTTCCCTGACATGGATGACCAGGATAAAATCAAGACCCAAAAGCCAAGTGAATTTTTCGCTGACGGCCTTGGATCACGTAAGCCAGTTGCCGGCACCATTCCTCGTGGCTTTGAGCAATCAGGCGTCGCTATGGGATTTGGTCATGGGCATAGTTTTGGTAACAGCATTAGCTACCTAGACACTGGCAAGATGGGGGACGCTTACGGTGACGGCATGCCCTCCGAGCTCAGGCTGACCGATAAGAACCGTGCCGGTTTCCTCCGTCACGGCAAAGAGCGCTACATTATTTCCTGCATGCCATGTCACGGTGAAGCCGCTGACGGCAAAGGCATCGTGGCTGTGATTGGAATCCCTGCTGTTCCTAGCCTCATGAACTTTCCCAAGCCCAATTATCCAGACGGTAAAATGTTTGAAACGATCACCAAGGGCAAAGGCCTGATGAGTGGCTATGGCTACAACATTCCGGTCAACGATCGCTGGGCAATCATCGCCTATGTCAGAGCTCTGCAGGCTGCAAGTAAGACAGCCTCGAAATAAGGCAACAACCTCCCACTTACCAACTTTCATTTCCTAACTCACAATGGGTCACTTCATCACATCCAAAGACATCCCCGCAGAAGGGGAGCATCTCAAAAAGGGAGCACTGAGCAAGTGGATCGGCATCAGCGGTCTTGTTGCCCTCGTCGGCATTATTGTCAGCGCGTGGCTCCTCTTTAATAACAACGAGGCCGCCAACACGGCTTCAGATACGGTGGCTGGCCGATATGCCTACTCATGGTTGTTTGCCTTTACTTTCTTTGTTAGTTTCTCACTTGGTGGTGCTTTCTGGCTTCTTCTGCATCACGTTTCCAACTCCGGTTGGGGGGTGTCGGTGCGTCGTCTGATGGAGAACCTCGCCAGTGTCTTCCCTTGGATGGGCATTCTTGCCATTCCATTCCTTTTCCCACAGGTTCAGCAGCACCTTTTTGAGTGGATGAACCGCCACCGTGAGCTCATGGGCAGTGTCACCAGCTACGCCAATGCCAAGGAGATCCTACACCACAGCTATGGCCAGTTTGACCACATGCTCTACGCCAAGGCTTTTTACATGAACCTGCCGTTTTGGCTTGGCCGCATGGTTGGTTACTTTGTGCTGCTCGGTGGTGCGATTTACATTCTTAAAAATATCTCGGTTGCTCAGGACAACGATCCAAAGCCTGGTGTCGAGCGTCTTAAGAAATCACGTAAACTGTGTGCGGCCTTTCTGCCTATCTTCGCTTTGACTGTCACCTTCCTCGCTTTCGACTTGCTCAAGGCTCTGGATTACAAGTGGTTCTCCACCATGTATGGTGTCTATTTCTTTGCCGGTTGTGCGCTTAACGGCATGGCGCTGTTAATTCTCACTTCGATTTTACTGCGCCGTGAGGGCTATCTGCAAACGGTCATGAGTCCTGAGCATCACCATATTATGGGTAAGCTCACTTTCGCCTTTGTGGTTTTCTGGGCATACGTAACCTTCTCACAGTTTTTCCTGATCTGGTATGCAAACATCACAGAGGAAACCAGCTACTTCCTATTGCGTAATACGGGTAACTGGAACGTTGCCAACATCGCTCTTGTGTTTGGCCACTTTGCACTGCCATTCCTTTTCCTGATCCGTTCAGATGTGAAGAAAAAGCCTGCTCTGATGATCCCAATCACGATCTATCTCTTCATCCTACACGCGCTCGATCACTACCTGATTGTAGCTCCTGAGCGCGGCCCATCACTGACGTTGGGCAGTGAGGCTGGAGCCTCCCTGTTCCCATCAGGAAGTGTTGTTTGGTATGATTTGCTCGCATTTGTAACAGTGGGCGCATTCTTCCTCTTTGTTTATCTTCGTATGTTCACCAAGAATAGTCTCTATCCTTGCCGTGACCCTCGTATCCTCGAATCAGCTAACCTGTTCAACTAACAGTCAAGCCAGCTTATTTACCCAAAGAATCACAACTTCTTAAGGACAATGTCTAATCAGTTTTCTAATCACCGCGACACCCCACTGCGCCGATTCACCGCTTTCTGGTGGGGGCTCGCTTACTTCGCCATCTTTGGTCTCGTTTCGGCTCTCTTCTATTGGCAGTCCGGATCACCCGTTGATGCTGTTGCCCAAGTTCGTGCTGCAGATCGCTATGAAGTCAGAGCTAAGGTTGATGCTGCTCAGGCGGAGTTATTGCCGCCAGCTGGAGCAACAGACAAGCTGACCGACGAGATCCAAGGTGGGCCTCAAGCGACTGACCAGTTTGTGCCAGGTTCCGCATCTCACGCACGTGCCATGGAGCAGCTTGCCTCAGGTGGCGATGAAGCTGCCAATGAAGGCTTCAAGCTCTACACCGCAAAAGCATGTAACACCTGCCACGGTGCAGATGCCAACAGACCGATTTCACCAGCGTATCCTAAGCTCGGTGGCCAGAACGCAGAGTATCTCCTCGCACAAATTAAAGACATCCACAATGGTGTTCGCACCAATGGCGGCAGTGCGGTGATGAAGGGCATGACTACCGCAATGAATCTGACCGAAGATGAGATGAAAAAGATCTCCGACTGGATTGCTTCCGCTGATAAGCCAGTTGTTGAGCTTGTTGAGGGCGACGGCAAAAATCTCTACACGGCTAAAGCCTGTGCCACTTGTCACGGTGCTGATGCCAACACGCCGATCATGCCCATCTACCCGCGTCTTGCAGGTCAGAATTCACAGTATCTTTATGACCAGATGCAAGCCATCAAGGACGGCACTCGCGCCAACGGCCAGAGTGCCGTGATGAAAGGCATCATGGCTAATGTCAGTGAAGAAGAAATGAAGGTCCTCTCCGATTGGATCGCAGGCCAGAAGGCAGATCAGCAATAATCCAATTTCCTACAAGAAACAAAATCATGTCCACTCAAAGTAACGCTCCCACCACTGAGGATATCGAGCTGCGTTCAGAGATCGATCGATCGCTACGTCATCCCGTGATGTTCTTCTTCACTAGTGGAGCTGCCTGGTTGGCAGTTTCTCTTGTGCTTGGCATTATTGCTTCAATCAAAACGCACAACCCCGCCTTTTTAGGTGAGGGTTCTTTCATCCAATACGGCCGAGCTTTCCCTGCGCACATCAATGCCCTTGTATATGGCTGGGGTGCACAAGCTGCCTTTGGTGTAATGATTTGGTTGATGGCTCGCTTGTCTCGTCAGCCTAGCCGCAATGCTGGCACGCTCTTGGTCGCTGGTCATATTTGGAACCTGGGCGTGATGCTCGGAATTGGCGGTATTCTTGCTGGTCATGGTACTGGTAAACACTGGATGGAATTCCCTACATTTGTCTGGCCCGTGCTGCTCGCAAGTTATGCAGCGATCGCGATCTGGGTTGTCATTTCTTTCCGCGTTCGCCGCGGAGATGATGAGGCTTACATTTCTCAGTGGTATATTCTCGCCGCTTGTATTTGGTTCCCATGGATTTACCTCACCGCTAACCTCTATGTGAATGTGTTTGATGTGCACCCTCTGATGGCTGCAGCGATCAACGGCTGGTTCAGACAGGCACTTGTGTTGCTGTTCTTTGTGCCGATCGGCATTGCTAGTGCCTACTACATCACTGCTAAAATCACCGCGCGCGCGATCTATAATTACTCTTATTCTGCAGGAGGCTTCTGGGCGCTTGCCATCATTGCACCATGGGCAGGGTTCCATGCGGTTATGGGCTCTCCTATTCCCATGTTTTTGCAATATACAGGAGCCGCTGCTTCGATGCTTGCTGCTGTGCCGCTCATCTTTGCCGGGGTCAATGTGCTCAAAACAGCCTCAGGCCAAGCTGAAGTATTAGCACACAGCCCATCCCTGCGCTTCACTGTGGCAGGTGTATTCGGATTGATTGCTCTTGCCGTGCTCGGTGTTATTCTCGCTCACCCCGATGCTATCCGCTACTCCCAGTTTAGCCTTGCGAGTTATGGCTACGACGTTCTTGCTCTCTACGGTTTCTTCAGTATGTGCATGTTCGGTGCAATTTACTTTATTGTTCCTCGTGTCACACGTCGTGAGTGGATCTCTCGCCGCCTTATCCGCACCCACTTCTGGTTCTCAATTTACGGTGTTTGCCTGATTCTTTTGTTTTGCACGGTGCTCGGATCATTCCAGCAAGGAGCTGCTCAGGAGAATTTCAATCAGCCTTGGAAGCAGGCAGTCAAAAGTACTTTCCCTTACGCTGTTGGAATCACCTTTGCTTGGGCTGCCATTCTCTGGGCAAATATCTTTTTCTTTATCCACCTGACATTGATGTGGCTTCGTCTGGGTCGCCGCAGCTCACACCCAACACTTTTACGACGTGATCACTCGGCTCTTGGTCCACACGGACCGGAGGGCGACATCGATGAGCTGGAGAGCGCACAAGCCTAGTATCCCATTCAATTTTAAACTGATAACTTTAAACTAAGTCCATGACCTTTAAATATTTTCTCATTGGGATGTTTGCCAGCTTCGGCTTGGCCTGGCTCTGTATGATCGCCATTCCTACCGCTAAAATGGCCTCCCTTCCGCCTGTCAAAATGTCCGGTGAAGAGGATGCAGAATACTACCAGCGCAAGACCTCTGGCAGAGTTTTGAACGGTGCCCAGATTTATGCAGCCAATGGCTGTTACACCTGCCACTCGCAGTTGATCCGCCCTACTTACTTAGGTAGCCAGATCTTCCGCAAAGACTTTGCCGGCATATCCAACGCGGATGTGGATACAAGACGTGAGACTCACTATGACGATTACCTAGGTGAAAAATACGCTCAGATTGGTCTGACTCGTATGGGGCCAGATCTCAGCAACTACGGCCACCGAGCAGATGCCTACGCCGCCAAAACAGGCATGTCCGCAGAACAGTGGACGATTGCTCACCTCCACAACCCGCGCAATCAGAAGCTGCAACTTGGCGAACAGGGCGAGGAAATCGATATGACCTGGTCAAACTGTCCATCCCAGCTGCAGATGTTCAAAGAAAAAGATTTGGTAGGCCAGGGCGACAGCTTGGCGCTGAACATCAATACCGTGGCAATGACTCAGGTTGTGCCGCTCGAACAAGCTCGTGTTTTAACCGACTACCTACTCACCCTTAAGCGTGATTCTGCGCTACCTGAGAGCATGAATAACGCTCCCAAAAATTCCGGCGCTGCAGCTGCTGACGCGAAGTAAGCTTCCCTCATAACTCTTTAATTTCTCTCCATACCATGTCCGACCCATCTACTAGCAAACCGGATCTCGATGATGATACCAATGTGAGCATTGATGCTGCTGCGGTTAAGCGCGAGAACCAAATGTTTACCCAAGGATCCGAGCCCATTTCTCTGTGGGTCATCCTAGGGGGTGCTTTGATTATTTTGATCGCCGGCGGCGTCATTGCTGGCAGCATCTTTGATTATAACAACTACGTGAAGCCAGGATACGTTCGTGCTACAGCACCTGGTGCGGCGAGCACAGCAACACTGCCCAAGTCCGCGCTCGATGCCTACCTCAAGATCGGTAAAAAGGCTTACACTGCTTGTTCAGGTTGTCACCAGCCGGGAGGAGAAGGTAATGCGGCCTATCCACCACTTGCTAATTCAGAGTGGGTGACTGGCCCAAGCTTGCGTCCAGCGATGATTATTCTCAATGGCCTTCACGAGGCGATCACCGTAGATGGCAAAACCTACAATGCCAATATGCCCAGCATGGGTTCAGGTATGGAGGCGAAGCAACTTGCCGGAGTGCTTAACTACATCCGTAACAGTTTTGGCAATACGAGCGATTCACTGGTAAGCCTCGAGATGGCGCAGAACGCTCTCGATGTCTCCAAGGAACGCGACGGGGGTCAGGTGACTGCCACCGAGCTCAACGCTGATTACAATATAGATCTTGTGGGTGCCCCACTCGATCCCGAGGCGCTCGTTGACCCTAAAACACTTCTCCCTGTCGGGTCTAACGAATGACACACTCTCATTTGACAATCATTCCTAGCCGACTACCTATTTCACTACCATCACCAATCACATACCCGTCATGAGCGATAACCACGACAACCACGGAGATCATCACGATCACCACAATCCTGGATTTATTAAGAAATATATTTTCTCCACTGATCACAAGACGATTGGCCTGCAGTATGGCCTCACAGCAATGCTATTTTTGCTGTTTGGATTCTACCTGATGATGGTCATGCGTTGGAGCATTGCTTATCCTAATGAGCCGCTTCCTGCATGGATGAGCTGGCTCTTCACGGAAGATTGGAAAGCACAGTGGCTTACAGAAGGTAAGCTGCCAGGGGAAACCTACAATATGTTTGGCGCCATGCACGGAACCATCATGGTGTTCCTCGGTATTGTGCCGCTTGGTTTTGGTGCATTTGGTAACTATGTGACTCCACTGCAGATTGGAGCTCCTGATATGGCCTTCCCCAAGCTGAACATGGTGAGTTACTACCTCTATGTCATCGGTGGAGTCATGATGTGTGCTAGTTTCTTCATGGAGTCTGGTGCTGCCAAGTCCGGCTGGACCAACTACCCGCCGCTCTCCTTCTTTGCCGATGCGCAATATCCACACCAATTCTGGACCGGCCAGACCCAATGGCTGATGGGCCTTGTCATGCTGATTTCATCCTCCCTCTTAGGATCGGTGAACTTCATCACTACGATCATCAACCTACGAGCTAAGGGCATGACCTGGATGCGCATGCCGTTCTTTGTTTGGGCAATGTTGGTCACCGGTTTCCTTCTCTTGCTTTCCTTCCCACCACTCGAAGTCGCCGGTATTATGCAGGTGGTTGACCGCATGTTCGGTTCCAGCTTTTTCCAGCCATCTGGTCTCTATCACCAGCAGATTGGTCTTGCTGACGCGTCAGGTGGAGGTAGCCCCTTGCTCTATCAGCATCTGTTCTGGTTCCTTGGTCACCCAGAGGTTTACGTGCTTCTGCTACCGGCGATTGCCTGTGTTGCGGAAATTATTCCAGTCAACACGCGTCGCCCGATCTGGGGCTACAAGTCGATGGTTTATGCGGTGCTCGTTCTCGGTTTCCTTTCCTTTATTGTCTGGGCACACCATATGTATATGACGGGCATGGGGCCTGCTATCTCGACGTTCTTCCAGACGACGACGGCTTTGATTTCTATTCCCTCGGTCATTCTGCTGACCTGTCTGTTGATTTCCCTATGGGGCGGATCGATTAGGTTTACGCCTCCGATGATGTGGGCCTGCGCGTTCCTGCCGATGTTTGGTATCGGTGGTCTCACTGGTTTGCCACTCGCCTTCAACCTAGTAGACCTACACCTGCACGACACCTACTACGTGATCGGCCACTTCCACTACGTGGTGGCACCGGGTATTTTGTTTGGTTTGTTTGCTGGTGTTCATCACTGGTATCCCAAGATTACCGGCCGCTACACCAGCCGCACGCTCAACCAGCTTCACTTCTGGCCATCACTCATCCTGATGAATACCCTGTTTTTCCCGATGCTCATCCAGGGCATGGCCGGCTTCCACCGCCGTTGGTATAACGGAGGAGACGCTTATCTCACCACGGACCCAGATAGCGCAAACGTGTTTGGTAAGACGATTGCGGAATACATCGATCTGAACATCATGATGTCATGGTCCGCTTGGTTGCTCTGCGCAGCCCAGATACCATTTATCATCAATATCTTCATCTCCATGAAATTCGGTAAGAAGGTGGAGAGTGACAACCCATGGGATGCTTGTTCCCTTGAGTGGGCGACCCCAACCCCTCCAGGTCATGGCAACTTCCTCACGGAGCCTACTGCTTATCGTGGACCTTACGAATACGCCCGCCCAGAGGTGGACGAAGACTTCTACGCCCAGTGGAGGAAGCCTGTGGATAAAACCGAAGAAGGCTAAACCAATCATTTACCAACCAACACTCTAGCACTTTTGATATGGAAATTCCTTACGTTGTAGAACCCCGGAAAGACACCGGGCTGAATAACTCGAAAATCGGCATCTGGCTTTTCCTCGCATCCGAGGTCATGCTCTTTGGCGGTCTCTTTTCAGGATACATCTTCCTGCGCATTTATGCGGACTATCCTTGGCCCGAGCGTACTTTGCCTGTGCTGCCTGGTCTGATTAACACCTTCATTCTCATCGGTTCTTCGGTGACGGTTGTCTTTGCTTGGGTCTCTCTCAAGCTCGGTCAGTGGCGCAAGTTTCAGGTCTACATGGCAATCACGATTATCTGTGCTGCCTTGTTCATGGTGCTCAAGGGAATTGAGTACAATGCTAAGTTTGCTCACCAAGCGATCCGCTTGGACGACTATACCGTGATTGAAGGCCACTCTCACCCACAGGGAGGTAGCCACGATTACCACGCACCGCGGAAGAACTTCAATATCGAGGCTGATACAGTCCAGATTAACCTGAGCCGTGTGGATGATGCTTACTATAAGGTGATGGGCAAACAATATGCTGATGGCGGCATGGTGCTTGCGAGCGAGCTGACCTTGAATGATGGCAACGTCATTGCAAAAGGAAGTGCCGTTAGTAAGGAGCTGATTGATCAGGCTAAGAATGACTACCTCGAGGCCATTGCCAACAACAGCAGCATTGATATTGAGCTGGGCCGAAAGGCATGGGCATCGATGAAAGCCAAATATCAGGGCAAGAAATACTACGAAGCCGTTGAGGGCAACAAGACACTCAATGAAGTAGTATCTGCTTATATCAAAGAGCTTAAGAAGGAGCGTAAGGGCGATTACCGCTCCACTACGCCTAACCTTACCTTTGTGCCGAGCTCGGGATCTGCAATGATTACCGTGAATCCTTACTGGGGCAGACTCAGCAACCCGAAAGAGGGGGATAAGGGCACGCTCAAGCTTAAGGACGAGACCCTAATCTCTGGCGTTACAGCGGATAGCTCGATCGCGCTAGCTGTCGATGGCATTGACTTTCGCCACACAGTGATGAAGGCCGAAGAAAGGGGCATTGACCCCGCTGTAGCTGTGGCCAATTCCTGGTTACTCAAGGATGAAAAAATCAAACACATTTGGGAGAAGCACAAGCTCATCACCACCAAGCTTGCCGAGGAACTCAAGGCCAAGGATCGAGAGCCAGCTGAGAACGATATCTACCGCATTAACTGGCAGGAAATCGCCGGCTTACTGGACCATGATCTCGCTGAACTTGAGTCGATGAGCTATCACGATATTTTGGCACTCTACCCCGGTGACATCGAGGGTTTTGCTGGACCAGATCATAAGAAAATCCACTACCCTGAAGTGATCGTTCCACGCGAGCAGGTCCGCTTCGAGTCCGTTTTTAGCCCCCGTTGGAATACCTATTACGCTACTTACTTCACCATCACAGGCCTGCATGGCTTACACGTCATCGCCGGAGCATTAGTGCTCGGCTACTACCTCTTCTTCGGACGTAAGATGTTCGAGGAGAAGCCCGAGTGGCTTGCTAACCGAGTCGAGGTCGGAGGCCTGTTCTGGCACTTCGTTGACCTTGTATGGATCTTCCTTTTCCCAATTCTTTACCTCATGTAAGAGGGTTGTTCACTTTTCTAATTTAACATTTATTATTCAAAATGGCCGACTCACCTGAAGCGATCAAAAAACACATCAAGCTCTACCTTTTCATAGGCAGTATCCTGTTTGTATGCACAGTTCTCACCGTGGCTGTAGCCAAGCTCGAGTTTCTCGATTTTGGCGACCGTGGATTTGATAGTGTCGATGCGATCATTGGCTTGCTCATCGCCACCTTTAAGGCAACGCTTGTTGCTCTGATCTTCATGCACCTCAACCATGAAAAGAAGATGGTCTATGGGCTGTTTGGCCTGGGCCTCTTTTTTGCCTTTTGCCTGATGGCCATATTCGCATTTGCATTCTCAGACCCTATCGAGTTCCAAGCCTTTTTCGGAAGGTAGCAATTAATCAACAACCATACTCATGTCTCTCAAAGGATTCCACATTCTCTTCATTACACTATCGACTCTACTTTGTGTCTTCGTCGTACTATGGGCATTTGTATTTTCATCTTATGCTGAGACGAGTCTGAAGCTGTTTGGTGGTATCTGTGCTGTTATGGCGATCATCTTACCAGCATACGGCATTCGTTTTTACCGCAAGTCTCGAGAAATTTAATCAATCACACGTTCACATCCATGACCTCGATTTTTGATATCACTGCCTGTTCCGTTTGTATGGGATCAGGTAAGGAACATCTCGGCTCTGTCGCCGCGGGTTATGCGATGCTTGTGATGCTGGCCATTATTTTGCCGATGCTCTGCGCGATCATCTTTTTTGTCATGCGCATGGCCAGACGTGAAACAGCAAACCTCGACCCGGCACTGCGCGACTAATCATTCACTACGTAACATTCACCATTCATTATTCTTATGTCTATCCTCGATCTCTTAGGTAATCCAAGCAATAGCTCCCAACACGGTGAGCAAGTCGACCAGATGAACGCCGTCATTCATTGGCTGATGTTCGTGCTCTTTGTTGGCTGGACGACCTACTTCCTCATTTGCCTCTTTAAATTCTGGCACAAGCGTAATGCCAAAGCATCCTATACTGGGGTGAAAAACCATGTCTCTACACACCTAGAAATTGGTGTTGTTATTGTCGAGGCCGTGTTCTTGCTCGGATTTGCTTTCCCTCTCTGGGCTGAGCGGACGGATACTTTCGAGCGTGTCGTTGCCAACGACCCCGATGCTCCCCGTGTGCGTGTCATCGGCCAACAATACAGCTGGACTTACCACTACCCCGGTAACGATGGTATTTTTGGTCGCACAGATAACTCGATGATTACAGGTGACAATTCCTTAGGTATCGATCCGATCGATCCTAATGGCGATGATGACTTCATCTCCACCTCTATTCTTCGTCTGCCTGTTCATCGTAACACCATTCTCCAGGTGTCCTCCAAGGATGTGATTCACAACTTTGCCATCGTTCCGATGCGTATCCAACAAGACTGTATTCCTGGCAGTGAAATTCCAATGTGGTTTAGGCCGGTGGAGAAAATGGAGACCTTTGTTGTCTGCGCCCAACTTTGTGGTGAAGCCCATGCTAACATGAAGGGCAGTATGGAAGTGATCGACGCTAACGAATACTTCGCGTGGGCCAAGTCACGTAGTGACGAGGAGCTGGCCAAAAAGCGAAAGTGATACCTAGCCGGCAAGCAAGCAAATGACTTATTGATAAGCAGTTCCGTAAATTCGGAACTGCTTTTTTTTGTTTTAAACACGCGTGTTGTGACATCATCCTTGCTACCGAATAAAAACATCTCTAGAACATGGTCTAACCTTTTGTAAGCAAGTATGAGTAAGAAAAAAGCGACAACGAACGGGGCTGCACGAGCGGCTGTGCCAGCTGCAGAGCTGGGCGCTGCGGCTAGCTCATCATCAAGTCAAGAGAAGCAAGCGTCAGCCAAAGCTTCTGCTCCTTCAAGAAAGCCGACTATCTTGGTGGTAACGCCTGAAATCACCTACCTGCCTGAGGGCATGGGTAACATGGCACAGCGTCTTAGCGCTAAAGCAGGCGGCATGGCCGATGTTTCTGCCTCACTGGTCAGTGCGCTATACGACCAAGGAGCCGATGTTCACGTCGCCTTACCCAATTATCGCAGAATGTTCAATGAGGGGGTGAAGAACGTCCATGACCGTGAATACGAACGCGTCAGGGAAAATCTTGGTGTAGATCGTATTCACCTAGCTGAAGACAGAATCTTTTATCATCGTGATCAAGTCTATGCGGGTGAGAACTTGCATATGGCACTCGCGTTTATGCGCGAGGTGATCAACCACATTATTCCTCAAGTTAAGCCGGATCTCATCCACTGCAATGATTGGATGACGGGGCTTATTCCTGCTGTTGCCAAGCGTAATGGAATTCCGTGTTTAATCACGGTCCATAATATTCATACTGAAAAAGTATCGATGGCAGAGGTTGAGGACCGCGGCATTGATGTCGCTGAATTCTGGAATTACCTCTACTTTGAAAATCCGCCATATTCCTATGAGCAATCACGTGAGGCTAATGCAACAGACCTACTAGCTAGTGGCATTTTTGCAGCGGACCATGTCAACTCTGTGAGCAGTACCTTCCTGCATGAGGTGGTTGAAGGTGCGCATAGCTTTGTGCCAGATGCGATTCGCAATGAACTGTCTAATAAACTCCATGCTGGCTGCGCGACGGGCATCCTTAATGCGCCAGATGTTTCTTATGATCCGACCACAGATCCAGCGCTGGAGTCTCATTATGATGATGCTAACGTCATGGAAGGTAAGGCGATCAATAAGCGTAAACTCCAGGAACGCTGCGGCTTAAACATCGATCCTGATGCCCCTATTTTATTTTGGCCCTCACGTCTTGATCCGATGCAAAAAGGCTGCCAGCTACTCGCTGATATCCTTTATCAGACCATTGAGGATTACAGTGATATCGGTTTACAGGTTGCGATTATTGCCAATGGTTCTTTCCAGCAGCATTTCCGCAGTATTCTAGACATGCATAACTTGCATGGGCGAGTTGCCGTGTGTGATTTTGACGAAGGTTTTTCACGCCTTGGTTATGCCGGTTCAGACTTTATGCTCATGCCTTCTCGCTATGAGCCCTGTGGTTTGCCACAAATGGTGAGTCCAAAATATGGCACTTTATCGGTCGTTCATGATACAGGCGGCATTCACGATACGGTGGAGCACATGCATCATGACTGCAGCATGGGCAACGGCTTTAGATTTCAGCACTACGGCCCTCAGGGACTACGCTGGGGCATTGATGAGGCGATTGGTTTCTATCGTCGTCCGAACAGCGAGAAGGAGGCTACTCTTTCACGCATTATGCGCGAGTCAGCTGAGCGCTTTAACCACAATACAACGGCGTCCGCTTATATTGATTTATATGAGAAGATGCTTGGCCAAAAAGTGGGCAAATAAAATCAACTGCTTGTTTGTCACGGGGATGGAAATGGGGTGATCGTCACTGGCCCATCACTGCTTGTTTTCTGCTAATTTATTTATGTCTATTCGCCTTATAATTACGCACCCAGGTGGTGCCCACAAAGATGATTTTCTCGCATGTAGCCTGATGGTTTCAGTGCATGGCGTGCCCATTGTTCGGCGCGATCCAAGCGAGCAGGAGCTCGACGACCCCAGTGTTTGCATTATCGATGTAGGGGGCAGACACGAACCTGAAAATAATAATTTCGATCACCATCAATTCCCGCGCGATCATAAGCCTACATGTGCGCTGTCACTTATTCTCCAGCACCTTGGCATGTATGAGGATGCTCAGATGTTTTGTGACTGGTTAGAACCCGCAGAATGGTTTGATTGCCGTGGGCCTCAGAAGACAGCGGAGTGGCTGGGCGTGCCGCGTGAAGTTGTAGGCAAGCTGAATTCTCCGATTGATATTTCGATGTTGCGGCGTTTTGCCAAGCTCACTCCAGATAGCGAGCTGCATGCAGGAGACCCTATTTATGAGCTGATGTGCTATATCGGTGGCGATTTACTTGAGTATCTGAAGTCGGTGCGAAGTAAGCTAGATAGCATCAGTGCGCATGTTGAGCGCTGGGAGGTCACCTCAGGAGGTGAATGTTTTGATGTTTTATTCTTACCTCGAACGGAATCAGCGATGGATGATGCTTCTGGTAGCTTGGCGCGTTATATCATGGTCAATGAGCTGCATGAGCAAATAGCGGCGATTGCCTACCCCGATAGCCGAGGAGAGGGTTTTGGCTTGGCGCGATTTAATGACCACCCACGGATTGATTTTACCCGCGTTGAATCAGCAGGTGACGTTCACTTTGCTCACAACAGTGGCTTCCTTTGTAAAACCAGTGCCACTGAGCTTGATCGTCTTAAAGAGATCCTATCCCACGCTTGGGAGTAGTGTTGATTTGAACGAGAAAACGGCCCGTTGATTCTCAAGAAGATTCTTGGGAAGGCATTATAATTCGTGTATGTAGATGTTCATGAAAAAAACAGTCCTTCCCGTTTTATTATGTTTGATGATTGTATCACCCGTAGTCAGCGCTGCTGAGAGGGTGAACCTTGGCGATTTTTTATTATCGAGGGCTCCGGCAACAGCACCTTCAACAAAAGCAAGCTTCAGCATGGCTGGGGAGGTTGATTTTGACACGGAGGCAGGAGGATTTTCTTATGAAAGGTTCGAGCTGGATATTCCATTCAGTGCTCCGCACTACGTGAATGATAATAATGCGTTCATGATAGGGATGGACTATAAAGCTACTTGGCTCGATACCGATACTTTACTCGGTGATATGGACCTGCATGATTTCCGTCTCAAGCTGCGTTGGATGTATCGTCAGCCGGGTAGTCAATGGTCATGGATGACACTCCTGCAACCGGGCTTGGCCACAGATGGTAACAGTGTCGACATGGATGACTTCTCTGTGAATGGCCAAGTGGGCTTTCGCTATGCGGCATCAGCAGATTTGGCATGGATAGGCGGAGTGTATTTCTTCGAAAACTCGATGGAAACACGGGTCTATCCAGGCATTGGATTCCAGTGGAAACCAAACGACGACTTATTGGTGAGGCTTTCTGGTCCCAGCTTTAAGGCCTCATGGCAGCCGCGCGAAGATTGGATCATCCATGCCGTCGTAGCATCAGGAGGCGGCACATGGAATGTTGAAGAATCCGGAGCCGATTTTGATGTTCGCTTACGTAGTTATCACGCTGCTGTTGGTGTGGAGCGGCAACTTTCTGAAAAACTATGGCTTGGTCTATGGGCCGGTGTGACCTTTGCCAATGAATTGGAAATTGATACGGTTTCTGGCACTGGCGTCTTTGAAGACGATGCCGACTCGGGCTGGTTCATGAAGCTCGGTATCCGCAAGGTCGT
>CAWVVN010000022.1:0-24419 GCA_963933605.1 uncultured Verrucomicrobiales bacterium
C
Organism: uncultured Verrucomicrobiales bacterium; assembly: GCA_963933605.1. GTDB lineage: Bacteria > Verrucomicrobiota > Verrucomicrobiia > Verrucomicrobiales > Akkermansiaceae > Oceaniferula. The sequence goes on from CAWVVN010000022.1 coordinate 2, forward strand.
TGAAATGGGGAAAGCTGAAATGGGGAAAGCTGAAATGGGGAAAGCTGAAATGGGCCGCTGCGAGGCTGGAGGTTGTTTGTTAGGAGGTGGCTTTGAGCTTTTGGATGAAGGCGTTTGTTCTTCGTTTTATGGTGGATAGTTTTGCGTGGAGTTGTTGGTAATGGTCCGAATCGATGTATTGGAGGTCTTTACTAAGCATGAGTTGGCACTCGACCTCACTCGCCGAGCCCATCGCAATGATAAGGAATCGTTTGAGTTCAGCGTCTCCATCCCGGCCACAGCCTTCGGCGATATTTGAAATAATGGAGGTGGATGCCCGGCGAATCTGAGAGCTAAGCCCGTAGCGTTCTGAGTCCGGAAATCCTTTTGTTAGCCGGTAAATTTCAAGAGTGAAACGATAGGCTTCCTGCCAGATTTCTAGTTGTTTAAAATCTTTCATTGTCTCGTTAGTGATCTTGTGGGGGCATGAGCCAAAAGCCAAAAGCTAATCGCCAAACGCGACGAAGTTTACTTCGTCAGTGCGGCGTCCAGGTTGAGGATGGTATTGGCGACCAGGGCCATGGTGGTGTTGGCATCCTTGCTTTCTGTGAGAAGTTGCTGATGGAGAGCCGTCAGCTGGTTGATGGTCTCAGGTGAGGGGATTTCTTGGGTAGCCAGGGAGTAGCCGTAGCTGAGTTGCTTGGGTAGGTCCTTGGCTTGCTCTAACATTCTTTTAGCAAGGGCTTGGGATGCCTCGTAGTAAACGGGATCGTTGAGGGTGGTGAGGGCGTGCAGAGGTGTATTGGTGGTGATGCGCTGTGGCACGCAGACCTCGCGGCTCGGGGAGTCAAAGGTGATGAAGGAAGGGTAGGGTACGGTGCGGCGCCAAAGAGTATAGAGGCCACGGCGGTAGCGGTTTTCGCCTTTGGGGGTGACCCATTTGCCTCCACCAAAGCCACCTGCCCAAATACCGTCAGGCTGGGGAGGCATGACCGAGGGTCCATTCATGGTGCGGCTGAGAAGACCAGAGACTTGTAGCGCGTGGTCGCGGATCATTTCCGAAGAAAGTCGATTGCGTGGACCGCGGGCAAGGAGTCGGTTGCCGGGGTCTTTTTCTGATAACTCAGCTGTCGTGTTGTGATCCTGTCGGTAGCTGGCGCTCAAGACCATTTCCTTCAGTAAGGCTTTGAGGGACCACTTGTGGGTGGTTTGGAAAGTGACGGCGAGGTAGTCGAGCAGTGCTTGATTGGACGGAGCTACTCCCGTGGAGCCAAAGTCACCGAGGGTTTCGACGATGCCCTTGCCGAATAATTCTGCGAAAATGCGGTTGGTGATCACACGTGAGGTGAGCGGGTTTTCCGCTGAGGAGATCCACTGAGACATTTCCAGACGGTTACGGTTATGTTTCTGGTAGCCGTTGAGTAGCTCGGGCACATCAGGTTCCATGACGTCCCCCTTGTTGAGCCAGTTGCCACCGATGAAGAGGCGGGTGGGTCTGGTGGCTTCGGGTGGGCATTGCTGCATGATGGGCAAGGCGGCGCCCTTGATAGCGTTGTATTGCTGAGAGGTCTTTCTCAAGGCCGCGAGTTGTTGTTGCTGATGAGGGGAGTTGATGAGTTGGTTCCACGCGGGCTCGTTGCTGAGGTGGAGCTGGTAGTTGCGCAGGGAGCAGGCCTGGTTGCCGGTGACTTTAGCCTTTTGATGCAGGGTGAATTCCAGAGTTTCTCCGGGAGCGAAGCTGACAGGAGTTTGCGCAACGATGACGGCTTGGCGCTTTAGGTGAAGCTTGGGGTAACCGCCGAAGCCGCCCGGGTTGCCTTGCAGCGAGTGCTGTGGATCATGGGCGCCGGAGATGGTGTCGGCATAGACGAATGCTAGTGGAATATTTTCAGCCTTGCCGTCAGTCTTGATTTTTTTGGCGATGATTTGTGAGAGCACGGAGCCTTTAAAGGGAAACTTGGCTGGGTCATCATGATCCGGGTGGATAGTGATACGGATGGCGGTGAAGTTTTGGCCAGCCAGGCGGAGTATGTGATGTGACTGAGCTGCTATGTTGCCGCTGCTTTTGAGGATGCCGTCTTTGTTGTCCAGGTTGCCATGGCTGGGTTTGATCTCGCTATAGGTTGGCAGTGTCCAAGATGCTTCCGGTAGTTTTTTGAGCAGGTCTCTTCCAGGCTTGTTAAGTGCTTCTTGCTGCTGTTTTTTTTGTTGGAAAAGCTGAGCGGCTTGGTCCCGTTGATTGGGGTCATTGGCATAGGTGAAGAGTGGAACATCGTTATCCAAGTCGTGGTCTTCGGTGGAGTTGAAGAAGGCCATGAACTTGTAATAATCCTCGTGTGGAATCGGTTCGTAGGGGTGGGAGTGGCACTGAACGCAGCCGAAGGTGAAACCTTGCATGACCGTCCAGGTGGTGTTGATGCGGTCGATGGCGGAGACGACTCGGAACTCCTCGTCATTGGTGCCGCCTTCGGAATTGGTCTGGGAGTTGCGATGAAAGGCTGAGGCGACCAGTAGGTCAGCGGTCGGCTTGGCAAAGAGGTCCCCGGCGAGCTGCTCTTGAAGGAAAAGGTCGTAGGGTTTGTCCTCGTTAAAGGCTTTAATCAGGTAGTCACGATACGGCCAAATCGTGCGCAGCTTATCCTTTTCATAGCCTTGGGAGTCAGCGTAGCGTGCCAGGTCCATCCACATCGTGGCCCAGCGCTCGCCGAAGTGAGAGGAGGTGAGCAGGCGGTCGACTTCCTTTTCGTAAGCTTGTGGCGAAGTGTCTTTTTCAAATGCATCTAACTCAGTCAGGGTAGGCGGAAGTCCGGTGAGGTCGAGTGAGGCGCGGCGTTGCCATTGTGCCTTGGGTGCTTCCGTGGTGGGTGCGAGACCGTTATCTTCGATGCGTGAGAGCACGTAAGGGTCGATGCCTGTGCGTGGCCAATCCTTGTGCTTCAGCTTAGGTGTTGGCTTGATTTCTGGTTTGATGTAGGCCCAGTGATCTTCCCATTTAGCGCCCTGCTCGATCCACTTTTTGATCAGGTTGACTTGTTCTGGATTCAGTGGCTCTTCGGCATGGTCGCCCGTCTGAAGAGGCATTTTATCATCGATGTCGTCTGTGATGATGCGTTGGTAGAGCTCTGATTCTTCAGGTTTTCCGGGAACGATGAGGGTGTTTCCGGACCTTCCTTTTCCGAGGGCTTCGGCTCGATAGATGAGGGAGAGGTCGCCATCAGCCTTCACCCCGCCGTGGCATTTGGTGCACTTGTTGATGAAGATGGGTCGGATCTGTTTGTTGAAGGACACCTCGTCATCAGCGTGAGACGCAGTAACCGCTGCCAGTATGACTATGCTAGCGAGGAAATGGGTGCTGAGGATTTTGGTGCAGGAGCGATTCATGGACTCTTGGTGTGGAAGTGCGATGCGGCAGTTCATGTAAAGCAGTTCACGCAAGGCACGATGTGGTATACACCTATACTCCATTTGGAGAGGTAGTCTTGCAGAATTTCACGGAAATTAACCCCATGACACCTAATATTAATCCACTCGGATGCTGACGGAGCGGCCGTGGGCGTCAAGGCCCTCAACGCGGGCGAAGGTCTCGACCGTAGGTAGGGATTTTTTGAGCGCTTTTTGATCCATGCGCACAATGCTGGCGCGACGTTGGAACTGATCGGCACGCAGACCGGAGAAGGATTTACCAGAGCCACCTGTAGGCAGGGTGTGGCTGGGGCCGGCGAGGAAATCACCGACGGCAACGGCAGCCAAGGGGCCAACGTAGATAGCGCCTGCGGTGCGAATTTCACCCAACCACTTATCTTCGTTTTCGACGACGAGTGAGAGGTGCTCGGGAGCGAAGGCGTTGCAGATATCGACGGCTTCTTGAAGGTTTTTAGTGAGCAGGCAGAAGGTGCCTTTTTTGAGCACGTCGCGGAGGTATTTCTCCCTCGAAAGGGTAGAGGCCTGCTTCTGGATTTCTTTTTCGACTTGAGTCAGCAGCTGCTTGGAGTTGGTGGCGAATCCTACCACGCTGTCACCACCGTGCTCTGCTTGGGCAAGCATGTCGGCGGCGATGAACTTGGCGTTGGCTGATTTATCGGCAACGATGAGGACTTCACTGGGTCCAGGCAGAAGGTCGATGCTGACAGCACCTACGAGTTGGCGTTTGGCCTCGACGACAAAGACGTTACCGGGGCCGAAGATTTTTTCAACAGGGGCGATCGATTTGGTTCCCAGTGCCATGGCGGCAATGGCTTGCGCGCCGCCGACCTTGATGATCTCGGTAGCGCCACTCTCGACAAGGGCGTAAAGCAGGGCGGGGTTAAGCTTGCCGTCGGGCCCTGCCGGTGAGGCAGCGAGGATTTGTGGCACGCCAGCAGCCTGACCAAAGGCGGCGGTCATGAGAGCTGTGGAAACGAGTGGGGCTTTGCCGCCTGGGACGTAGACACCCACGCGGTCATAGGGGGTGAAGCGTTCGCCGACTTCGACACCTTCCGGATTTTTTGCCTTCCAGTCCTTGCGCATGCTGCGTTTGGCAAAGGCATGGATATTGCGTTTGCTAATAGCGACGGCTTTTTTGACATCCTCGTCAACCAGTGCGTAAGCTTCCTCGATTTCTGCCGGGCTGACAAAAAGAGATTGGTTCGTGAGCTTTAGGCCGTCGAACTTCTGGGTGTATTCTAAGACGGCAGCATTACCACGCTTCTGCACATCCGCGATAATTGAGGCAACAATGTCCTCAATTTTTTTGCCCGCGCCACCGGGGGTAGCACGGCGGTCGAGTTTTTTGACGAAGCGTGCGTAAGCAGCATCCTTGTAGCTGAGAACTTTCATGCCCAGCCCATACATGCTGTGAGCGTTTTCTGCAAGTGCGAGGTTTTCAAAGGGGGCTAGTCCTTTTTCTTAAGCAGAGGGAAAAGAACGACGTCACGAATGGTGGAGGCTCCTGTGAGCATCATGATCAGACGGTCAATGCCGATGCCGATACCACCTGCGGGGGGCATACCGTTTTCGAGAGTTTCGACGAAGTCGTGGTCGATTTCTTGTTCTTCTTCACCGCCGGCTTGGTGTTCGAGGCGCTCACGCTGGAGGTCGGGGTCGTTGAGCTCGGAGTAGCCGGGGGAGATTTCCTGGCCGTTGATGATGAGCTCATAGACCTCGACGGTTTTTCCTCCCGGTGTGACTTTCGCCAGAGGAATCAGTTCGGAGGCGACACGGGTGACGAAGCAAGGGTCGAAGGTATGTTCCTCCACTTTCTTTTCGAAGACTTGTTGGACGACCTCGTAGTCTTCCATTTTCTCAGAAATTTGCACGCCGAGTTCGTCGCATTTAGCGCGGCGGGCTTCGGGGGTGATGTCGAAGAAGTCATCGCCGGCGACTTCCTTGATCAGGTCATGATAGTTGGCGCGTTTCCACGGGCGTTGTAAATTGATAGTGCGCAGTGTCTCGCCTTGCTCGTCCTTGTGCTCGATTTCTAGACCACCACAGAATTTCTCTGCTAAGTGACAGGTCATTTCCTCGACCATATCGGCCATGGTTTCAAAATCGCCATAAGCAGCATAGGCTTCTAGCATGGTGAATTCTGGGTTGTGACGGCGGGAGATGCCCTCGTTGCGGAAGTTGCGGTTGAGTTCAAAGACCTTGGTGAAGCCACCTACGAGCAGGCGCTTGAGAAAGAGCTCAGGCGCGATACGCAAGGTAAGATCCATGCCGAGGGCATTGTGGTAAGTCTCGAAGGGGCGGGCGGCAGCACCACCGGCAACACTCTGAAGCATGGGGGTCTCGACTTCGAGGTAGTCACGCTCGTGGAGAAAGCTGCGGATTTCAGCGATCATGCGTGAACGGGTGATAAAGAGCTGAGCCGAGTGCTCGTTGCTCATCAGGTCGAGGTGACGCTTGCGATACTTAGTTTCGCGGTCGGCGACACCGTGCCACTTGTCCGGCATGGGACGCAGCGACTTGCTAAGCATGGTGAGCTTGTTGACTTTGACGGAAGGCTCACCCTTTCCTGTGGTGAAGCTCTCTCCCTCAACACCGATCCAATCACCGAGGTCGAGCAGTTGGTAAAGATCCCAGTCGGTCTCGCTGACACCTTTTTTATTAAGGTAAATCTGGATGCGGCCTTCGACGTCGCCGATGGTGGCGAAGACGGACTTACCCATGTCGCGGATGGCGAGCAGTCGGCCTGCGATGGTGACAGCTTGCTCGTCTGCGAAGTCAGCCTTGAGTTTGCCTGGGGTGGTAGTGGTGTCGAATTTTGCTCCGTAGGGGTCAATTCCGAGTTCACGGATCTTGCCGAGCTTTTCACGCCGGACGGCGATGAGTTCTGCTTCGGTGGACTGGGGAGTTGATTCGGACGTGGACGTGGCTGGCTGGTCGCTCATGAGGCGCGCAGAATAGGAGCGAATCGGAATAATTCAAGGGCGGAAATGAGGGGGTAATTCCCTCACGGAATATCGAAGCCAATGAGCCGCAAATCAACCGGCCACCCGGTGCTGGTCACTCCCTTTTCGGGAATCCAGCACAGGCAAATATTTTTCAGCGTAATTCCGTGGCCTTAGCCAGGGTAAGCACCTTGGATGTAACCTTCCAGCTGACCGATGAGTGCATCTTGAGCGGAAATGGTCCACTTGACGAGGTCGCCGATGGTGACGATGCCGACGATTTCACCATCTGCAACGACGGGAAGGTGGCGCACGCGTTTTTGAGTCATGGTTTGCAGACTGTGTGCTACCGTGTCGCTTTCTTTGATGGTTACAAGTGAGCTCGTCATGATGGAGCGCACGTCGATGTCATGTGATGATTTTCCCTTGAGGATGACGTTGCGGGTGTAATCACGCTCGGAGATGATGCCGATGAGGGCGCCATCGTCGATGACGGGTAGTGCGCCTACGTTGCATTCTGACATTTTTTCAATAGCGTTGAAGACGGTTGCTTCAGGGCTGATGGTCCAGAGTTTTGAGCTCTTGTTTGATAGAACAGATGTAATGGGATCTGATACTTCCATAGTAGTTTATAGGTTTGTTTTATTTGGGTGGAGAAATGACCGTTGAATGGTCATCGTGTTTGTTGGCGTTAAACGCTTGAAACGCAATCCATGCCTCCTGAATGAGAGGACGAAAAATAGGCAAGCGTACAAATGTTTATAATATAACATAATGCCATCACTGCAGGAGTGGGGCAAGGCAAAAGGAGAAAAACAGCTAAAGCTTCCTTGGTTTTAAAGTGTTCTTCATCAATTAATCAGAGTTCTTTTTTGGGGCGCATGGGCTCAAGCGATTTGTTTTTTGGGGCAGCGAAAGACAATAGAGAAGTGAGTAAATCGCATCGAATTCCATTTGAGCTTTTGGTTTGGCCCATTCACCTATAAAAGCGATGCCATGGGACCTTTACTGGCTTTATTAACGATTATTTTTGTCTCATTGCTTATTGTACGCGTAGGGACCAATGCCTTGGTGTTAACGGGGATGTCCATATCTGCAGCCAGGTTCCAAGCCGCGTCGGCATTTTTTGGGGTCGGCTTTACGACGTCTGAAGCTGAGATGGTCGTTGGCCACAGGGTCAGGCGAAGAATTATTCTTCATTTGATCATTGCAGGTAATATTGGCCTGACGTCGGCCTTAGCCACGCTGATTGTGACCTTTGTGAGCAAAGGCGATGAGGGCGCCTCTGCGCTTTTTTCGATTCTAGGTATCGTGCTACTCAGCATTCTGGTGCTTTATGTTTTGGCCAGTACCAGTTTTATCCGCAGGCCGCTGGATGGGATGATGCGTTATTCTTTGGAGCGTGCGGGTGTGGTAAGGGCACTGGATTACGAACTATTGCTCAAAGTGGAACATGGATATTGTGTTTCTGATTTTAAGATTGGTAAGGATCATCCCTTTGAGGGTAAGGCGCTTTATGAATCCCGTCCCAATGACCAAGGCATTGTCATTTTGGGCATTACCAAGGCCGAAGGTTCCTTTGTGGGAACACCCAATAAGAACGAGGTTCTTCAATCGGGTGACACGCTGATGGTCTACGGCAGTGAAGAAGCAGTGGACAAAATGGCTCATCCAGAGCAGTAAGGGGCCTACGCTTTTCCATCGCGTATATACATATGGCACGAAAGAAAAAAGGCGATAGGCCGCCAACGCTCAAAGACGATCTGATCACGCTGACCAAGGTGAACTTAAACACCTTTGTCGTGATTACCACCTTGTTTGGCTATTTGCTCAGTGCCAAATACTTCCATGGTGTTTGGCTCTATGATGGCTGGTTACTCTTTCATACCTTGATAGGTACGGCATGCACCGCATTCGGATCTGCAGCGTTTAATCAGCTGATGGAAATTGAGGAGGATGCAAGGATGAAACGTACGGCTGACCGCCCGCTTCCCGCTAGGAGAATGATTCCGGTGAATGCTTTTGGTATCGGATGGGCTTTGTCCGCATTCGGCATTATCCACCTTGCTTTGAAGGTGAGTCCGGCTTCGGCTTATTTGGCGGCGATCGCGCTGGGGGTCTACGTTTTTCTCTACACTCCACTGAAGCGGCGTAGCTCGACGAATACGCTTTTAGGCGGGGTTCCTGGAGCGATTCCACCTATGATCGGCTGGGCGGCAGTAGCTCAGGCGGGTGGCGCTGCTGGTAGCTGGGCGGATGGACAAAGTTGGTATTTGTTTGCTCTCTTATTTCTCTGGCAGATGCCTCATTTTGTCGCCATCAGCTGGTTGGTGCGTGAGCAGTATGAGGAGGCAGGGTATGTTATGTGGACCAACGGTGATGTATCTGGAAAAAAGGCGGCCGCGATTGCAGCGGGCTTTACGGTATTGCTGATTTTATTGGCGCCTCTTGGCTGGTGGCTTGGCTATGCCGGCGTCAGCTGGTTGGTGGGTGGATCTCTGGTGGGCATCATCATGCTGTGGTTGTGTTTTCGGTTTTCTGCTGCAGGTAACCGTAAATCGGCGCAGCAATTATTTTTCTACACCTTACTTTATCTGCCGCTGGCACTCGGATTACTTGCCATCGGCTGGAAGCAAGGCTAGGGTGCGCCCGTTATCAAATCAGACACAAGTTTTACCATGGATATGGAACCAGCTGAAAGAAATCCAGCAGAGCTACGCCGCACAGCATTTAAACTAGTAGGCATTATGGTTATTGGTGCTGTGGTGGTTCTAAGTGCTTATTTTGCCAAGTCTAAGCAGAAGGCAGAAGAGAACGAGGGCAGGCCGCCAATCACGACAAAGATTAGTCGCAACTTCGCGGCCAAGAATCAGGAGGGAAAGCTGGTTGCGACCTATGACCTTGAAGGCAAGGTCTGGTTTGCCATTCCTGTGTGTGTGAAGCAGCTTGATGAAAACAAGCACGCCATAGCGATGATGAAAGAAATCACCGAGCATTATGAGGGTAACGATAACTTGAGGTTTGTCGCTTTTTCCATCAATGGAGTTGACCAAGGAACGAACCCTGAGGATCTCAAGCGTGCCATGGGTCAATTGGGTATTGATGATCAGCGGTGGTGGTTTTTGACAACAGGGGATACCAAGAAGCAGAGAGGTTATATTAAAGATCAATTGCGACTGGGTCTTGTTTCTGACCGGTCTTCGGAAGACCCAGCCGGCAAGTGGACATTTCCCTCACAGATTGCTCTTATAGATCGAGGCATGCATATCCGTCAGCGCTATGATTTCCGTGAGGCGGAACAGTTTGAGGACGCTGCGCGTGAATTACTGAAAGAGAAACCAGAGCTCAAGGATGTTGAGAAATTTGGATCGGCGCTCCATGCGGTTGATGAACTTAAAAAAACCCTCTACACGAACACTGATTTTGTTCTGAGTGAAACTAAAACAGGAAGCAGAGAATGACTGATAAACAAAAAATAACGACGATTTACGTTAGCGCGGCAGCTCTTTCCATACTGATCCTTTTGATCACATGGATGATCCGCCCTAAGCCGACGCCGCTTGAGAAACCGCAGTATGTTGAGCAAGGCATCTCAGCGCCTTTGCTGAGCCTGAAAAAGGATCTGGTTCTTAAACGTCAGGATGGCAGGGAGGTGAAGATATCGGAGCTCAAGGGTAAGGTATGGGCATTCGCCCAATTTTATGCGAGCTGCCCGATGTGTGCCAAGCGCAACTCTCAGGGGCTGAAGGCACTCTATGACAAGTATAAGGACAATCCCGATTTTGTTGTAATCTGTATCACAGTGGACCCTGTTACCGATGGGGTAGAGCAGATGAAGTCTTACGCAGAGGCTCTAGGAGCCGATAGCAATAACTGGTGGTTTTTGACCGGCGATGCCAAGGCCCTTACCGATTATATGGTCAACGAGATGAAGTATCAGTCAATTGTGAAGCGTAGTGATCCGGATGAGGCTGCAAGGCTCGGTGCTTTTGAACATGATATGTCGATTGCTGTTTATGACAGGAATCTTTCGATGGTCACAAGGCACGATCTTTACAATGCCCGCAAAAAAGGCGAGGCGTTTTTGAAAGGTGAGGAGGGGAAGCTGCACTTTACCGTCGAGTCATTACTTGAACAAAAGTAGAGCGATGTCGGGTAATCAGGATCTAAATAACTATCTCGAGCGCGAGCCCAACGCCGTGTTGTTGAGGAAGCTTGTCAGCATTTCCTGGGTGCTCAGTGTTATGGTGTTTGCCCTCGTTGTGGTGATGGGCCGATACAAGCTCGATATCGGCATGGAGTTGCCCTTGTTGCCTCCCTTACACGCGATACTCAACACGCTGGTGGCGATCAGCCTTTTGGTGGCGGTCGTTGCGGTGAAAAACAAAAACATCACTCTGCACAGGCGAGCGATCGGCTTTGCGGTTGGGTTTTCAGTATTATTTTTACTCAGCTATGTCACCTATCATGGTACCCAGCAGGAGGTTCGGCATGGCGGTGAGGGCATGGTGCGTAATGTTTACCTGATTATCTTGGGTAGTCACATTTTGCTCGCGGCGGTAAGTTTGCCCTTTATTCTCATCACCCTATCTCTTGGCCACACCAATCACTTTGCTCGTCACCGGAAAATGGCGCGCTGGGTGTTTCCGCTGTGGCTGTATGTTGCAGCTACGGGGCCCGTTTGCTACCTGATGCTTAAGCCTTATTACTAGGGTCGGAAAACGAAGATTTTGGCTATGAAAAAGCAGCCAATTCACTTCATTCATGGGGCTGGCGAGTGAAATAGTTCTTGAAGTTTGCCGATTCACCCTTAGTGAGCGGGTATGTCATTTCATGCATTAGGTCTTCATAAACGTATTTTAGATGCGATTGATGATGCTGGTTACAGCAAGGCCACCCCGATTCAGGCAAAAACTATTCCTGCTATCCTTGAGGGTAAGGATCTCATAGGGCTGGCGCAGACGGGTACCGGAAAGACGGCAGCATTTACCCTGCCGCTGCTCTCAGAGCTGGCACAGAAGACGCATGAGCTATCGACGCGTGGCACTCGGGTTTTGATCATCGCACCTACTCGTGAGTTGGTGGCACAGATTAACGAGAGCATCCGCACCTATGGCAAATACACCAATCTACGTACGGCGATAGTGATCGGTGGGGCCAGCGAGCGACACCAGATCGAAAAGCTTCAGAGTAATGTTGATATTGTCATTGCCACACCAGGACGCCTTATGGCGCTGATGGAGGCTGGGCATTGTAGTTTTGGTAAACTTACCCACCTTGTCCTTGATGAAGCCGACAGGATGCTTGATATGGGATTTATGCCCGATATTGAGGCCATTACCGCAAGCCTGCCCAAACGCCGTCAGAGTTTGCTGTTTTCCGCTACACTACCTCCACAAGTCGAGCGTTTGGCAAAGAAGGCGCTGAAAGATCCAGTGACCATTGAGGTCGGGAATCGCAGTAACCCGGCAGAGACGGTGAAGCAGTTTCTCTATCCTGTGGAGCAGCATCTCAAGGCTGATTTACTCAAGCACTTGCTAGAAGATCACCAGTTTTTCTCCGTCATCGCTTTTGTAAGAACGCGAGAGGATGCCGATAATTTGGCAAAGGAATTGCATGGTGCTGGGATCTCCGCTGAGGCGATTCATAGTGACCGCTCACAGAATCATCGAACAAGGACACTGCGCGATTTTAAGGCAAGTAAGATTAGGGTGCTGGTGGCCACGGATATAGCTGCACGTGGCTTGGATATCCCAGACGTCACCCATGTGATCAACTTTGATTTCCCGCTGCAGAGTGACGATTACATTCACCGTATTGGGCGTACTGGTAGAGCTGGCAATGAAGGATGTGCCCTGAGCTTTGTCACATCCTACGATGGTGAGCGCTTAAAGAAGCTTGAGCGCCATATCGGTAAGACTCTGGCCAAGCGTTTTGCTGATGATTTCAACTACAAGGTTCCCGCACCTGAGGAACCAAAGGGCAGAAGGCCTCAGCAAGCTAAGCCCAAGCGCCACTCGAGTGATCGCTTTGAGAGATCTGGACGCAGTGACGCTAAAAAGTCAGCGAAGAAAACTGGCAAGCCTGACTACCGAAAGCGTAACAGGAAATAGCAAAGAAAGAAAAACCCACCTAGCACAAGGCGAGGTGGGTTGATGAGATTTTGTTGAGCGATTCAGTTATGCGCCGACGTTGAAGCGGGCAAAACGGACGATGTTGATATTGTCACCAATCTCTTTGCTCTGCGCAGCGATGTGCTGTTTTACGCTGACCTTATCGTCTTTGACAAATGCTTGGTCAATGAGACAGGACTCAGAGAAGTATTTGTTAATCTTACCGATGAGGATCTTCTCGATGATTTCGGCAGGCTTGCCTTCAGCTTCGAGTTGCTTGCGATTGATTTCATTTTCTTCCTCAATGGTAGAGGCGTCGATGTCATCGCGAGTCAGGCCAGCAGGGTTGAGAGCAGCAATGTGAAGGCAGATGTCGCGAGAGAGTCCTTTGAAGGTCTCGCTGTCTTTAGTGCCAGCGTTTTCTGCGCTAAGCTCGAGGAGAACACCAACCTTGCCACCCATGTGGATGTAGCTTGAGATGGCTCCGTTTCCTTCGGCAGTGTAGCGAGTGATGCGCTTTACCTTGATGACTTCACCAAGCTCAGAGAACTTAGCGCCTAGAGTATCTTGGATCGTGCCGTCACCGTAGGCGAGGCCAACAGCTGACTCAGCGTCAGCAGCATCGGACTGAGCGATGGTTTTGGTGATGTCAGAGACAAAAGCTCCAAAAGCTTCGTTCTTGGCGACAAAGTCTGTTTCACAGTTGATCTCGACGAGCACACCACTGTCAGCATTTTCGGAGACGTGGACGGCGATCAGGCCTTCAGAGGTCTCACGGTCGGAACGACCAGCGGACTTGACGATCCCTTTTTCGCGGAGGAGTTTGACGGCAGTGTCCATGTCACCATCGGTCTCGGTGAGGGCTTTTTTACAAGCCATCATGCCGGCGTTAGTGATCTTGCGGAGCTCTTGAACAGCAGATGCGGTAATAGCCATGGTAGTGGGTAATTTGAGTTCGTTATTTGCAGTAGATATCAGTCTTTGGCGACAGCGATTGAGTCGACAAGGTTCTGAAGTAGAAGGCGGATCGAGCGAGTGGCGTCATCATTGCCGGGAACTGGGTAGTCGATGACAGTTGGGTCAGCATTGGTGTCAACGATAGCGATCACTGGAATGTTGAGGCGACGTGCTTCTGCAACAGCGATGGTTTCACGTGCGGAGTCAACGATGACCATGGCAGCCGGAAGTTTTTCCATATCACGGATACCGCGAAGGTTACGAAGCAGTTTGGTGCGCTCACGTCCAAGGGCAGAAAGTTCTTTCTTGGACATCTTCTTAGAGTCAGGTGACTTTTCGATGTCTTCAAGATACTTGAGGCGTTCGACAGAACGGCGGATGGTGGTAAGGTTGGTAAGAGTTCCACCAAGCCAACGGTGATTCACATAGTATTGTCCAATGGCTTCTGCAGCTTCTGACACGGAATCTTGAGCTTGGCGCTTGCAACCAACAAAGAGGATTTTTTCTCCCTTTTTTGTGAGCTCTCCGAGGAAATCAGATGCTTTGTCGAGGCACCTTACTGTTTCCTCGAGGTTGATGATGTAGATCCCACCCTTGTCCTTCATGAGGTAGGGCTTCATTTTTGGGTTCCATTTGCGGGTCTGGTGTCCGTAGTGAACTCCAGCGTCGACCATTTCGTTAATCAATTCGTTGACCATTTTTTTATTGGGTGTCCTTCCTTAATTCAGGATGGCTCTGGTAGGTTGGGAAATCCGCCGCGCTTTAGGTTAAGTCCTTCAATTTCCCGTAGTTGAAGCGGCGGCGTTAAGAAGGATGGCGGGTTGGTAGGGGATGTGCCCTATTTTGACAAGGTAATTTTAATCTTCTGGAGCAAAAAAAATGAAAAACGGTAGGCTCTTTAACGATTTAATTTGGACTTGTTAAATAATGAGGCCGATCGCCCTCACTCAGTGCAACAAGGCACCAAAATACCATCTTTCATACCGTGGATTTTCTTTTTGTCGGCTGGCACGATGGTGGCGAGGCAGCCGCCAAAGCTTGTTTGCCCAGCTCCATCGGTAAAGAAGTAGGGGCAAAGCCGGGCGCGGCCGCGCATCATACGCTGCTCGCCGGTATCGGGGTCGAAGTAGGGGTGGTCGATGATTTTTCCGGAATGATACTGCTGCATCATCCGGGGTTGGTCGTTGAAGGCTGCGGTGGCAGCTTCGATCTGTTGACGCCATTCGTTGCCGGGCATGTCGTGGCCGATATGAACACCGCGTGATCCCCAGGCGAGTTCGGAGAAGCCGCTGATTTTCAACACCAGGCGACGTTCTTTTTGGCTGAAATGGGCTACTTCGTCCCAAGAGTGGACGTCGAGGCGGGGTAAGGCACCCTGAGGAGGCAGAGGTGCGGGATCGACGACCCAGCCAAAAGGGGCAATCTCGCGCAGTCGTTTGAGGTGGTTACTACGCAGTTCTTTTTCCCAAATGCCACGCAGTGAGGGGGACCAGAGCAGTGCCAGCCAGAGTTTTTCCTCCAGGTGGGGTTTGCATGGGGGTGTTAAATGAGGTGATTGAGCAAGCTTTTTGACGTCGGGGATGTTTTGCCAATCAAACCATTCAAAAAATCGATAAATGTTTTCCTCGTTATCGGTTGGGTCATGGGTCTCTGCAGGATGGATGGAGATATTTTCACACTGCTCGGTAAGCCAGGTCATCTCGGGGCGGTAGTCATCTGATTCGTCACTCACTAGAACGCTGCCACCTTGTTCGGGATAGAGGTTCTGAAAGCCATCGCGGATACCGTTGGCACCACCTAAGACATCAAATCCATGTTCGGAGTAAAATCGAGAGAGCCATAGGGTAATGCCCATGCCGCCTGGCACAGAGTCGAGCTCTGTGAGTGCGAAGCTGTTGCCCTTTTCATCTCCCTCTTTAGCCGTCAGGATGAGATCGGGGCGAATCACTCTGGGCATGGTTTCTCTCAATGCTTGTGATTGCTGCAGCTCGATCATCCAGTCCGGCTTTCCGGCATCGAGTAATTGGTGAATCCAGGCGGGCAACTTACCTTTGGCACTGCGTTGGTAGATCGAATCGGAGGCGCGCTGAAACTGTGCCAGAGGATGGCCAAGCTGGGTAAGCGCTTTGGTGGTTTTTTTATCCAGGGCAAGTGGTCGGGGTGAAAACAACCAGCTTCCAGAATGTCTGAGCTGTGACTCAGGTAGAGCATTCTTGATGGTATCGAGTTTCACAAGTTCCATGTTGGTTTTTGATAGGGACATTTTATCGAAGTCTACGCATCTGACCCGTAAGAATATCAAGGCGGCCCTAGCAAGATATCTATTTCACCAAAATGACCCGACTCAGACAAGACATTCTCCCGTGTTTTCCATCAAGCAGGCTTGTCAGAGTCTGGCAGTCAGCTAGTATCGCCCCTTATGGAGCATTGTGACACACCAGCCTGCCAATCCGCGCGTGAAATCTTTAAAGAACTCGAGGAGATGTACGACGAGCACAACCTCTACTTTCAAACCATCGGCTCAGTCCTTGAGGCTGCGGATGCACTGAACGTGCCGCAGCGACTTAAACTCATGCTGACACAGCCCAAAAACGAGATCATGGTGCACTGCCCGGTCGAAATGGACGACGGCACCTGGAAATTACTCAAGGCTTACCGCGTGCAGCACAATAACGTGCTCGGCCCCTATAAAGGAGGCATTCGCTATCACCCCGAGGTCAAACTCGATGAGGTCAAAACCCTCGCACTACTCATGACCATGAAGTGCGCCCTCGCTCGTCTCCCTTTTGGCGGCGCTAAAGGTGCGCTGCGCATCAATCCGCGTGATTTTAGTAAAGATGAGCTCATGCGCGTTACCCGACGCATGACCTCTGCTCTGGGCGACAACATCGGCCCCGACTACGACATTCCCGCCCCGGACGTCGGCACCAACGCTCAAGTGATGGCATGGATGGCCGACACTTATATTAACTTTGCAGAGTCCTCGAGTAAGGTCACCGCTCGCGGTGTTGTCACCGGCAAGCCCCTTGAGTTCGGCGGTTCAGCAGGTCGCGAAAAGGCCACTGGTCAAGGTCTTGTCTACGTTCTCGATGCATTACTCCCTGGCATGGGTATCGAACTGAACAAGGTTACCTGCAGCCTTATCGGCTATGGTAACGTCGGCTCTTGGACCGCACGCCTTCTACAAGAACGAGGCACGACACTCAGAGCGGTGATGGATCATACCGGTGCGATTCTTAACACCAGTGGAATCGATGCCGAAGCACTTGCAGCACACGTAAGCGCGACGGGAGGGGTTAAGGGTTTTGCTAACGCCGACGCCGTCGACGAGGTCACGTTCTATTCAACCCCCGTCGACCTCTTTATACCCGCCGCACTTGAGCAGATGGTCGACCTAGAACACGCTGAGCGCATGCAATGTAAAGTGCTGGTCGAGGGAGCAAACGCCCCCACCACTCCCCATGCTGAGCGCTATTTATTAGACAAAGGTGTTGAGGTGCTGCCTGCTATTTTATGCAACGCGGGTGGTGTCACTGTCAGTTATTTCGAATGGAAGCAGAACCGACAATCGGAAACCTGGGACGAGGAAGTCGTCGACAAATTGCTCAAGAAAACCATGACCCGGTCAGCCGAACGCGTGCTCGAAATGTCTCAACGACTGGATTGTAACATGCGCATTGCTTCCTACGCATGCGCCATCGAGCACATTGACAACGTCTACGAACTGCGCGGTGTCTTCCCTTAATTCGGCTAACTGAATGACGCGGAAATACGGGCTTTTTCTAAAGTACGAGGCCTTCAACCACTTCATACAAAAAAGCGAATTTCTTGCCTTTAGTTACGCAGGAAATTCTCCAGCATCTTCATGCCGTCTTCGGTGAGGATGGACTCGGGGTGGAACTGAACACCGTGGATGGGGAGCTCCTTGTGCATGAGACCCATGATGGTTCCATTCTCAGTTTCCGCGGTGATCTCCAGGCAGTCGGGCAGGGTGTCGCGTTTGACAATGAGGGAGTGGTAGCGGGTGGCGGTGAACGGGCTGGGTAGCCCCTCGAAAACACTTTTACCGGTGTGGAAAATGGGCGAGGTTTTACCGTGCATCAGGCGATCAGCCCGGATGACCTCGCCGCCGAAGACTTGCCCAATGGACTGGTGGCCGAGGCAGACGCCAAGAATGGGGGTGGGTTGCTTGGCGTTCTGGCCAAACTCACGGATGACATCGCAGCTGATTCCAGCCTCGTTCGGGGTGCAGGGTCCGGGGGAAATACAGATGCGCTCCGGGGCAAGCTCACGGATTTCGTCGAGGCTCATGGCATCATTGCGCACCACCTTCATTGCCGCCCCAAGCTCGCCGAAGTACTGGACGAGGTTGTAGGTGAAGGAGTCGTAGTTATCGATAACGAGGAGCATTTGATTAGTAAATTTAGAATAGTGAACGGTGAATTATTCCACTTCGGTAAGGGTCTTTGGCGGACCTATGGTCTCTGTTAGCCCGATGGTCTTTGCTAGCCCGATGGCGCGGATGATGGCCATGGATTTGTTGACGGTTTCTTCGTATTCGTAGGTAGGATTGCTATCGGCGACGACGCCTGCTCCGGCCTGGACGTAGGCCTTGCCATCTTTGAGCAGGCAGGTGCGCAAGGTGATGCAGGAGTCGTGGCTGCCATCCCAGCCAAAGTAACCTACGGCACCGGAATAGGTGCAGCGCTTGTTTTTTTCTAGCTCGTTGATGATCTGCATGGCGCGGATCTTGGGAGCGCCACTGACGGTGCCTGCTGGGAAGGTGGCGCGGAGCACATCATAGGAAGAGTAGTTCTCGTCCAGCTCGCCATGCACGTTGGATACGATATGCATCACATGGCTGTAGCGCTCTACAATCATGAAATCATCAACGGTAACGCTACCATGTTTGGAGATGCGGCCGACGTCGTTGCGCGCGAGGTCAACGAGCATTAAGTGTTCTGCGCATTCCTTTTCGTCGGCTAGGAGATCGGCGGCTAAGGCGTCATCTTCTTCCGGTGTTTTACCTCTCCAGCGGGTTCCTGCGATGGGGCGAATGTCGATACGGCCGTCGATGGCACGCACGTGTACTTCGGGAGAGCTGCCAACGAGTGAAAAATCATCCAGCTCGAGGATGAACATGTAGGGAGATGGGTTAATGTGTCGCAGGGCGCGGTAGAGGTCGACAGGAGTCCCTGCGAAATCTGTTTCAAAACGCTGGCTGGGAACAACCTGGAATGCGTCACCGGCAGCGATGTATTCTTTGGCCTTGAGCACCATTTGCTCATATTCCTGCTGAGTGGTATTGCTGGTTGCCTTGGGAGTTTCGAAATCAGCCAAACCATTGAGAGGTGGGACGTGAAGTTCTACATTGAGTGTTTCGATGAGTCCTTGAACCCTCAGGCATGCGTCTTGGTAGGCTGCCTCAGCACTGTCATGCTCATCAATGAAGGCATTAGCGACGACAAGTAGCCGGCGTAAACGGTGATCAAAAATCAATAGGGTGTCAGCGATGATGAAGAGGGCGTCGGGTAAGCCTAGGTCATCGTTGGTTGCTGGTCCAATGCTGGGTTCGAATTGGCGCACAGCATCGTAGGAAAGGTAGCCGACAGCGCCTCCATAAAATGGCGGGGCATCTCCGTGTGGAGCCGGCTTGTATTGCGCCATGATTTGTTCCAATTCTGCGAGCACATCTTTTTTTGCAGTCCATGTCCGCTTATTATCAGGCTCGCCTTTTTGCCAGTGTGTCATTTCTAGTCCCTCGGCCTTAATGACAGCGCGTGGATTGTTGCCCAAAATAGAATAGCGACCGCTCTCGCCAGAACTTTCGGCACTCTCAAAAAGAAAGGCTTCACCATGACCACTGATTTTGACGTAGGCGGAGAGTGGCGTCTCAAAGTCTGCGGCAAGTTGGGCATAGACAGGCACGACGTTGCCTTCTTCTGCGAGACGGCAGAATTCATCAGGTGAGGGATTGACTGGAGTTGTGCTCAACGCGCCAGAGCATGGCGACAAATTACGTTCGCGCAATTCGAAAAGAGTGAAAAGACAAGATCAAAGCTGGAAACAATACGGTTTGAAAAACAACAGGATGGCCAGGGCGCATCATTGCATGGCTTTAGCCAATGTGCTTGGCACATGGCAGCGGCTCAGGTAATTTAACAACATGAAGCGCAGCACCATCATCGTATTAGCAGCAGTCTTACTCCTAATAGTGGGATCCGGAGGCATCTTCGTCGCTTACAAAGTTTATAAAAAGCATCAAGCCAAGCAAAACCAGGAGTTTAGATTTGAAGGCACCATGGGTAAAGCGGCTGAAGGCTTTCAACTCGATAGCTTTAGGAGGCATATGCTCGCTGATGATGTTTTGGAGCATGTCATCGAAGAACACAAACTCATCGATCTCTGGCAGCTCAAGGACTTGGAGGCGGCTAAGACCCGTATCAGGGAGAAGTTTAGTGTTAGCCTAGAGAATGCTGAGGTGAAAGTCAGCTACCAAGACAAGAGCAAGCAAACCGCCCATGAAATATTGAAGCTTATTGTTCAGCGCTATTACGAGAAATTAAAAGCGGCAGGGGGGCCATAGGAAAGTAATCGCTAGTATGCACATGCGCATACGGCGACTATGAATGTCTTGCTGGCTGCCTAGGATACTGTTTGTAGTATTTCGTTGGCGCTGTAGCGCACCTTAGGAAGCTCGGCATATTTATCACTACTTGAACGGTATCCCATCGCGCAAGCGACGGTTGTGGAGAAACCACTATTTTCTAAACCAAGAATACGATCATATTCGGTTGGGACAATGCCTTCCATGGGGCAGGCATCAATGTCTAGCACGGCAGCACTGGTCATGAGTTGGCCGAGTGCGATATAAACCTGATTTTTTGCCCATGCGAGAGTCTGGTTGTCGTCCATGCTGCCGAAGAAGCCGTTCATCATTCCGGCATAGCCTTCAAGGCTTTCTCGAGAGACGCCGCGCACTTCCGCAAGCTGATCGAGCCATTTATCGATGTCTTTTTGATTCATGCCGTCTCTGGCACAGAGCACCACCATATGCGAACAATCCGTCACTTGGCGCTGATGCCACGAGTGCTCAAGTAAATCCTGCTTTGTCTTTTTGCAGGTGATGGTGATGAATTTCCACGGCTGCAGGCCGAAGGAGGAGGGAGTGAGTACCATGCTTTCTTCGAGGGTGCTCCAGGTATCAGGGGCGATTGTTTTTTCGGTGTCAAAAACCTTGGTCGCATAGCGCCATTGTAAACTAGAGGTGAGTTCTTCGGGTGTCATTGTGGTGAGTAGGATAGGGGAATACGTTGTTTGTTTGGCAGTCGTTTAAATCAATGAGTTTATTCATTGTCAACGGACAAAGGCAGGCGAACGGAAGGGAACTCTTTGAGGGTGAAGTTGAGCATGATGCCAT
Source organism: uncultured Verrucomicrobiales bacterium (assembly GCA_963933605.1). Taxonomy (GTDB): domain Bacteria; phylum Verrucomicrobiota; class Verrucomicrobiia; order Verrucomicrobiales; family Akkermansiaceae; genus Oceaniferula. Next base: position 20,836 of record CAWVVN010000022.1, read on the forward strand.
ATTCTTCAGGCGCATCACGATTGTCACGAATGTGAAGCCCAACCGAAGCAACCCAACTGTCAAAATCACGGTAGAGATTGTATTGCTGAACTTCTAACGTGCTGTCATCGAGCTCCCAGCGCTGGTAGAATCCAAGCCCCCAGGAGTCACTGATTCGTAAGTAGGCTCTGAAGTCGATAAGGTTTGAGTCGGTAAGAATAGGGTGATTGTTGAGTTGACGGTAACCAAAAGCCAGCTCAACAGCGTCATTAGGCATGAAGGTGACGTTGCTGGCCCACTCGCGAAATTCGGAGCCGCCCGCAGCTATCGGAAACTGAGTTTCGACATTGAGCTTTATCCATGGGAGTGGCTGCCAAATGATGTCGTTGTAGAGGTTGGAAAGATCACGGTCAAATTCCGGGTCGTTCATAAAAACATCCATGTAGGTGTCCATGGCCAGCCATTCATGTGTGCTGCCATCGCGCTTGGTTAATAAACGGTTGCGTGTGCCAAGCCGAATGATTGACCAGTCCATCAAGCTGTCCGTTGCGGTAAACCGACCGACCTCACGAGTTCTAGGACGAGTAGAGGGAGTTAATACTTCGATGCCTCTAAACGAACTATCCAATGAGTTCGTCGATAGCTGAGAAAAGTTAGCGTAGGGTTGGAATACGTGGAGAATACTATCAAGGCCCCATGTTTTGTTCACTGCGTTAGGGTAAACTTTAGAAAATTTAACGGAGGTGTCGACACCCGCAGACAGGTGAGTTCGGTCAAACGACTGAGTGCCATTATCCATGTCCCAATAGCTTGTGTATCCGGCGCCTACCCTCGGAGTGATGGCTATTTTTCCGCCGGGGTTGATGGGCAAGCTAAACTCATGCCAAGTATGAAAGCGGGTATAACCACGATCCGCTAAGAGCTCCTTGATTTCAGCTAACCGAGGGTCTCCAGGAGTGAGGGAATCAGCTTCTGACCGAAGGCTGCTGGTTTGAAAGTCGGCGAGGCGCTCGTCGTAAATGCCAAAACTGGTGGTGCCCTCGTGCAAGATGGGGGAGCCTAATATGGGTCTCTTTACTTGGTCAAAAAAGAGTTCTGGCAGCCGAGTGTCCTGCTCGTAGAAATCATTCAATCGCATGCGGGTATAGAGGCCTGCATGGAATTTAGGATTTCTGTGGAAGAGACCCATTGTATTGTCTGGATTTGGATTGATGCGGAACGTTTCCTGCTCAAAATCTTCAAGGAAAAATCGATCGCTCAGGGCGGTGATATCAAAATTGAAGTAAGTCTTATCTTGGTCATTTGAAAAAAGGTCGATGCGATGTTTGAGTTCTAGTTTCCAGCGGCTGGCATCAAGTGAATCTCGGCTTTCTGATGTGCGTCTGATGGTGGGGTCTAAGTCTTCCAGGTAGTAGAGCTTGAGGCCGCTGAGGTTATCTTGGTTTCCTAGCCGAGTATCGATGAGGTCCAAGCCTACGCCGACTCCGCGCTTCGTCATCAGGTCGGCATGCCATTGCGAAAGTAGCCAGGCTCCTTCGTGCTCGCCTGTGAGTTCGTCAGTTTCACCGCCGAGCATAACACCATAACGATTGAGGAGATAAAAACCCCAGTTTGAGCGTGCTCCTGGTATGAAGTAATAACCAAGGTCGGCGTTAAGCGGTTGTGACAAATAAGGGAGCCAAAGAATGGGCACATCACCTGCATATAAGCGCAGGTTTTTGAAAATAACACGATCGCCTGGATAGATGGATGTGCGATCTGAGCGGATCCAGTAATTAGGCTCGGCAGCATCATGGGTTGTTATTCCTGCATTATCTCCAATAAAGACCTTCTTGCCTTTATGGTTCACCATTTGAAAACGATTGGATTCCATGAGGATGAAATCATACCCACTGGCGAGTCCCTCTGCATTTAACTGACCGGTAGCGTAGTTATAAGTCGCATGATCACCTCGATGGATTGAGGATGCTTGATAGATTGTGACATTGTTGCTCAGAACAATGGTTTTGGTTGCTGCATTGAGTAGAACCTTGTCAGCAAAGAGTTGGATGCCGGGAATGATTTTGCCGTCTTTTAGTGTGGTAGGTTTTTGTCTGACGACGACTTGCCCTTTCAAGGTCGCGGTTTCTGACTGGGTGTTGATTAATGCATGCCCAGCTTTGAGTGTAATACCATTGTCCCCCGTAACGACAACCGTCCCTTGATAGAGGACAGTTTGCTTGCCGGCGTCGTATTGTATGCTGCCATCATGCACGATGCGCAGGCTCTTGGGCATTGGCGGCATTTTCGCAAAATTTGCCCCTAGCAAATCATCTTCGCTTGCTAAATTAACCTTGTCAGAATTGTCCTGTCCTGAGGCGGGTAAAGCTAAAATAGCCGATACGACTAAGCACGATAGAGAGAGAATGCTGTTACCGAAATACCTCATTGAGTGGATACTGGTCGAGACTACCATGACGAGTAAAGGGCAAAGCCAGCACATTTAATAGTAAGTAATCATCTCCCTCGAAGGGCCTTAAAATGAGGCTTTTTAATGGGACCTGAGTCCGTCGTGGCTACCGTTGAATAATAACCTGTTCGTTCACGGCTGAAGCATCTTGTGAGGGCTGCTTCGCTGAAGGGTGAGATAACCTCTCAGCCGCGAGCTGTTTGGCCAGATTGATGAGCCAGACTTTTGCCACTGGTTTGAGCAGTGATAGTCCCCAAGCAAGTAATATTTGTTTGCTGGTTTTTGAGCTCGGCGCCTTACGCGTTTTTTTTGGGCGCCTGATAAGTAGGGTCGTGAGCAGGCTGGCGAGGACGGAGCCGGCAAAAATCGTCTTAGGCTTGCGGGTGAAAAGGTTCCGAACCAAGTTTTTTGGTTTGAGTTTCCCTGCGAGCTCATGCCTGCGATGACTTATCGACATCCGGTTGGTGGAGAGCTGAGCAACTAGCTCATGCTTGCGTGCCGCGGCTTGTGCTATTTGTTTTTTGTGAGCCATGTCTTATCGTTTTCTATTTCCTTGCGCGATAGCTCGAACAAAGGCGTTGCAGGTTGTTGTTTTAGCTTCAAATAGCAGATCAGCACGATGATGCCATGGATGATGGCTAGAGCTAGAACGACTGCCGCCCAGCCGGGAAGCCAGTCAGCTTTACCATGCAACCATTGATCCGCGAGGGGGGCCACTATTCCCGTAGCGCCTGCCAGTACGAGGCTCCAGAGAAAGAACGCTGAAATAGCCAGTATAAGTCCATGGGCGACTTTTTTTCCTGTAAAAGACGCAGCCTCTTTGGCTTCGATGGATGCGAGCTCGACGCGCGCAGCAATAAAGCCGGAAAGGGCATGGGTCATATGCTCTGATGGATTTGGGCCGCTGGCATCGGAGCCTTCAGTTGCAGATTCAGGGTCCATCGTGTTTTAAAATGCTGAATGGTTGTTTAAGTGGCATTGTTTTCCTGAAGTAAGATCTGAAATAGTAAGTGAAATAGTAAGCTGGAAAAAGGTGACTGGTGCCACCATTAAAGAGGCGAAGAATATCATCAGAGTATGCGAGCATCAGAAAGAGGGCCCCTCTCGGCCATCTAGATTTGCCCAATCCTCCAAATCATCCCCGCCGACTTGCACG
>CAWVVN010000023.1:0-23735 GCA_963933605.1 uncultured Verrucomicrobiales bacterium
GCGACGCGGCGTGGTGATGTCTGGACTCAGAAGGACGGTCAGTGGCGACGATTTGCCCAGGGTTTGCATGAGCCGATGGGTTTGGTGATCGGTAACAAGGGGGAGGTGTTTGTTTCCCAGCGGCCGGAGATCACTCAGCTGATTGATGAAGATGAGGATGGGGTAGCGGATCTCTATCAGACAATCACGGATGGATTTTCAATGATTGCCAGCTTTCACCAGTACACCTACGGGCTGGTGCAGGATGCTAAGGGGAATCTATGGGGAACTCTCTCAGGCACGGGTAAAACCGGACCAGACGGCCGCCCGGCTAGTGCTAAGGCCTTTGCATTGGAGCCGTATCGCATGTGGTCTTTCAAGGTGAGCCCGGAGGGCGAGTTTGTGCCGTGGTCATCGGGGCTGCGCTCCGCCAATGGTATTGGTATGAATCTCGAGGGGGATCTGTTTGCAGCTGATAACCAAGGTGAATGGGTGGGCACCTCGATGCTGCATCATCTGGAGCAGGGAGACTTCCATGGTCATCCGGAGGCTTTGAGATGGGATGAAAGATTCAAGGACAAGGGTGATCCTGCAAAGCTGCCGATCGAGCAACTGGAGAAAATCAGGAAAATGCCGGCGGTGTTTTTGCCCCACGGAGAACTGAGCAACTCACCCGGGGCCCCGATTTGTGACACCACCGCAGGAAAGTTCGGCCCCTTTGAAGGGCAATTTTTTATCGGTGATGTGGTGCATGCCAATCTGATGCGGGTCGCGCTGGAAAAAGTAAACGGCCAGTATCAAGGGGCGTGTTTTCCCTTCATCAAGGGTGGCTCGAAAGGGGCGGGAGAAGGGCTGAAGGCGGGCATTTGCCGGCTTGTCTTTGCTCCCGACAACTCGCTGCTCATCGGCCGCGTCGGTGAGGGCAACTGGAATCGGGGCCTGCCCGGCACAGGACTACAGCGGGTTGTTTATTCAGGTGAGGTGCCCTTTGAAATTCACCACATCGAACTGCAGAAAAACGGCTTCAAGCTTCACTTCACCAAGGCTCTTGATGCCGATCAAATTCTCAGCTCGGATCAAGTGGCACTGAGCAGCTACCACTACGCCTATCACGCTGCGTATGGCTCACCGAAAATGGAGCTTAAAACCATTGCCGTGAGTGGCGTGGAACGATCGGCTGATGGTAAATCCGTCACGCTCGATGTTGCCGAGCTGGTAGCTGGTAAAATTTACCAGTTTTCTCTCAAGAGCATCACCGATAGCTCGGGCAAGGCGCTGCGCAATGCCAGTGCCTATTATACGCTCAATGAGCTGAAGGAGTAGTGTCTGAGGGGCGGGGGGTGAGGGCGCTAGCGTGGGTCGTTGGCGAGGATTTCTTTATACTGTGCGTAGGCGTCGAGTGCGCTCTGGCGGCCGTCCTGGTGGCTGATGACCGGGTAGGGGTAGTCCTTGCCTAAGGTGATGCCGGCGCAGGAGAGCTCCATAGGGGTGGCTTCCCACGGGGTGTGGATCTGTTCTTTGGGAAGTTGGGCAAGCTCGGGGATCCACTTTTTGACGTAGTGGCCGTCGGGGTCGAATTTTTTGCCCTGGATGATGGGATTGAAGATACGGAAGTAAGGTGAGGCGTCTGCCCCAGATCCTCCAACCCATTGCCAGCCCATGGAGTTGTTGGGGAGGTCAGCATCAACGAGGGTGTCCCAAAACCAGCGGGCGCCTTCCTGCCATGGCTGTAGTAGGTGTTTGACGAGTAGCGAGCCGGCGATCATGCGCACGCGGTTGTGCATCCAGCCAGTGTGCCAGAGCTGGCGCATACCAGCATCAACGATGGGGAAGCCGGTCTCACCTCGTTGCCAGGCGCGCAGGTAGGTTTCGTTAAAGGACCAGGGGAACAGGTCATAAGCGGGCTTGAGGGCGAGGTCCTGGCTGTGTGGAAAGTGGTAGAGGAGGTGGGCGGAGAATTCTCGCCAATAAAGCTGACGCAGGATGCCGGTGTCTGCCTTTTCTTGATCAGGACAGCCACTGCGTATAGTATGGAAAAACTCCTGTGGGCTGATCTGACCAAAGTGCAGGTAGGGGGAGAGTCGGCTGGTGCCGTCCGCATCAGGTAAGTCGCGCTGGATGTTGTATGGCTTGCTTTTTGCGATGGCGGCATCGAGTAGTTTCAGGCCACCTTTGCGAGTAGGGTCCCAGAAGGATTCCATGCCCTTGTCCCAGGGGATGTTAGGCAGTAGTTCCAGAGAGTCTAGAGGCTCTGATTTAATATCAACAGTGGTGCTGGCCTGGGAGAGAGTTTCAGGCTGAGCAAGGTCATGCTCTTTGGTGTGTTTCCAGAAGGGGGTGAATACCTGGAAAGGGTTGCCCGACTTGTTTTTGATGATGTGCGGATCGAGTAATAAGGATCCGTTGGTGCTGTGGGTTTCGATGCCAGAGGCTTGCAGGGCTTGTTTGATGGCGGTGTCACGTTTGACATAGGCGGGCTCGTAACAACGGTTCCAGCAGACTGCTTGGGCATCTGAGCTAGCGATGATTTGCTGTAAGGTGGTAAGTGGGTCCTTGCTGCTGCGGATCACCAGTCGGTTGCCATGCTCTCGGAGCTGGCTGTCGAGGTCTTGTAGGGCGTGGTGCAGCCACCAGTTCGATGCGCCGCCTCGTTGCCAGACGCCATCATTGCTGGGTGCATGGATGTAGAGGGCAATGATCGGGCCTCCCTTGCGGATTGCCCAGTTCCATGCTGGGTTATCATCAATTCTGAGATCGCGTCTGAACCATACGATGGTGGGTTTAGCTGGCATGTTTTCCTAGGTGTATTTTTTGTGAATCAGAGCGATGATGCGTAGCCGTGTGTATCTGAGATTGATGATGCACGGTGCATTGGCGAGGATGGCATAGATGATAATGATGCTGCTAGCCGGGGAGGGCGTCCAGATGATAAACAGGCTGATGGCGAGTATTTGAATCCAGTGGGAGAGCTCGCCGCGCCGGGTTTCACAGACAAAGGTTTGTAGGTAGTCGTGATCGGTTGATTCGAGTTTGCCTTTGGCAAAACCTTTAAACCAGGGTGCGGCATCTGGCAGCAGATTTTTCCAATAACGGACGAGGAATAACTTCTCATGAAAAAAGTTTTCATAACCCGCGCTGTCGTGTGTTGGTTTGGGCGGCAGGGGACGGACAAACATTCCAGCCGGTAGGCAGGTGCTGGCCCAGGCGATGGCCAGGTGACATAGCGGGATGCCAATGATGTTGATCACAGCGATCCAGAAGTTGGGTAATTCAATCCACATGTTATTGTACTGCGCGCCCTTTCCAGTTGGTGGTTTTACCGCGTTTTTTGTCGATGAGCGCGCTGAAGAATAAGGTCTGATAGAACAATAAGCTGAGCGGAAAAAAGAGCGCGTTCCAGGCGGAAAAGGTGCCCGCCAGCTTGAAGACACGCAGGGATTGGCAGGCGTAAATGAGGTAGGCTAATGCGGTGATAAGGATGAAGAGATTTGAGACGTATGAAGTGAAGCTTAGAATCAGGCAGACGATGGTCAGCATCATGCCGCTGATCCAGAGCGAGGAAAGCAAGAGCGCGCGTGGAGCGGTATGTGCGGCTCCGCTGGTGAAGCCTTTTTTCCAGCTGCTCCATAACTCGCCGATGCCATTGGGGAACATGCGCATATGGATCAGGTCTTTGCCGAGATAGCATGAGCACGGGATGCCGAGCTGTTTAAATTGGCGTGCGAGGTGGAAGTTCTCCAAGGCTTTGTCTTTGACGGTTTCGTGTCCGTTGACCTGTTGGTAGTGCTTTTGTGAGATCAGCAGGCATTGGCCAAAGAGGGCGGCGTTATCAGTGGCGGATTTGCCAATGCCGAAGGCGTTCACACCGGCAAGCATGAGCACGTTGAAGTAGGCAGAGAGCTGCTCGTAGGGGTGTTTGATGACATGATGTGGGCAGATAGAGTGAACCTGATCTGAGCCGGCGCAGACTTGGCTCAATGCATGCAAGGCGGATGGCTCGAGGATAAGGTCGGCATCAAGGAAGAGCAGCCAATCTCCCGTGGCAGAATTCGCAGTATTTGTAGCATTTGCAGCATGGGCACCCTGTTGGCATGCCCAAGGTTTACCCATCCAGCCATCGGGCAGGGCTTCGACATCAATGACACGGGCGCCAAGCTGGGAGGCAATGCTGGCGGTGTTGTCAGTGGACCCGTCATTGACGACGATGGTCTCGAGGGGCGGTGACGATTGTTGCTGGATTGATTCCAGTAGTCTGGCGATGTTGGTCTCCTCGTTGCGGGCAGGGATGATGATGGAGATCGCCGCTGAGGCTTTTCCGGGTTTTTCTGCCGGCGGCAAGGAAGACAGGAAGCGTGGGCGTCCGAGTAGAAACCAGATGGCAGGGGCAAAAAGGATGGCCATTACCGGCATGACAAGCATGGCGGGCATAGGCTCAGCTCACGGGGTGGCGTTTGATGATGCGGTCGGCACATTGCTGGCCAGAGAGCACGACCATGGGCATGCCGCCGCCGGGGTTGGTACTGCCACCGGTGAAGTAGAGGTTTTTATAGCGAGTGCTGGTCTTGGGTGCTTTGAATCCGTAGTTCAATTTCCAATCGGTGACGACACCATAGATCGATCCTCTATTAGACCGATACATGCGCTCAATGTCGACGGGGGTGAGCAGGTCTTCAACGACGATGCTCTCTCTAAGACCCGTCAGGCCGCAGCGTTCCATCTTATCAATGCACCTGTCCTTGAGGGCAACGTAGTCTTCGTGGGTGATGTCAGAGCCTTCCTCCAGGGGTGGGATATGGGGCAGGATCTTGATGTTGTCACAACCCTCGGGGGCCTTGCTGGGATCGGTGCGTGTGGGAGCGACGACGTAAAGGGTGGGGTCCTGAGGTAATTGCTTTTTATGAAAGACGGTATCGAAGTGCTTGTGCTGGTCTTCGGAGTAGAAAAAGTTGTGATGTGCCAGTTGGGGGAAGATTTTGTCGGTGCCGATGTGAAGCACGATGCCAGAGCATGCAGGAGCGAATTTTTCCAGCTTGCGGGTGAAGGAGATCGGTTCGTTGAGAAGTTTTTTGTAGGCTGGGATCACCTCCATATTACTGACGATGATGTCACTGGGATGCACGGTGCCGTCTGTCATACGGATGCCAGTGACTTGCTTGCCCGACTTTTCAATCGCTTCAACATCGGCATTCAGGTGGATGGGGATGCCCATTTCCTCCATGAGTTTGCCGAGCCCTTTAGCGAGGTTATACATGCCGCCACGGACATACCACAATCCATAGTCGAACTGGATCATGGGCATGAGGTTCATGTATCCTGGTGAATCCATCGCCGATGAGCCGACATACTTGATGAAGTATTCAAAGATCATCCGGAGTTGCGGGTCACTGAGTCGTTGGTGAATGGACTCAGACATGGTGTTCTTGTAATCGATCTTGCCGCCTAACAGTTTGAGTTTGTAATAGCTGATGAATTCCCAGAGGTTGTCGAGCCCCTTGTCAAAATAGCCATCATTGACGATGTCGTATTGCTCTCTGCCGTAGGTGAGGAAGGCTTTGAATTCACGCCAGTGAGCTTCTGGGTCGCCGGGTAGTTTATCGAGCTCACGACGCATCAGGTCTTCTTCTTGGTAAAGGTCGATGGTGGGTTTGTTCTCAAATAAATTACGCCAGTGTGGGGTGACGGCATCAAGTTGAACGTAGTCCTCCATTTTTTTGCCAGCACGCTCAAAGAGGTCTTGAAAAAACTGTGGTAGGGTGAAGATGGATGGGCCTAGATCAAAGGTGAAGCCGTCTTTTTCCATGACGTTGAGCTTGCCGCCGATCTGGCTGTTTTTCTCAAAAACTTCGACATCATAACCGGCTGCCTTGAGGGAAATAGCTGCGGAGATACCTCCAAGGCCAGCGCCTATGACGGTTACACGATGAGATGACATGACGAGATCATTCCATGGAATAACCGCTTGTCAACTGCTCTGACGGGATTAGTGTCAGCATCAATAATTAATGATAGCGCAAGCCAGTCAGACTGAGGATTTAACGTCCCTAATGGAGCAGCAACGGGCTTATTTTGCCTCGGGTGCCACACGCGATTTTTCATTTCGAAAGCGCTCGCTCGATCGACTAGAGCAGGTCTTGATTAGTCATCGTGATGCGCTGCTCGAGGCGTTAGCGCGTGATTTGGGAAAGCCTGATGTAGAGGCCTATCTTGCGGAGTATTATTTTCTGCTGCAGGAATTGAGGCTGATCCGTAAGTCTTATGCGAAATGGTTGAAAACGAGGCGGGTGAAAAGCCCGGTCTATTTTTTGCCATGCCGGTCTGAGCTTAGACGGGACCCATTCGGCATGGTGCTTATCGTGGCACCGTGGAACTACCCGATGCAGCTTTCTCTTAGCCCTCTGATCGCTGCGGTAGCTGCTGGTAATACCGTGGTGCTGAAACCTTCGGAGATGGCCCCAGCGTGTGAACAGCTACTGGCTAAGATGATCGCTGAGGCATTTGCGCCCGAGCATGTCGCGGTGGTCACAGGTGACGGCCATGTTGCCAATGATCTGACGGATCGGGAGTTTGATTTTGTGTTTTTCACCGGCAGCACTCATGTCGGTAAAATCGTCGCGGCTAAGGCTGCGAAGAATCTCACCCCCAACATCATGGAGCTGGGTGGTAAGTGCCCGTGTGTTGTTGATGCCAGTGCTAAGGTGGATGTTGCTGCCCAGCGGATCCTTACGGGTAAGTTTTTTAATGGTGGTCAGACTTGTTTTGCTCCGGACTATGTGGTCGTTGCAGCAGAGGTGAAGGACGCTCTGGTGGAAGCGATGAAAGAGAAGCTCTCAACGATTCCTTGGAGTGAGGAAATGGCTCATGTCATCAATGAGAGGCACTACGCGCGTCTTGAAAATCTCATTCCTGATGGGGCACTGAAATTCGGTGAGGATGACCGAGAAAGCTTGCGCTTGGCGCCTCGGCTTTTGCCGGAGGTGGATTGGAATACGGAGGTGATGCAGGAAGAGATCTTTGGTCCGCTATTACCTGTGTTGAGCTATTCTGATTATGAGGATTTGTTGGCTCACTTGGGGCAATATGACTCACCACTTGCTTTGTATATCTTCAGTGAGGATGCGGTGATGAAGCAGCGGCTGATGAATGACGTCCGATCTGGAGGGGTTTGTATCAATGATACCATGAAGCAGGGCTCAAGTCTGGAGATGCCCTTCGGTGGAGTAGGGGCTAGCGGCTATGGACGATACCGCGGTAAGGCCGGCGTGCAGGCGTTCAGCTATGAACGTGCCGTGGTCACCAAGCCGACTTGGGGGCCCGATTGGTTTGAACTAACGCCTCCCTACGCAGACAAGATTAATTGGCTGAAGCGTTTTCTGCGCTAAAATACTGCTCGCAGAGGCGCTTGCGCTCGTCGAAAATGTGGCGAAGTTTGTTTTTAACAAAGAGGCCGTGAACGATGGTGCCGATAATGCCGAAGGGCATCACGTAGGTGACTTCATCGGTCATCAAGACGCCGCCGTCTTGTTCTTCAAAGCGGTGGGTGTGATGCCAGACTTTGTAAGGTCCTATGCGTTGGTCATCGACAAAAGAGTGCATGTCGTTGACCTTGGTGATTTCAGTAAGCCATGTGACCCAGATGAAGGGAGCTACTTTGACTTTGTAGCCTATCATCTGACCTTCATGTGCGGTCTCTGAGCTGCAGTGGGTGATTTTGAAACCAACGGAGTCTGGTGTTAGTTTATCAAGATTTCTGGGAGTGGAGAAAAATGCCCATGCATCGCTTAAGCTGCAGTTGACGTGCTGTTCTCTTTTGAGTTGGTAGATCATGGTGTGGTGAGTTTGCCGTATTTTGAGTTTGGTGCAATAGCGTGGCAGAGTGCTTTGGCCTTGTCTGCTTGAGGGTGTTTGTGGTCTTTGAAGGTGAGCCACGCGTAATAGAGAATAACCTGACGTTCATTATCAGCGAGGTTTGAGGGGCCGTCGGCGGCGACGGGCATGAGCTTTTCAAAGTCGGCAATAGCGATTTTTCGGCGGCCAAACTGCTTGGGCACTTTGTAGGATGCGGCGGCTCGTATCAAACGCACCCGTGGTTGTGTGGGTGCTTTTTGAACAGCTTGATCCATGAGTCTTTGGCCTTCTTTGAGATACTTCAGTTTGGTGAGTACCCAGAAGCTAGCTTTGGCGCGGAGGGCGTGGGCACTTCCCAAGTATACGCGCGCCAGCTGGTCGTTAGGGTTGGTTTTGAGTCTAGCCTCGAAGCGTTTGATTTGTGCGTCGATCTGGTCGGTGTCACCGTTGAGGCAAATGTTGTGCCACTGGTGATAGATTTTATTGTTCGCCTTGGCCTTGGCTTCGACGTTTTGATCATTGCTGTAGCTGTTTTCTATCAGGCAGAATACCAATAAAAAAGCGGTTGCAATAGAGCGTCTCATTACGAGTTCTGATGATTATACGCCTGCGCTGAGTAATTCTGTTGCGTAGTCGATGCGTTGACGATCTTTACCGTATGATTCGCAAATGAGGTTTGCTGATATACGGGCGCTTTCGTAAATGGTGGGTAGGCCGCTGCCGGGGTGAGTGCCGCCACCGACGAGGTAAATGTTCTCAAAGCCCTTGAGCTTGTTCTGAGGGCGAAGATAGAGCATTTGATCCATGGTGTGCGCCAGGTTGAAGGTAGCACCGATGAAGATGTTTCCGTCTTCCCATCCTTTTGGCGTGATGCAGCGTTCTTCAACGATGTGCTCCTTAAGGTCCTTCATGCCTGTGTGCTCGATGATGCGATCGAGTATCTTATCCCGGTAGGCTTGGTGATCTTCCTCCCATGGGTTGTTGTTGCGGGTGTTGATGGTGGGAACGAGGATGTAAATTTGGGAGTGTCCGGGAGGTGCCACGGTGGGGTCAGTGACACTTGAGTTTCTGATGTAGATGGACATGTCCTTGGAGATGACCTTCTCGTCCTGAATGTCGCGCAAGTTTTGGTGGTAGTCCTCAGCAAAGAGCACGTGGTGGTGAGGCTCTTCTTCGTAGATCTTATCGAGGCCGAGATAGAGCATGAAGGTAGAACAGGAGTACTTTTTCTTCAGCAAGGACTCTCGGCTTTCGTTTTTCTTGCCGAAAATCGTGGAGCGCGCGTGAGCGTAGTCAGCATTGACGATGAGTTTGTCACAGTGGAGAGTTTGTCCGTCAGCGAGTATGACGCTTGATGCTTCCTTGCCGGTGTATTGGATTTCCTTGACCTCGGTGTTGAGCATGAACTTGCCGCCTTCTTCTTCGAATACCTTAGCCATGCCGGCTGAGATGTTGGAAAGTCCACCTTGGACGTGGTAGATACCGTGTGCGTATTCGATGTAGGAAAGGATGCTGAAGAGGGCTGGGCAGTTCCAAGGAGACATGCCTAGATACTTAGCTTGGAAGGTGAAGGCCAGCTTTAGGCGCTCGTCGGTGAAGTATTCGCTGAGCACATCCATGACGGATTTGCGTGTGGCCACATAGGGCAGGGCCTTGAGCATGTGCGGCTTGAAATAGCTTGTGAGCTTATGGTAGGAATTCAGCAAGCACGGGAAAATGGTGCGCAGCTTTTCAGCGTGGTCGTCCATGAAGCGCTGGTAATTCGCTGACTCGCCAGGGAAGGCCGCCTCGATATTGCGAGCCATCGTTTCTGGGTTGAAGCTGGTCTCCAGGGAGACATCGCCCCAAGTGAGGGTGGTCATGGGGTCGAGTTTGACAAACTCCATGTAATCTTCTGGCTTGCGGCCGGTCTCACCAAAGACCTCGTCGAGAGTGAATTTCTGGTGTAGGAAGGTTGGGCCGGTGTCAAAGGTGTAATCGCCAGCCTGAATCGCAGCATTGCGGCCTCCAATCGTTGCTGCTTTTTCAATGATGGTCACATCATAACCACGGTGTGCCAGCATCATGCCGCTGGTGAGTCCTCCAGGACCGGCTCCGATAATAAGAACTTTTTTTTGCATCTGGGAAAAGGGTGTGCGTTGGGTGGGAGGCAATATGGCATAGAGTATGCATGGCACAACTTGAAATGCTGGCATTTATGGAATATTAGCAGGGGAGCATAAGATGGGGGCTGAAATCGCCCCCTACGGAAAAAGTATTGCCATTCTTTCGGTATTTTTATATACCGCTTTTCTAAGCTCAGTGAGCTTTGATCGTCGCTTTGCTTATTATTACCCCTCACTTCACTATGCTCTCCAAAACTTTATTTACAGCCCTTTCACTGTTTTCTTTGGGGGCTTTCTGCTCCTGCTCCACTAACCTGACAACGAACATTACGGAGTCTGTTGTTGCGGCGAAAACACGTGCCTTGGCCTTTGTGGGAGGAAATTCATCATCCTCGAAGAACTTTTTGCCTGAGCCTGCCTCTGCAAGCACGATCAGCAAGGCAAGTGATCTTCCTAAGGATAAACATGGCATGCCGACTTACACGAGCCACTCAAACAGGACGCGCTATGTGCGGACGACATCCTACTCGCATATGGAGAATGAGCCTGGTGCCTATGGTATGATCAATGCAAGTGGCAGCAGACTCAAGTATGGCAGTGTGCGCAGTGCAGCGGCGGACTGGTCTGTTTATCCTCTGGGAACCAAGTTCCGTATCAAGGGCCAACCTCATATCTACGTGGTCGATGATTATGGGTCATCGCTTGCAGCTACGAATACGATCGATATTTACAAGCCGTCTCTGCACTACATGAGAACATGGGGCACACGTTATACTGAGATTACCGTCATTCAATGGGGTTCCTATGAGCGCAGTGCTCGTCTGCTCAAAGGTCGGATCAATCATGATCACTGCAGGCATATGTATTATGGCTGTAAGAGGAAGCTCAATAGCCGTTTGGTGAGCAGCGATATCAAGAGAAACGGCGCGCTCTAAGGGCCTTGCTTCTTTATCTGTTTTTTTGAGGTGCAGTGCGTTAAGGTTTTATTGTGACTAAGCAAGAGCGTGCTGATTATGCTGTCCGGCGTCTTGAGGAGCTTTATCCCGAGACTCCCATCCCGCTTGATCATAGCGATTCCTATACACTGCTTATAGCGGTGCTGTTGTCTGCTCAATGCACCGATATCAGGGTGAATCAGGTAACCCCAGCCCTCTTTAAACTAGCCGATAATCCTGCGGATATGGCGAAGGTGCCGGTGGAGGAGATTAAGGCTATTATTCGTCCCTGTGGGCTTTCTCCGAGGAAGTCGAAGGCGATCTCAGTGCTTTCTCAGATGCTAATGGATCAACATGGGGGTCAAGTGCCTGAGGATTTTGAAGCCTTGGAGGCCTTGCCTGGAGTCGGCCATAAAACCGCTTCTGTGGTGATGGCGCAGGCTTTCGGAGTGCCGGCTTTTCCAGTAGATACGCATATTCACCGATTGGCGAAGCGCTGGCGGCTGGCTCCCGGAAAAAACGTGGTTCAGACGGAAAGTTACTTGAAGCGACTTTTCCCCAAGGACAAATGGAACAAGCTGCATCTGCAGATCATTTTCTACGGCAGGGAATACTGCAGTGCCCGTGGTTGTGACGGCGGCACTTGTGAAATCTGCCGCACGGTCAATAGCAAGTAGCTATTATTTGGCCGTGTAAACCTTGGTGAACGCGGCGATGGCATCGTGCAGACCTTGAGCATTTGCTGGATCGGTGGTCTGCTTGCATTTCATAGCATGGACGATGATCTGATGGATCAGGCTGAGCTTATTGAGGTAGGCGTCCTTGTTGCTCTCAGATTGGGCAAGTTTGACTCGCTGAGCTAAGAAATACTGAGTCATGGTATCTTGAATCTTGGTAGCGTGCTCTTCCTTGTTGGTGACCCAGCGTGAGATCTGGTTAGCGTTTTTACCGGCGTCTGCAGAAAGCTCGGTAATCTGGACCATGGCCTTAGCGATCGTCTGCTGATGGGTATTGAGATCAATGAGGACGGTATCGTCTGAGTAGATGCCGCAGGGCACCTGGCAGTGGGCATGCAGGCTGGATGTGCTGGCGAAGGAGAAGAGGGCAACGATGGCGAGGAGTAGGCAGGATTTCATAATGGTAAAAAAATAAGTGCGGATGCGAGCTGGTGCACGCGAAAAATTAGAGGGATTGTTTCCAGCGAGCTACCTCGGCACGAACGTTGTCAATACTGGGTGCTCCAGGGTTGGTGCGGGCGGCGAGTGCGGTCTGGAGGTCAAAGACGTCTTTGGCATCGGCGCCGTAGTGTTCTGAGACTTGGGAGAGGTCTAGCTGGTCGAGAGGGGTCTTGGTCTGCACGCTGAGGGCAACCGCTTGGCCGACGAGTTCGTGGGCCTGGCGGAAGGGCACGCCGTTTTTCACCAGGTAGTCAGCGAGGTCGGTCGCCAAGAGCAGCGGGTCGGAGGCGGCGGCTTCGCAGGTGTCTAGGTTGATGGCCATGTCGGCAATCATCTCGGCATTGACCTTGAGGGCGAGGCTGAGGGTGTCGATGGAGTCAAACAGAGGTTCCTTGTCTTCTTGTAGGTCGCGGTTGTAGGTGAGGGGAAGTCCTTTGGCTGCGGTGAGTAATGCGACGAGGTTGCCGTAGAGCCGGCCGGTTTTACCGCGGGTGAGTTCACAGACGTCTGGGTTTTTTTTCTGCGGCATCAGCGACGACCCGGTGGTGTGCGCGTCAGACAGGGTGGCGAAACCAAACTCAGAGCTGCACCAGAGGATGAGGTCTTCGGAGAGACGGGAGAGGTGGGTGCCGACCAGGGCCATGTCGAAGAGGAACTCGGCGATGTAGTCACGGTCGGAAATAGCATCCATCGAGTTGGTGGTGACGCGGTCGAAGCCGAGCTCATCGGAAATTTGTTGGCGATCAAGATTGATCGTTGATCCAGCGAGTGCGCCGGATCCCAGTGGGCAGGCGTTGATGCGTTTACGGCAGTCGGCAAGGCGTGACTTGTCCCGGTCGAGCATCTCAACATAGGCGAGAAGGTGGTGACCTACGGTGACCGGCTGGCCGCGCTGAAGGTGGGTGTAACCGGGGATAAGGGCAGCAGCGTATTGCTCTGCTTGCTTCAGCAGAGATTGCTGTAGGCCGGTAATGAGAACGGTGAGGTTGTCAATTTCTTCCCGGCAGTAGAGGCGGGTATCGGTGGCGACCTGGTCGTTACGTGAACGAGCAGTGTGGAGTTTGGCTCCTGGAGCACCGATGCGCTCGGTGAGTGCTGACTCGATGTTCATGTGGATGTCCTCGAGCTCAATGGAGAAATTAAACTCGCCAGCCTCTATTTCTTTTTCAATCTCGCGTAGGCCCTTTTCGATAGCTGCAAACTCGTCTGAGCTGAGCAGCTTGGCGCTCACTTGTGCACGTGCGTGAGCGATGGATCCTGCAATGTCGTGTTTATACAGGCGCCAATCATAGGAGATGGATTCTCCATATTGTTGCACGAGATCAGCAGTAGCTTTGGCGAAACGTCCTTTCCACATGCGGGTGTTCTAGCGCCTTTGTGGTGATTTGGAAACCACGTAATTCAAGGAATGCGAGCAGGCTGGAAAAGTTACTTGTGCGGGTGTTGCTCTAGTAATTCCTCAGGGCTGTAAAAGATTTCTTTGTCTTTCGTCGCTTCGCGCACTGCGGCGACTTCTTCAGAAGTTACCACGGAAGCATTATTGTCGAAGGTATTCCTCACGAAGGTTAATACGGCGGCGGTTTCTTCGTCGTCGAGCACATCTTTAAATGCGGTCATGGGAACGTGGCCCGGGTATTGTTTGCCTTTCACGGTGATGGGGCCGTGTAACCCGTGCAGGGTTAGTTTGATGAGGCGCTCCTTGCTGCCGGTAACCCATTTGCTTTTGTCTAATGGCGGGAAGCCGGAGTGAGGCAGTCCCTTGCCGTCTTGCTGGTGGCATGTGGCACAGTGGCCTTCGCGGTTGTATATTTCAGCGCCTTGTCCGAAAATCTTTTTGGCGTCTCCTTTGAGCTTTGTTTTAAGCAGGAAATAGGGGCTGTCATGGATTGTTTCGTTTTTGAGCTTAGCTAGTGCATGGCGATGCGAACTCTTCATCGAACTTTCGAGTGGTTTTTTACCAGCAGTCTCTAAAATTGGCAGACCTACATCTGCTGGAAACCATGAGGCAGCGGTAATGGCCTCTAGGCGGACTCTGCCGTGCTCGTCATTGGCAGCAGCCATCAGAAGTGACGGGTAATCCGGGAGCTGGTCAATATTGAAACGTAATACGCGTACGGCGGCAGCGCGGACTCGGTGGTCAGGTGAGCGAAGTAGTTGCTTGAGTAGGTCTGTATCGACTTGATTGAGACCCCAGGAGACCCAGAGGGCCTCGAGCTTATGATGGTCGTTTGTTTGCTCAGCTGCCCATGTCTTGAGGGTGGGTAGGACATCGGTGGCATTGCGACCACGGAGCTCGCGGCGGGTGCGGTAGCGGGTGCGTGCCTCGGGGAGTTTCAGGTTTTCGAGTAGCTCTGAGATGGCGGCGCCATGAACTTGGGCGGGTTTCACCAGCGGGCGCCCAGGATAGGTAATACGATAGATACGGCCGTGAACGTGGTCACGGTTTGGGTCACGCTGGTTATGCTGCGCGTGTCCAATAAGAGCATTATGCCAGTCCGCCACATAGAGAGATCCATCGGGCGCGAACTCCAGATCAACTGGGCGGAAGTTGGTGTCTGCTGAGTGGAACAGGTCCTGACGCCATTTGGCCTTGAAGCCAGCACCCTTTTCGGTGATGCGGTGTTGTTTGGCACCAAGAAATCCGATGTTATTACAAATAAGTAAATCTCCTTGAACATCATCTGGGAAATGACGGCTTGATATAAATTCGAGTCCAGAGGTGGGTCGCACCTTGTGATCTTTAAGAATCCCGGGAGCATACATGCTGACCCCATAAGAGCTCTTCACTGTGCCTGGCATCATCCATGAGGTGGCAGGCCCAGAGGTATGCAGGAAAAAATCCTGGCCGTAATCATCATGGGCGATTCCCCATGGGTTGGGGATATGTAGCTGGGCGTATCGAATGAGTTTTTTGCGTTGCGGCGAGTAGCGGAAGAATCCTCCATTGGTAGCTCGGACTGGTCCATAGGCGGTCTCAACATTGGAGTGGAGGAACACACCTTCACCCATAAGGATGGCTCCTGATGGATCTGCACTGAAGGCACTGATCGCGTGGTGGGTATCGTGGTCATCGAAGCCGCTCAAGATAACTTCGCGAACATCGTATTGGTCATCGCCGTCGGTGTCCTTAAGGAGCACCAAGTGTCCGGATTGGGCAACGTAGACGCCTTCGGAAGTGATTTCAAAACCCATGGGAATATGCAGGTCATCTGCGAAGGTGGTTTGTTTGTCGGCTTTGCCGTCGTTATCGGTGTCTTCGAGGATGATGAGCTTGTCACTTGGCTTGGGATCTCCGATACGGTAGTGCGGGTAGCTGGGCATGGTGGCAACCCAGAGACGCCCTTTGTTGTCGAATGCTACTTGCACCGGGTTGGCAAGATCGGTGAATTCTTTTTCTGAAGCGAAGAGCTCCATCTGGTATCCATTGGCAGTGGTGATTTTGGTCTGTGAGGATGTGCCTGACTGATATTCGAGTTTGCCGTTCTTGCCACTGGGCTTGTAGTTGGTGGTAACGGGGGAGAGTTTGAAGCTCTTGGCATCTGCAGCCGCGAGGTCCATTTCCTTGCCTTGGAGTGCCTGCCAGATTGCTTGGTCCCGCAGTGCGGTCATCTCCCGGGTCTTTTTATATTCGTCGCGGTAGTTCTGTGGTGGAGCGTTTTTGCCGCCGCCCCGACGTCCGTAGATTTGTACGCCATTGGGCATTTTGTAATCATTAAGCCAGCACCAGCTTTTTTCATTCACTGCAGCATGGACTTGTTTTCTGTGCTCTGAATTTTTGGTAGCTGACTTGTCATAGAGCCCGTCCGCAAGATGGGGAGCGAGCCACTGGTATCCTTTGTCGTTGAGAAGGGCGCCGTCTCTGGTGAAAAGATCCTCATTTGCGCCATAAGCTGCTTTTGAGCTTGTGAAGAGATCAATGAAAAGAACGCCATGCTCGGAGCAGACAGTCCTCATGGCTTCGGTATAGAGGCCGAGGTTTTTGTTGGCTAGCGTGGCGTCAGGTGCGTTGTAAATGTGGGAGACATCTTCGAAGGCGCAGGGAGATGCAATGGCCAGCTTGGGGGCGGTCTTGCCGTTGTAATTTTGTTTCAAGGTATGTTTGATGAACCCTGAAAGTTCTCCCTTGAAGTTCTCTAGGCCAGCAGGGCCATTGAAAGATGAGTTGAAACCGAAGAACGCGATAACGCTATCAGCCTTAAGGTGGCTAAGCCATTGGTCAGGTGACATGTAGATGCCAGTACTGCCGCTTTTTTTTGCGAGTTCCGTTTGAAACTTTTCAGCACCGGGAAATGCCCATGGCGATGGGCGTCCGGGGTGGGGTCTGAATCCTGGGGTATTACCCTCATCGCACATGTTGCGGATGATGAGCTTTTTGTCAGGGTGTCGTAGCTGGAGCGCGGTCTCAAAATGACCAAAGTGGCTCATGCGTGAGCCTAGGCCGCTACCAATCAACACAATCGATTCGTTTTCATCAGCCGTGAGAGGATTTGCTTCGGCCTGATAGAGACCTAGCGTGGAGAGCAGCAATAAAGCACTGAAAAACAACGTGTATTTTCTGTTTTCAGTAAGGTGTGTGTTGAAATGCATCAATTAACGAAACGTTTATTGTGGAATCAAACTTACAGTATATCTGAAATATTTTAGAGGATGTCTGCTTAGCGCCTTTTGGGCAGTCGTTTGCCTTGGATACGCGCATTGATGAGGCTCTCACATCGGCCATGCAGGCGTAGCTTTTCGCAGCAGGCCTCGATTTTGAGGGTTTGTCGCTCTGCGCGAAATCCAAGCCTGCGAGCAGCACAGTCATTCATGAGCTGGATGTGTGAATCCTCAAATTCGATGACTTTACCACAGTCAATGCATACAAGGTGATTGTGGGCGGGGCTGTCGACAAAGTTTGGGTCGTAGGTTTTTTGATCATCTCCAAGGTCAATTTCATGGAGTAGGCCAGCCTCTACTAGGAGCGAAATAGTGCGGTAGACAGTAGCTCGTGAAGATTGAGCGTCTAGAGACTTGGTTTTGCGAATGCGCTCCCACAGATCATCGGCAGTAAAATGGTCGTCAGAGGAGAAGATGGCTTCAACAATGGCATTGCGCTGAGGGGTGTTGCGCAGCCCCTTACTTTGTATGAATTGTTGCAAGCGCTTCTCGATACTAGGATCCATGGAGGGAGCCTAGTCAGATTGGTGCCCGCTGGCGAATTGGAAATTTCAACATTGGCATTTTTTTTGATTGGTCTTAAATCAGCAGGATGAAGGTCGTACCTGCCTGCTTTGTGAACAAACTACGCTTAGCGTGTGTTTCTGGTTTATTTTACTTACTTGTCTCCTGCGCATCGAAAGATGTCATGGAGGTGAAGCAGTTCCATCTGCGTTCGATCGAGGTGGAGGATATGAAGCAGGCTCCGATGGTGCGCGGAGAACAGATGCATCGTATGCGTGGTGCGGTAACCTTTGAGGAGCGCCGTCAGAGGTTAGGCCAATATTACTCGGTGAGCTGGGAGAATGATGGCTCGGCGACTGGGCCATTAAAAATAGTGATGGATTATCAGCAGAGCGCAACCGGGGCGAAGGTTTTGACCATGAGTAAGGACTTGCCGGCAGGTGAAGAAGCTGGGCGCGTTGAATTTATAGTGTCTGGTGAATCCTACCGCACCAATGGCCGCGTCCTTGCATGGAGAATCCGGATGATGAGTGGCAGTAAGGTGATCTCTGAAAAGCGCTCCTACATGTGGAGGTGACTTATTTCCTCTCGATTTCATGATTGGCAAGTGATGCAAATCGTGGAACGTATGTGCATGGCACGTTTTACAAATAAGGTCGCAGTTGTTACCGGCGCTGGCCGAGGTATTGGGTTGGAGATCGCGAGAGCTTTTGCAGCAGAAGGGGGCAAGGTCGCTGTGGTGAGCCGCAGCGCAGCAAGCTGTGGTTCTGCTGCAGATGCAATCAATGCCGAGTATCCGGACTCAGCCAAGTCATATGCTGTTGATGTTTCTGACCATGAAGCTGTTCAGGCTCTGGGTAAGGAGGTTGTCGCTGACTTCGGGGCGGTGAACGTGCTGGTCAATAATGCCGGTGTCACGCGTGATGGATTACTGATGCGCATGAAGGATGAGGACTGGGATACCGTTTTAGATACAAACCTTAAAGGTGCCTTCAATACAGTGAAGGCTTTTCAGCGCAGCATGATGAAGGCCGAGGACCCACGCATTATTAATATTAGCTCTGTGATCGGACTGATGGGCAATGCTGGCCAGGTTAACTACGCGGCGAGTAAGGCAGGCTTGATTGGCTTTACCAAATCAGTAGCGAAGGAATTAGCTGGCCGCAAGGTGACCTGCAATGCCATCGCTCCCGGCTTTATTGTCACTGACATGACCGACGAGCTCAATGATGACCAGAAAGAGGCCATCATAGGTAATATTCCACTCAAGGAGATGGGCCATCCTCAGGATATCGCATCATTGACCTTGTTTCTCGCTAGCCCTGAGGCTCGCTACATCACAGGCCAAGTGATTGCCAGTGATGGCGGGATGACCATGTAGTCTGCTAGGTTCTAGGTATTTCACCATATGGAGCTGCTACTAATACGCCATGCCACTGCGGAGTCGTCCGCGGCGAGTGATTTTGAGCGCGCTCTGACGGACGTGGGAAATAGTCAGGCTGAAAAAGTGGGCCAATTTCTTAAGCGAAGTAATTTGGTTCCAGATGTGACTCTGGCGAGCCCACTTGTGCGTGCCCGTCAGACGGCAGAAATCATATGCAGCAGTGCGGGTGCGGCAAGTCCTCTCATCGAGCCTTGGTTAGCCTGTGGCATGCGCCCAGCTTCGGCGATGCAGGAACTGGCAGCGTATGATCAATTTCATCGTGTTGCCCTTGTTGGTCATAATCCTGACTTTGAGTATTTTGCATCGTGGTTATTGGGCGCTCAAAGTGGTGAGATCAATGTCCGCAAAGCATCGTTGATCTACTTTTCACGACTGGCACCCCCATCACAAGGTGCTTGTCTGGAGATGATGCTGCCGGTCAGCGTGATGTGATCACCAGATAGTTGCGAACGGTTTTGTTGAGAAAAGTCCGGTGTGTTTTTGGGCCACTAGGGACACGGGGGCCTGCCCAGAGGTCGGAGGAACGGCCACCATCAAGGTTTAATACAGTGCTGGCCTTGAAACCGTTCAATGAGGTTTCGCTCAGTGCTTTTGCCGCAGCGGCGAGTGTTGATGAATCGATGTGTCCGATGGCCCAATGGTGTTTGCCATCCCATGCGATGAAGCTACGTGGCCGCTCATTGTGATCGGAAAGCCCAATGGTGGCTTTGCCGTGTTCGACGAGCATGGGGCCAGCTTGTAAGAGGTTCTCAACACTGTTGGTCACGCTTGAGGACGCATAGTGTTCACGGCGAACGATGGCGCTTTTGTTTTTTGAGGAGATGAAGATACCGGCACCAAGTGAGGATTTGTTGAAGGAGCCGCGTTTGATTCCTGATGCTATCAAGATGCCAAGAGGGTTACCCTCAGGCGTGAAAAATCCACCGTTGATGGCGGCGTAGCCATCACAAGATAAGGCGGCAGATTTTGCATCTAACCATTGGCTGCCACAACCATCTGCTTGATCAGCCACGGTTAGCTGAAATTTCCGATCGTCAAAATAGACGGCTGAAATGGTGATGCCTTGAGATGAGGCCGAATGATAGGCAATCGGCATGACCGGCTGAGGTGCCGCGGGCGTCATGATGACAGCGGCTTGGTCAGGTAGTTGATCGACTGCAGCAAGGGGTATGATAGGCTCTGCCTCCGCTATGATGGGCTTCGAATGAATGAACTCAGGCGCAGGCTTGGCGCTGAGTGGGGGAATAGGCAGGGGGGCGGCTGTTGGAGCGGCCAGGGGAGCGGCTGGTGGTTTTTCTAGGGGAGTTGAGCACCCCGTCAATGCCAATAGCCCTAATAGAAGTATGCGTTTGAGCATTGGTGAAATCCCCGCTATTTAGTAGCTACAGCAAGCAGGGTTTGAAAGTAGGGGGCCTCACTTTCTTTATCCACGATGGTGGTTTCAATTTTCTGAAAGCCAGCTTGGCTCATCATTTTGAAGAGTTCTACCTCTGAGAATCCAAGCCAGGTATCGGCATAAAGTTCGCGTGCTTGATCAAAGCTATGTTGAAGTAGATCGAGAATGACGAGCTTGCCACCTGGTGCTAGAAGTTTGAATGCTGAATCAAGAGCTTTTTGTGGGTGCTCGGCGTGGTGAAGAGCCTGAGAAAAGATGGCAAGGTCAACCGAGTTATCGTCAATAGGGGGCGATTCGATATCGCCAAGGCGATATTCTAAATTATCCAGCCCGTGCTGGACTGCCAGTTTTTTGCCGAACTCCACCATGTTGGGTGCACTGTCAACGGCGATGACTTTTTTGGCATTGGGTGCGAGTAGTTGAGCGAGTGTGCCTTCTCCAGCACCAAGATCGGCGACTACTTCATAGTTGAGAATTTTGAGCATCGCCTCAGCTAGTGACTTCCACGAGCGGCCGGGCACATAGCTTTTGCCGAACTTGCCGGCTAACTCATCAAAATAGGCTCGGGTCTTGTCACGCCGCTTACTTAGGATGTGCGCTAGAGTTTCTGAATCTGGCTTAACTTCCGGTATTTCCGTGGCTGCTTGTCGAGCAACCTCCATGATGGCATCGGGGGCTGAAATGGCATAGACGTTGTTTTTGCCTGAGCGTGAGCTGGTCACTAAGGCCTCTTGTCTGAGCTGAGAGAGCTGCGTAGAGATGCGACTTTGGCCCATTCCCAATATCTCCTGAAGCTCAGCAACATTGAGGGGTTCGTGTGAAAGCAGCAGGAGTATGCGGATCCGAGTGGGGTCCGATAAAAGTTTTAGTGATTTAAGAATTGACGACATAGTTTTATAGGTTCATATACGCATCAACGTATCGAGATCTATTGATACAACAAATTCTACTTATGAGCAAGCCATTCATTTTTTCTTCCGAGTCAGTCACCGAGGGTCACCCCGATAAAGTATGTGACACCGTTTCCGATGCCGTCCTTGATGCCTGTCTAGAACAGGATGTCAACAGCAGGGTAGCATGTGAAACCTTTGTTAAAGATAATGTCGTCGGACTAGCCGGCGAAATCACCACAGATGCCAAGTTCGACTATGGTACGCTGGTTAAAAATACACTCAAGGAAATTGGTTACGATGCCGATTATGCGAAGGATACGGATTATTCCTACACCTGCAAATTTGAAAAAGGGGCATTCCTAATGAACATGCTTGGCCAACAGTCACCCGACATCGCTCAGGGTGTTGATGCTGCCGCCGCCGATGATAAGCATACGGCCGAGCAGGGTGCAGGTGATCAAGGCATCATGTTTGGTTACGCCACCAATGATACCAAGGAGCTGATGCCGGCTGCTATTCACTATGCACACCGCCTCGGCCAGGCCCTGACCCAGCTTCGTAAGGATCGCTCCCACACCTGGTTGCGTCCGGACTCCAAAACACAGGTCAGTATTGAGTATATCGATAACAAGCCGAATCGTTTCACCTCCGTGGTCATCTCCACGATGCACGCCAAGGAAATTTCCACCCAGGAAATCCGTGAAATTCTGACACGTGAGCTGATCGAAAAACATCTCCCCGGCAATTTACTAACTCCTGAAACTGATATCCTCATTAACCCCACCGGTCTTTTTGTCATTGGTGGTCCCGAAGGGGATGCTGGCCTGACTGGCCGGAAAATCATCGTTGATACCTACGGTGGCATGGGCCGTCACGGTGGTGGTGCTTTCTCAGGAAAGGACCCATCGAAAGTAGATCGCTCTGCCGCTTACATGTGCCGCTGGGTTGCCAAGAACATTGTTGCCGCAGGTTTGGCGCGCGAATGTGAAATTCAGCTTGCCTATGCGATTGGTCACCCACACCCGGTGAGCATCAACGTCAATACCTTTGGCTCCAACGAAATTGCCGAGTCAGTTATCGAAAAAGCCGTTGACGAGGTATTTTCCTTCAAGCCCGCTGACATCGTATCTCAGCTTGATCTTCTGCGCCCCATTTATAGTAAAACCACCAACTACGGCCACTTTGGTCGTGAAGACGCTGGTTTACCATGGGAGGAAACCAACAAAGTAGATGCGCTCAAGTCTGCCGTCTAATTTAACAATCAACCAATCACTTAACCAATAACACTACCATGTCCAATACAGCAACTGCACCCGCACTAGTACCTGTCACCGACGACTTTAAGGTCGCTGACATTAGCCTGGCCGATTTCGGCCGGAAGGAAATTGACATCGCCGAGCATGAGATGCCTGGCCTGATGCAAACCCGCGCCAAGTATGGCCCCGAAAAACCACTGCAAGGTGTCCGTGTTATGGGCTCTTTGCACATGACCATTCAGACCGCTGTGCTCATCGAGACTCTTGTCGACCTGGGCGCTGAGGTGCGTTGGGTATCTTGTAATATTTTTTCCACTCAGGATCACGCTGCCGCAGCCATGGCTGAGTCCGGCATTCCTGTCTTCGCCTGGAAGGGTGAGACCCTTGAAGAATACTGGTGGTGCACCTGGAAAGCACTTCAGTTCCCCGGCGGAGAATTTGGCCCAGAACTGATCGTTGACGATGGTGGAGACGCCACGCTGCTGATTCACAAAGGTTATGAGATGGAAAACGGATCCGACTGGATCGACCAGCCTGCAGGTTCTGACGAAGAGCAGGTCATCAAGAATCTCCTCAGAAAAATTGGAGCCGAGCAGCCAGGTATCTTTGCCAAGATGGTCAAGGACTGGAAAGGTGTTTCCGAGGAAACCACTACTGGCGTGCACCGTCTCTACCAGATGGCTAAGGAAGGAACCCTTCTTATTCCTGCTATCAACGTCAATGATTCGGTAACCAAGTCGAAGTTCGATAACCTCTACGGTTGTCGTGAGTCACTGGTTGATGGCATCAAGCGTGCTACTGATGTGATGATTTCCGGTAAAGTGGCCGTTGTTTGCGGCTACGGTGATGTTGGTAAGGGTTGTGCTCAGGCACTACGTGGCCAAGGAGCACAAGTCGTGGTCACTGAGATCGATCCTATCTGCGCGCTGCAGGCAGCGATGGAAGGTTACCGTGTCCTCACCGTTGAGGACACCCTCGGCTGGGGAGATATTTATGTCACCACCACGGGTAACTACGACATCATCCGTCTTGAGCATATGGAGAAGATGAAGGATCAAGCGATCGTTTGTAACATTGGTCACTTTGATAATGAGATCCAGATGGATTCTCTGAGCAAGGCTGAGGGTGTGGAGCATCTCAACATCAAGCCACAGGTTGACAAGTACACATTCCCAACGGGTAACAGCCTCTACATGCTTGCAGAGGGACGCCTGGTAAACCTTGGCTGTGCCACAGGCCACCCAAGCTTTGTGATGTCCAACAGCTTTGCTAACCAGACACTGGCTCAGATTGATCTTTGGAAAAACAGAGACAACTACAAGGCTGGTGAAGTGAAGGTATTGCCAAAGCATCTCGACGAGGAGGTCGCAAGGCTTCACCTCGAAAAGATCGGTTGTAAGCTCACCGTGCTTAGCCAAGATCAGGCTGATTACATCGGTGTTCCAGTCGAGGGCCCCTACAAGCCTGAGCCTTACCGCTACTAAATTTCAGATAGCCTGAAATATTTACAAAGCCTCCATTGTGTAAGCAGTGGAGGCTTTTTT
>CAWVVN010000024.1:0-23329 GCA_963933605.1 uncultured Verrucomicrobiales bacterium
CATCGTCTGAACAAAAAGACGCCAAAAAGAAATCCAAGATAGCCCTGCTCGGCCAACTCCATAACGATACGATTTTAAGGCAGGTAAGACTACCTCGATACGATGAGAATTTTAACCCTCTCTCTCTGCTCCATGCAGAAAGAATGGAAGTGATAGCGGGCCAGACTATCGAGGCACGCGACGTCTCACTTGAGCTTTACAATCAAGACGGCAGCGTCCAGGCACGCACCAAGGTCAGGCGTGCCATCTACCATGAAAACGACGCTATTCTTAAAGCAGAAGAAGCCATCTATATTAGCGGCGAAGACTTTAAAGTCTCTGGAACAGGCATGGTCTATGACATTAATACCGGACAAGGTTTTATCGTTGGCCCAGCTTCATCCTTGTTTTATCTTAAAGCGCTCAAGGCTTCAGATCCTAAGCCCTAAGTCCCCTTGCACGACACTCAATCCATACCAAACCATGCAGCCTAACCACATGACTAAAAATGCCCGATGGGTATCCGCTGCGATGGCTACCGCTGCGATCTTGATGGCACTGACCAGCATGCTTACAGCGGCTCCCCCCAAGCCACCTTCAACGGCAAAGCTGGATACTATCGACAAACTTGCTGCGCCTATCGCTGAAAATAATGAAGCGCGTCAGCAGAAAGCAGAAAAAGCTATTTTGCATAGTGATGAGCGCTCTGCTGCGGCTGACCAAAAAATTCAGGCCTTCCTCAAACACAGCGGCCAAGACAAAAAGCTCGAACAAAATATACCAACCGAGCCAGCAACAGAGCTAACACAAGCCGACAATCAAACCAGTCCTGACGAAAAGACGGCAAATAAAGAGAAAGAGCTAAGCACCATCAAGATAGAGTGTGATGGCGGCATCTATTTCGACAACGAAGAAGGAATACTAGCCTATCTCAAAAACATCAGGCTTGATGAGTCTAACTCTGACTTCAAATTAAGGTGTAGTGATGAACTCAAAATCTTATTCGACAACAGCCCCAAGGAGGAAAAAAAGAACAATGCACCCAACGGAGCCGAGCCTCAAAAAACAGAGCCAATACCAGAGCAAAAAGACAGCAGCTTTTCGGAACTCGGAGATCTTCAAGAAATTATCGCCACAGGAAGCGTCAAGATCCTTGGCAAAAATAGTGATGACCAACCCTTTCTCGCTTCCGGTAACATAGCCAGCTACAATGCAAAAACTGGTGAAATGATTCTTAAAGGAGGGCGCCCCACGCTTCAACAGAGCGCCAATGAATACCTTCAGGCCGGAGAGGATGGCCAATGGATTAGAATACAAATGAAAGACAAGGATATCGAAAGTATTATCACCAGCAAGGGAAAGTGGGTAATGCAAGCTGTCACCCAAAAAGAATCTCGCTAAAATAGAATCTAGCTACACGAACAACGATGCCAGAAACCACAACAGACGCTTCAACAACTGAGCAACAGCAAGCTCTCGCCCCACCATCAGATCACACGACTCTGCATCTGGATACAGGGACACGCCGAAGCTCACCAACACTACTAGAAGCTCGTGGTTTGATGAAAACCTACGCTGGCCGCACCGTCGTCAATAATGTCAATCTGAGTGTGCGCGAAGGCGAAATTGTCGGTCTCCTTGGTCCCAATGGAGCTGGCAAAACCACCAGCTTTTATATGATCGCCGGCCTCATCCCCGCTGATGCCGGAGTGGTCAGTTTCTCAGGCAATGATATTTCAACGCTGCCTATGCACAAACGTGCCAGACTGGGCATGGGCTACTTGCCCCAAGAAGAATCCATCTTCCGTCACCTCAGCGTGCTCGACAACCTCCTCGCCGTGCTCGAGACCCGTAAAGAGCTCAGCCGTAAAGAGCGTCACCATCGTGCTGACCAGCTACTAGAGCGCTTCAATATTTCCAAGCTGCGTGATTCTGAGGCCCTCTCACTTTCCGGAGGTGAGAAGCGCCGCCTCACCATCGCGCGATCTCTGTGCACTGATCCTACTCTACTCATGCTCGATGAGCCATTTAGTGGCGTTGACCCGATCGCTGTGGGTGACATCCAAACCATCGTACGAGACTTACGTGAGCAAGATGGGCTTTCCATCTTAATTACCGATCACAATGTGCGTGAAACCCTGCACATTACCGACCATGCTTATTTACTGCATGAGGGGCAGCTCATCCTCGAAGGCGAAGCCAAAGACATTGCCGCTAACCCACTCGCTCGAAAACATTACTTGGGCGAGGATTTTGTGCTTTAATCATCATACCACTCATCACAGTTCAATTTTAGATACTCATTTATTTCGCAGCTAAGTGCTGCATAACACAAACAAGAAAGGAAAAAACAAAGATGCAATCAGCTAATGCTAATACGCAAATTACTATTACCGTACGTCACGAAGAAGTCACCGATGCCCTGCGCGATTACGCAACCAAGAAAATCCAGGGTCTACACCTAGATTACCCAAAAATTATCGAGGCCAAAGCCATCCTTGATGCTCACAAAAACCGACATCATGCTGAAATCATTCTCTTCTGCGCTAACCACATCGTCATCGATGCCTCGACTGAGAGCAAAGACATGTATGCTGCTATTGATGAGACTATCGCCAAAATAGCCCGCCGCATGCGTAAGCACAAAACTCGCTTACTCAGAAAGCACAGGCCCAACAGAAGAAAAGACACGATTCGCCATCTTGACGAAAAGGTTTTTGCTTCCAATGTCCTTGATGAAATTTCGTCAGCGGAAGAGCCAGAGGCTGATCCAGAACCCATGATCATTCACCGTGAGGCATACCGCTTGCGCACCCTACTTAAGGAAGAAGCCATCATGGAACTTGAGCTCTCAGACAAGCCATTCATCGTTTACAACAACGAGCGTCGCAATGTGCTGCAAATTCTCTACCGTCGCCAAGACGGAGATTATGCCATCATTGAGCCTTAATTAGATTAAGCGACCAAACAAACAGGGGCTCCTTAACGGGACGCCCCTTTTTTCGGGCTCCATTTTGGACTCTTGTAGATGACACCAAAACAAAAGCCTCTTAACACTATGGACCCTTGGTTGGATCAAGCTGCTTAGTTTGCTCAAGTTGCTCACCTTGATCGTGCTGCTCACCCAGCTCAGCTGGCTCATCTGGCTCAAGCGTCTCTGAGGCTTTAACATCGATTGGCTTTTCTAGCTCACTCAGCTTCTCTACTGCTGCTTCGCTGGTAACTGCTGCTGCCTTGCCTTCATTCTCACCCGGAGAATTTCTACCGGACATTCATGTAGGAATACCGCATGCAGGCAAAATCCATAACTGCATGGAGAAATAGAGGCCAATAAAACCGACAAATAACCAAATACTGTTCATCTCTATATGCGTTTGTTTAACTTTTTTATTCCTGCCGGTTGCGCATGTTATGCGCCACCATCGTAAAGAAGGCGTTCAGCTCAAGCTTGATGGATGCTGGCACATTGGTTTCATCCATCGCTTCGTCCATGAGTTCCAGCCAGCGCACAGCCTCGGCTTCACCAATGGAGAAGGGAGCGTGCCGCATCCTCAAGCGTGGATGCCCACGTTTAGCTTGATAGCGTGGATCATTGCCAAAACGAAATAACAAGAAATCACGCAAACGTTCTTCCGCCCCTACGAGGTCCTCTTCAGGATACATCGGGCCGATCAAAGGATCTTGTTTAATCCTTCGGTAAAAAGCAGCCACCATCTTGGTGAATCCGGCTTCACCGAGAATGGTATAAATGACTGCATCGTCCATGGTGATTGATTATTTAGCAGTCATCTGACAAGAGACCAGCTTTGTATTACTCGCCTTGACGAGCTGAGGCCTTGAGACGAAGAGCGTTGAGGGCAATGAAACCTGTGGCATCATCCTGATTGTATGCCTCCTCGGCGCCACCTTCCATGGTAGCAACATCCTCCGAGTATAGCGTAAGCGGCGAGCGACGTCCTGCTTGCAGGCAATTTCCTTTATAAAGTTTGAGTCTCACCTCACCGCACACCGTCTTTTGTGTCTCGGTGACTAGGGCCTGAATTGCATCGCGCTCGGGAGCAAACCAGAATCCATTGTAAACCAATTGAGAGTATTTGGTGATCAAACTGTCACGCACATACTGTGCCTCACGATCCATGGTTAATGTCTCCAGGTCTCGGTGCGCCGCAAGAATGATGGTGCCTCCAGGCGTCTCGTAAACACCGCGTGATTTCATGCCGACAAAACGGTTTTCGACGATATCGATACGTCCGATGCCATGTTTGCCACCTAGGAAATTCAACACCCGCATGA
This sequence comes from uncultured Verrucomicrobiales bacterium, assembly GCA_963933605.1. GTDB lineage: Bacteria > Verrucomicrobiota > Verrucomicrobiia > Verrucomicrobiales > Akkermansiaceae > Oceaniferula. Next base: position 4,273 of record CAWVVN010000024.1, read on the forward strand.
CACCATAAGGGCTGAGTAAGGTATAGCCGTCCTTGTCGCCCTCTACCTTGAAGTCACCCAAGTCCTCAATGATCTGAGCCAAACCATCATACTTGAGCCCTATAATATTACCCTTCTCAAACAAAAACTCAACATACTCGGGAGTATCTGGAGCTTCCTCAGGAGAGACAGAGAGCACATACATGTCACGATCAGCTTCACCCGTGGCATCGTACCAAGTGTCCTCAAGCGCCCCTGCTTCAAAAGAAATATGCAGTAAGTTACGATCCATCGAGTATGGCTTCTTCTTCGATGCAGTGACATCAATACCATGCTCTTCACAGTAGGCGATCATCTCTGAGCGACCGGGGAACTGAGCACGGAACTCAGCATCACGCCACGGAGCAATCATCTTAATATCTGGTGCGAGAGCAGCGACGGAAAGTTCGAATCTTACCTGATCATTGCCTTTACCCGTTGCTCCGTGAGCAATGGCATCTGCACCCTCCTTGATAGCCACATCTACCATTCCTTTCGAAATACATGGGCGAGCAATCGACGTTCCCAGCAGATAACGACCTTCATAAAGGGCATTGGCCTGAAACATAGGGTAAATATAATCAGCGGCAAATTCCTCCTTCAGATCTCCGATGTAACACTTACTGGCACCCGTGCTCAGCGCCTTTTCCTCGAGCCCATCAAGCTCCTCTCCCTGGCCAACATCAGCGCAGTAAGCGATGATTTCAGCATTGTACTTTTCCTTGAGCCAAAGAAGGAGAACTGAGGTATCTAAACCTCCTGAATATGCGACGACGATTTTCATAGTGGTATTGCGTTATAGGTAAAATCTATCTCGTCTGTAAATACTGCGAGATGCGCGGAGAAAAGCATATTCAGCCCTAAGAGACAAGAGTCAAGATAGGCCAGCGATGACAGATCTTTGCCGTGCTCTCTCAATCCTCTGTTTGTCTGCCGTCCTCAGCAGGAGTGGTTTGCTCCTGAGTGGAAATAGCTGGTGCCGATTTGCTGGTGGGGAGCACCTTGCGGATCAGCTTCTTCAAGCCCCCCTCAGCAGCTAGTTCAGCGGCTTCAGCATCACGCATTGCCTTTTCCCATGCGGGAGCAAAACCAGGCGCCTGCTCTCTCATCACACTGACCGCACTCTCCATCATCTGAAGGTGACGCAGCTCGGCACGTCCAGGCTTCTGCTTGGCCACGTTGAGATTAGACCTCAAATTCTCATTCTGCTCACGTAACTCGATGAGATCAGCCTCAAGCTGATCATTGCCCTTGGCATTGATTTTGAGCTGGGTGTTGAGGTGCCCCTGAAGCTCCTTGTTTTCCTCCTGCAAACGCTTCTTTTCGCTGCGCAGCATGGTGATGTCCTTGCGCATCAGCCTCCAGACCATGACGAGTAAAAATAACCCGACAACAAGCCCCCAAGTAAAGGGCTCCGAGATGATCAGCATGAATGTTTCCATGAACGAAGAATAAGTAACTCAGATCATTTTCCAAGGACTATCCTCATGCAGCAAGCAGCTCAGGGCTAGAAGCTTGCCTGCCTGTATGATTGGAAGTTCTGATAGGTCAGAAAACCGAAGATCAGCAATCCGAAGATTGAGCCCATGGACAGCAGTAAAAGCATGCACCCAGCGCCCGCGATCATGCCAATCTGGTGCATTTTTTTGCGGGATTTGATGATCTGCTCCACGAACTGGCCACCGTCTAGTGGGAAAATCGGGATGAGGTTTAATAGAGACCACCAAACGTTGACCCAAATCAATGAATTTAAAAATCCGTAGATCGGTCGGTTGTCAGGAAAAATGCTCACCATATCCTGATGGAAGATATTCGTGTATTTGAGGTAATACTGCAATCTCAGTAAAGCCTCTGGCACCGGAAAAATAACAAACAGACAGGCAATACTGACAACCGCAAGCAAGAGGCCCGCACCTGGGCCTGCCAGTATCATCAAGCAGCGGTTTTTCCGGTCTAAGCGGCCCCCTTGCTGGTAGGCAAGACCACCCAATGCCCAAAGCCTGATCCATACCTGGCCGCCTCCACGTTTCGACCCGGTGAGGGCATGTCCCAGCTCATGCACCAGCACGGAAACAAACCCAGCCATCATGAAAAGGATCACCCCCAAGTAATCTCCAGGGTAATTTCTCTGCAAGGCGTTGAGCCCACCACCAAGAAAAGCCATCGTCAGCCAAAACCATGGCTCAACGACGATAGGGATGCCAAATAAAGTAAAACGTAACATGAACTTAGTGACTTAAATTAACTCTTAGCAGCAGCCAATAGGTTAGCTGCAGAAACCAGCGCCTTGAGGCCGGCCATTTCGATAGATGGATCGACGCCACAGCCCCATGCTAAGGTTTGATCATCCAAACTCTTCAGCTGAATGTATGCCGCAGAATCAGCATCAGAACCACCGCGAACCGCATGAGACCTGTAATCAGTGAGCGTGAAAGTTTTCAAATCTACTTGTTCAAGCGCATGCACAAATGCGTTGATCGGACCATTACCTAAACCGCTGATTTTTTTGAGTTCCCCATTGATTGAAATATCAGCATGGCATGCCACCTCACCTTTTTTTCCGGCATGATGATCAAGCTCATAGTCACGCAAGGTCAAGGGTTCATCAAGATTGACAAACTTATCAAAAAATACCTCGCGAATCTCATCTGGCGTCAACTCACGCCCCAACTCATCAGCCAATGCATACACTAACATGCCGACCGTCGGGTGCATTGTTTTGGGCAGGTCAAAGCCGTGCTCACGATCTAGCACATAGGCCACGCCTCCTTTGCCCGACTGGGAGTTAATACGGATAATCGCCTCGTAGGAACGGCCGATATCTTGAGGATCTATCGTCAGGTAAGGGACAGCCCAGGGTGTATCAGCATCCTCTTCAACCTCCTTCTTACGGAGATCCAAGCCCTTTTTAATAGCGTCCTGATGGGATCCAGAAAATGCGGTGAAGACCAACTCCCCTGCGTACGGATAACGTTCTGGAACACTCATGCGCGTAACCCGCTCGTATACGGCACGGATCTCTGGCAGATCAGAAAAATCAAGCCCCGTCTCAATGCCGTGGCTGTTCATGTTAAGTGCCACGTTTGCAATATCAAGGTTACCGGTGCGCTCGCCATTGCCGAAGAGCGTGCCCTCAACACGGTCTGCTCCAGCCATCAAGCCGAGCTCTGTGGCTGCCGTTCCGGTGCCACGGTCGTTATGGGTATGCAGAGAAACAAGAACCGAGTCCCTTCGCTTAAGGTTTCGGCCCATCCACTCAATCATGTCTGCATGAATATTGGGCGTGGTCCACTGCACCGTATCGGGCAGGTTGATAATCATCTTGTGCTCTGGGCTAGGCTGCCAGACATCAATCACGGCATTACAACACTCCAAGGCAAAATCCAGTTCGGTATCAGAAAATGACTCCGGAGAATATTGCAGCATGATTTCCGTTTCTGGAATCGACGGGGCTAATTCTTTAACCAGCTTCGCGCCATCCACAGCAAGCTGCTTGATTTCCTCACGGCTGGCATTGCCAAAAGTAACTCGTCGCTGCAATGGTGAGGTGGAATTATAAATATGCACAATAACACGCTTGGCTCCCTTGATGGCCTCAAAGGATCTGCGGATCAGGTGCTCTCGAGTCTGCACCAAAAGCTGAATGGTCACATCATCGGGGATCAAGTCATTCTCTATTAAGTGGCGACAAAAGTTGAACTCGGTGTCAGCGGCAGAAGGAAACCCAATTTCAATTTGCTTAAAACCAACACGGCAGAGGAGCTGAAAGAACTCGAGCTTTTCTTCAATCGACATCGGCACGGGCAGAGCTTGATTGCCATCACGCAAGTCCACACTCGCCCAGACCGGAGCACTGGTAATGGTCTGATCAGGCCATTCTCTGTCAGGCAGGTCCACCGCTGGAAATGCGCGGTATTTGTGGATGCTTTCGGTCTTCATGACGCGGTTTGATGCGGTTTTTTGAGTGAAATTGCAAGCTTCAAGCGCCAGCCTGATAGTATTCTTCCCCTATCGATGCACTTTTCCTACTTGTCGGCATGATAAATGAGGGGCATCTTGCTGGTAGTTATGAAACAGAATCTTCTTTTAACCTTACTCACTACGGGCCTGGCCTGCTTGGGTTTGAGCTCTTGTGGCACCGGACCCTCTATGAGTGGCAGCAGTCTCTCGGCTTATCAATCATACAACCGCCCAGCTAGCCTTCCCAGCAACCGATCCAAGGTCAGGGTCAAGGTATCAACCAGCCACCAGATGGTTTACGTCATGGAAGGATCTAAAGCGCTACTTGTCATGCCGGTCTCGGTCGGCACTGCATCGACCCCAACGCCCAAAGGGCATTTCCGTATTTTCCGAAAGGTTCAAAAACATCGTGCCAATAGCCACGGCTATGCCTACCAGGGCAACAAAGTGCGCCGATGCTACCTGCGCAGCAAGCCCTCAGGCTGGAGTTTCAAGGGTACCCCGATGCCCTACTGGTGTGAGTTCAAAGCCCACTACGGCTTCCACACTGGCTGGATGAAACACAGCCCATGCACCCATGGATGCATCCGCATGCATGAGAACCTCTCACCCAAATTCTTCAACTTGGTCAAAAATGGCACTCCCGTCTATATTGCTCACTCGCTGCCTGAAGATGCAAGCTTAGGCAAAAATGTGCCCCGCCCGCCAGATGCTGGAGCACTACCAAACTACCCAACATCGATGATGCTTAGCGATGGCTATTTCAATCGGCACAGCAAGCCGACTTATCACTAAGCCGTAACTAGCCTGTTTGGCACGCCAAGGCTAAGGATAGAAAATCTTGGTGCGTTGGCTGCCAGCCCAAGCTCTTGAGCTTAGAGTTGGAAACACGTTTACTGCTATTGCCACGCTTACGCTTCAGCTCCCCTTGCTGCTGTTCGGGCATTGGCACTGCAAAGTGTTCTGACAGAGCAGCAAAGCAATCATACTGACTTACAGGTTCTGCTGTAACATTGTAGATCTCCCCACCGGGAAATGATGCCATAGTGGCCAGTAGCATCATGGCATCAGCTACATCATCACGGTGAACAAAATTCATGATTCGCTCACCGCGACCATCGATCTTGGCTTCACCGGACAAGACACTTTTCAAGACGTGACACCTACCGGGACCATAAAGTCCCGATAAGCGGCCTACTACTCCCCCAGCCTGAAGCACCAATTGCTCAGTTTCCCTAAGAACTTGAGCCGTCGGGCTAGTAGGGTTCGCCTCGCTTGCCTCGCTTACTATGGAATGATCTTCCTGAGGATAGACCGACGTGCTTGAGGTGAAGATAAAACGCGTATTGGGATATCTCCTCAATAGGCTACGGCAGCCTTCGAGATAAACCTTTCGATAAGACTCTTCCCCGCCACCACCTGAAGCAGCGCAGTGAATGATTAGGTCATAGCCCCCGGGCAAAGCCGCTACGTCATCTGCTGATGAAAGGTCACAGGCAATGGCTCCGTCAGTACCACTTCGGTTCAGCTTGCTCACCTGCCATCCGGCAGCTTCAAACTTGCTTTCGAGAGCGCGCCCCAAAAATCCGTAACCAGCAATGAGCAAGCTTGCCATTAATCTTGCATGTTAATGCCCAACAATTCCTCAGTAGCTTCACGAGGGCGTGCTGTCATGATATCGGGCTTACCACTGGTGACCAATACGGTGTGCTCAAAGTGGGATGAGTTCTTGCGGTCATTGGTAATAACTGTCCAGCCATCGCTAAGAATAGTAACTCCTGCCACCCCCGCGTTCACCATCGGCTCAATAGCCAACACCATGCCAGGACGCAGCTTGGGAGATCTTCCCGATGGTCGATAGTTGGGAACTTGTGGCTCCTCATGCAGATTACGCCCAACACCATGACCGACAAATTCTCTTACCACCGTGAACCCGTGAGGCTTCACGTGAGCCTCAACAGCTCCGCAAACGTCAGCGAGCAAGTTCCCCGGTCGCGCTTGATCAATCGCATCGTAAAGGGACTGCTCCGTGGCACACATCAGCCGCTTGGTTTCTAGATCAATCTCGCCAGCCGGAACCGTTGTCGCATTGTCTCCAATCCATCCCCCCTTGGTAATACCAACATCAATTTTAAGAATATCACCTGGCTTAATAACGGTATCTGAGCCAATGCCATGAACCACCTCCTCATTGAGAGAAATACAAATTTGACCGGGAAAACCACGGTAGCCGAGAAAAGCGCTTTTGCAGTCACGCTCCTTCATCAGCTCTGCTGCATAAGCATCGATTTCCGCCGTTGTCTTACCGGGTTGCACCGCCTTCGCGCAGAGCTGAAGAATCTCACTGGCAGTCTCACAGGCGATACGCATCTTCTTGATGTCAGCTGCGCTCTTGATCGGTATTCTTATTTTCTTGGCCATAGCTTATTTGGGCGTATTGGGAATTCCCTGTTTATCTCGTTGAGATGGATGACGAAGGGATACGCTCTTTAACCAGGATGAAAAGAAAAAAGCCAACTGAACTACCTCAGCCCAAACCACACGGAGCAAACTTGAATAGATCTGATTCGATTGTTTTACTTTCGGCGTATAAAGTAATTTAAGTTTTCAAGCTCAAGGGCCAAATCTACGTTGTTCACTGTCACCTCAGCGGGCACTTCAAGTACGACAGGTGAGAAATTAAGAATGCCTTGTATGCCCGCTTGAATGAGATTGTTAGCAACTTGCTGAGCAAAGTTCGCAGGAACGCACAGCACAGCCATTTGAACTTTATTCTCCCTGATAAAATCTTCCATCCCATCTGTCGAATGCAAGGGCACAGGAATATCTCTATCTCGCAAGCTTTCGGCTGCAGAGTCAAATGCCGCTAACATTTCGTAACCCTCTTTTTTAAAGCCGTCGTATCTTAGCAAAGCGCGCCCTAAATTCCCTGCTCCCACCATAATCACGGGCTGAAATTTAGCCCGACCCAGACCTTCGTGGATAGCCTTGCGAAGGGCCTCTACGGGATAACCTCTGCCACGGGTTCCAAAAGTGCCGAAGTATGCCAAATCACGTCTCAGCTGAGATGGCTTCACTCCTGCTGCAGTAGCCAAGGCCGCAGAGCTGACCATTTCCCGGCCATTCTCGTGCAGCCGCTCTAAACAGCGGCCATACAGCGATATCCGGTAAATTGACTTTTGCGGTATTTCAACTTTATCCACAGGCTAAGCATGAGCAACGGATCGACCCAGGTCAAGAAGTGAAACGATCCTGAGCAGCACCCGATTTCAATGAATTACCGATTGATTAAATTGGTAATCTCAAGCGCGAGGTCGAGTGCTGCGGCTCCTTGTTGCCCTGAAACTGCAGGTGCAGAACCAACGCGTGCGCATTCAACAAAAGCCGCCAACTCACGTTTAAGGGGTTCGCCTTTTTCAACATTCACCTCCACTTTTTCAATGCCAGCCCCACCCATGCGATACATTTCAGCGCTCTGCTCTTGGTAGTCGAGTGACAAATAACAATCCCCCTGAAACACTCTGATCTTGCGCATCCTCTCAGGACTGATTCGGCTTGAGGTCACATTCGCCACACAACCATTCTCAAATCGTATGCGGGCATTGGCAATATCCTCACGAGTAGTCATCACCGGCACACCGACCGCGTCGACACTCTCAACGGGAGATTTTACCAGGTGTAAAATGATCTCCAAATCATGAATCATGAGATCTAGCACCACGCCGATATCGATGCTTCGGTTTGGAAATGGTGAAAGCCGGTGAGCTTCGATAAACGTTGGCTCTGTCAGTCGGTCCTCCAATTCCTTCATCACTGGATTGAAACGTTCAATATGACCTACCTGAAGTATTTTTCCGCACCGCTGTGAAGTTTCAATCAATGCGCGCGCATCATCCAGTGAATCGGCAATGGGCTTTTCCATAAGCACATGCACGCCTTTTTCCATGAGCTGACAACCCACCTCTCTGTGGGCAATGGTGGGCACGGCAACGGTAGCTGCGTCAACGGCCTCAGCGAACTCACCCAGCGAATCAACAGCCACGGCACCAAATTCGGCCGCAACCGACTCGGCCAGGGACTTATCCCGGTCGTAAATTGCCACCAAATCGACATCATCTAAAAGGGAAAAAACCCTCGCATGGTTCCTCCCCATAGCTCCTGCCCCCGCAACTCCTGCACGTAATTTCATGCGCACAGACCTAATCGAATCTCTCGGCAATGGCAAGACTCATGGTCAGGCCGATAATCAAAATCATCCTGTGGCTCTTTGCATGGTAATCTTGGTCTATAGCTAGGCCAGCAAACATACAGTGGCATAGACGTAAAAACGAAGTCTTCTAAAAACCATACTTTTACGCTGGAAAAAACACTCAACACGCTTAGATTTGGCATGTATCGCTTTTGCAACGTATTTTTTGCAACGTATTTTTTGCAACGTATTTTTTTACGACACAATTTCTTGCGACCTCATTTAAACTCCCTCCAATATCCTGCGCTTTAATCAATTATGAGCCTACACGCACAACTATCACCAGAAGCCGAGGCCCGCCTCCGTGCTCAGCAGCGCACTTCTACTATCACAAGTATCATCATCTCCATTCTATCCGTGGTGCTCATTGGTATTCTCCTGCTCTGGATTCTGTTGCCAACGGTTGAGACGTTCACACCGGAAATCGTCTCCTACCAGGCCGGTGCAGAAGATGAGCAAAAAATCACCAAGCGGGAAATGACGCGTGCCGTAGAGCGCAAACCTTCAGCACCATCGAGCTCAATGGCCAAGGTGATCGCCGCCAATACAACCTCCCTCACCGCCGTTCCTATACCTGATGTGGACACGCCTGATCCGTCTGCTGATTTTGGCGATGGCAATGACTTTGGAGATGGCTGGGGAACCGCAGAAGAAGATGGTGCTGGTTTCACAAGTATTCCTGCCACCATGAGGGAGCGATGCTCCAAAGAAGACCGCCTGCAACGACTCGCCAACAACGGCGGCAACGAACAATGTGAGGAAGCCGTGATGAAGGCTCTGCGGTGGATCAAAAGCAAACAAAACCCCGATGGCAGTTGGGAAGCCAAATACAAAGTCGCCATGACAGGTTTTTCCGTCCTTGCCTATCTTGGACATTGCGAAACCCCAAACTCTGAAGAATTTGGTGACTCTGTTACCAGAGGCATTTTATACCTCGTCGATAAAGGCATGAAAGATAATGGCCTGCTCCGCGATGGCTCTAAGGGTCATGGATGGGTATATGAACACGGCATCGCTACTTACGCTCTAGCTGAGGCCTACACCTTCTGCAATAAGCTTGGCATCAATATTCCCAATCTCGACACCGTCACCAAGCAAGCAGGCGATGCCATCATAGAGGGACAAGCCCGCAGTGGCGGCTGGGTCTACAACTTTGATGCAGGCTCAGATGATGGTGATAACTCAGTGGGCTTTTGGCAAATCCAGGCCTTAAAAGCCTGCAAACATACCGGCCTATGGGAGGAAAAAGAATTCAAAGAAACAATCAAAAATGCACTCGGATACCTTGAAGACGTGCAAGGTAGCAACGGAGCCATTGGTTACAGAAAGAGTGCCTCAAGAAGTCCGGAGCTGACAGGCGGAGGTGTGCTTGCCTACCAAATGTGGGACAAGGGCAGTGATTCAGTCGTTCGCGATGGCATTAAATACATCAGAAAAAACACTGAATTTGATTGGGAGGAAGAAAGCTCTAACCTCTACTATCATTATTATAACGCTCAGGCGATGATCAACCGAGGCGGCTCTGATTGGGAAGAATACAATGAATTGTTCCGAGATAAATTACTGGCCGCACAAAATGAGGATGGATCATGGTGGCGTGGAGAAAAAGTCCACCACGGAGCCAACGGCCCACACATGGCCACCTGCCTGGCAACGTTCATGTTTGAGGTCTATTACCGTTTCCTGCCTGCTACGGGTCTGAAAACACGATAGCCTGACATCGGCCGACTTGGCCTTGTCCCAGCAGCGCTCCAATGGATAGCAACTATATCCCAGTAGCCCTGACCATCGCCGGTTCAGACTGTTCTGGCGGAGCAGGCATTCAGGCTGACTTGAAAACATTTCTCAACCACCGCGTTCAGGGTCTCAGTGCGGTGACTTGCATCGTTGCCGAGACACCGCTAGAGGTGCGCCATATCGAACAGGTCGAAATATCGACACTCGAGGCCCAGCTCAACATTCTCTCAGAGAGTTATCCCATTAGCGCTGCCAAAACAGGTCTGCTGCCATCGCAAGCGAGCATTCATAGTGTGGCAAAGGTATTGATAAACAGCGGGATTCCGCTCGTTGTCGATCCCGTGATGATCGCCTCAACAGGCTCAAGCCTGACAGAGGAAAACACACTTCACGCCTTGACCCATCAACTACTTCCCTTGGCGTCACTAGTCACCCCCAACATCCCTGAGGCTGAAGTCATTCTACAACGCAGCATTCAATCTGAAGACGCGCTTGTCACTGCCGCTCGAGATATTGCCCAATGTTATGGAATTTCATGTCTTGTCAAAGGTGGGCACTTGCCAGGTGATGACGAGCGCCTCGACGTATTATGGCATGCTGACCGCGCTCATCACTTTCGGCATCCATACATTGCACTACCCGACGGCATGCACGGCACTGGATGCACCCTATCTGCCGCCATCACCGCGGGCCTGGCCCACAAGAGGGACATGACAGAGGCTGTTACCGATGCCATTGCCTACGTGCAGCAACTTATTGAAAATGCCCATACTTGGGAACATAATGATCACAGTATACGCTGCCTGGCTTGGCTTTGACGCTCGTCAGCCAGACATACCTATTTGAAATTAAATTCGTTGCGTGGATTTCCGCTGAATAATTGAGGTTTTTGGCCTTAGAGCATGAAGCTCAAAGGAATAACATTGACCTCATCGCAGGTTCCTTTAAACACCCGCGCGTCAAATCTTTTCCATCATGAGCCAAGAAACCATTATCTACACCCAAACAGACGAGGCCCCGGCACTAGCCACCTACTCTTTCCTGCCTATCGTTCAGGCATTCACCAAACCATCCGGAGTCAACGTAGAGACCCGCGATATTTCATTAGCCGCGAGGATTCTCTCCCAATTTCCAGATAGGTTAAATGAAGAGCAAAAAACCAGCGATGCTCTAGCTGAGCTCGGCGAACTTGCCAAAACACCCGAAGCAAATATCATTAAGCTGCCCAATATCTCAGCCTCTGTTCCTCAAATGGAAGCGGCTATTATAGAGCTCCAAGCAAAAGGATTTGATATTCCAGACTATGCAGATGCAGAAGAGGTCTACTCCAAGATCAAAGGATCAGCAGTCAACCCCGTGCTCAGAGAGGGAAACTCTGACCGTCGTGCGCCCAAAGCCGTCAAGGAATACGCTAAGGCCAACCCGCACCGTATGGGCGCATGGAGCCCTGACTCAAAGTCTCATGTCGCCTGCATGACCAGTGGCGACTTCCGCTCCAATGAAAAATCAGTCACCGTTGAAAACGCGACCGATGTCCGCATTGAACATACCGCGACTGATGGCACCACCACCGTTCTCAAGGAGAGCACCCCACTACTCGCAGGTGAAATCATCGATGCCACTCACATGAGTAAAAAGGCACTGCTGGCATTCCTCGAAGAGCAAATTGCAGACGCCAAGGACCAAGGTGTTCTCTTTTCGCTTCATATGAAAGCAACCATGATGAAGGTCTCTGATCCTATCATCTTTGGCCACTGTGTTGCCGCCTTCTTCAAAAACGTCTTTGACAAACACGGTGAAATTCTCTGCCAAGCCGGCGTTGATCTGAGAAATGGTTTCGGCGACCTACTTACCAAAATCCCCTCACTTCCAGAACACCAACAAGCAGCTATTGTAGCGGATATTCAGGAGGCTTACTCCAATGGACCTGAGCTTGCCATGGTCAACTCAGACAAAGGCATCACCAACCTCCACGTACCAAGTGACATCATTGTGGACGCCTCCATGCCCGCCATGATCCGCACCTCAGGTCAAATGTGGAACGCTGCCGGTGACACCCAAGACACCAAAGCGGTCATTCCCGACTCCTCCTACGCCGGCATTTACCAAGCCACCATCGATTTCTGTAAAGAGCACGGTGCTTTTGACCCTACAACCATGGGCACGGTTCCCAACGTTGGCCTTATGGCTCAAAAAGCGGAAGAATATGGATCCCACGATAAGACCTTCGAAATCCCTGCAGATGGTACCGTGCGCATCATCGACACCGATGGCAATACTCTCATCGAGCACGACGTCGAACAAGGCGACATCTGGCGTGCCTGCCAAACCAAAGACGCGCCGGTCGAAGACTGGATCAAACTAGCCGTCAATCGCGCCCGTGCCACCAATTTACCTACCGTATTCTGGCTTGATGAGTGCCGCGCTCACGATTCACAAATCATTGCCAAAGTCGGCCAATACCTCGGTGATCACGACACCGATGGCTTAGAAATTCATATCATGACACCTGTTGAAGCAACCGAGTTCACGCTCGCGCGCTGCAAGGCAGGCGAGGATACCATTTCTGTTACTGGCAACGTTTTGCGCGACTACCTCACCGACCTCTTCCCCATCCTAGAGCTCGGCACATCTGCCAAGATGCTATCCATCGTGCCGCTGATGAATGGTGGCGGCCTCTTTGAAACAGGAGCAGGCGGTTCTGCACCTAAGCACGTGCAGCAATTCACCGCAGAAAATTATCTGCGCTGGGATTCCCTGGGAGAATTTTTAGCCCTGGCTGTATCACTCGAGCACCTGTCAGCAAAATTTGGCAACGCCAAGGCTCAGGTGCTTGCCGACGCACTCGACGCCGCGACCGGGCAGTTCTTGCTCAATGACAAGTCCCCCACTCGTAAGCTCGGCGGCATCGACAACCGAGGCTCTCATTTCTACCTAGCCCTTTATTGGGCAGATGCGTTGACCGCCCAGACAGCAGATGCTGAGCTAGCCTCAATCTTCAAGCCCGTTGCCGCAGCACTACGGGAGAATGAAAGCAGCATTATCGAGGAGCTCATTGCCGTGCAAGGATCCTCTGTCGATACCGGTGGTTACTACAAGAGGGATGACGCACTGACCGGTGAGGCCATGCGTCCCAGCCAGACCCTCAACGATATCCTAGCAAATATCTGAGCCCTCGATATTACCCAGCTCACCCGTCCAATCAATCAAGCCAGCCTGCGGGCTGGCTTTTTCATGCCCTCCACCCCCCAAACATTGACAATCTATCCCGTTTCTGCCCACCTTTCTGCGGCTAATCAGATTAGCCACCCTCTCTATTTTCTAACACCAACTGTCTACTAATACCATGTATGATCTCATTGTCATCGGCGGAGGCCCTGCCGGATATGTCGGAGCCATTCGCGCTGCCCAACTCGGAAAAAATGTTGCCGTTATCGAAACGGACCGCGCCGGAGGCACCTGCCTCAACTGGGGCTGCATTCCCACCAAGGCACTTCTCAAAAATGCTGAGCTCTACCAAACGCTAACTAAAAAAGCAGACACCTTTGGTATTTCTTTCGATAATCTGTCCTACGATTGGTCAAAAGTAGTTGGCCGCTCACGCCAAGTCTCAGAACGCCTCGCAGGCGGTATCGAGTTTCTCTTTAAGAAAAATAAAATCGACTACATCCGTGGCTTTGGAGACCTCATAGACAGCAATCATGTCGAGGTCACTGCCGCTGACGGCACCAAGCAGCTCCACGAGGCGGCTAACATCCTGGTTGCCACTGGATGCAAAAGTCGTGGACTGCCACCGCTACCATTCAATGGCACTTCTGTCATCAGCTCCAAGGAAGCCATGGTTCTCAAAAAACAACCAGAGAGCATGGTCATCATTGGCGCTGGAGCAATTGGCGTTGAGTTTGCCTACGTTTACAACGCATACGGCACCAAGGTCACCATCATCGAGATGCAACCAAACCTCCTTCCTGTTGAAGACGAAGAAATCGGCCAAGAACTTCAAAAATCGTTCACCAAACAAGGAGTTCGCAACCTGACCAATACCAAGTGCGTAAACTTTCGAGATAATGGCAACTCGGTATCCATTGATGTCGAAGGCCCCAAAGGAAACGAAACCATCACCGCCGACGTTTGCCTCGTTGCCATTGGCGTTGCTCCCGTTCTCCCTGGTGGGATTCAGCCTGAACTCGATGACCGTGGTTTCATCAGCGTTGATGACCGCTACCAAACCTCTATTCCAAATGTTTACGCCTGTGGTGATATTTCGGGCCCTCCTTGGCTTGCTCATACAGCAAGCTTTGAGGCCGTTCAGTGTGTCGAAGGTCTTTTTGTAGATGGCCACACCCCACGTCAGGTCGGCAACTTCCCAGGCTGCACTTACTGTCACCCACAAGTCGCTTCCGTCGGCAAAACCGAACGCGCACTTAAAGAAGAGGGCATCGATTACAAGGTCGGCAAGTTCCCTTACGCTGCCAGCGGCAAGGCCCAGGCCTCTGCTGACGCCGAGGGCTTTGTGAAACTATTGTTTGGTAAAGAACACGGCGAACTACTCGGAGCCCACATCATTGGTGACAATGCCACAGAGCTCATCGCAGAAATGGGACTCGCCCTTGAGATGGAGCTCACCACCGACGAGATCCACTCTACCATCCACGCCCACCCGACGCTCGCAGAAGCTATCCACGAGGCCACCCTCGATGCCGACGGCCACGCCATCCACTTCTAGGACATCCACTTCTAAGCCGTCCCTGGGGATGCATCATGGGGGCCATGCCCCCAGCTCTCCCTACATCTCATCGCGCCATGAACTACCCGCTGAAACTCAGCTTCAAAATCGTGGCAATCGCGCCGCAGATCTATGTCAGCGATGCTCAGGGTGGTCCCGTCTGTTTCGTCAAACAGAAGCTTTTCAAGCTCAAGGAGGATATCATTGTCTTCTCGGACTCATCCAAGTCCCGGCAGATCGCCAACATCAAGTCGAACAAAATTCTAGACTGGTCTGCCCGCTACTTCTTTACAGATCCACAGGGTAGCGACATTGGCTCGATAGGCAGACGGGGATTCAAGTCCATTTGGCGAGCAAGCTATGACGTATTCAACCCGGGTGATGACTCACCCGACTTCAGTATTCACGAAGACAACCCATGGACCAAAGTCCTCGATAGC
Organism: uncultured Verrucomicrobiales bacterium; assembly: GCA_963933605.1. Classification (GTDB taxonomy): domain Bacteria; phylum Verrucomicrobiota; class Verrucomicrobiia; order Verrucomicrobiales; family Akkermansiaceae; genus Oceaniferula. The sequence goes on from CAWVVN010000024.1 coordinate 19,403, forward strand.
ATCCTCGGTGATATCCCGATTCTCGGCTTTCTCACTGGCTACTTTCTTCACCCCGCCTACACCGCCGCCCGCCCTGATGGCACTCCGGTCATGCGTGTGAAAAAACAACCTGCTTTCTTGGAGGGCAAGTTCACCATCGAAAAACTCGCAGACCTCACCCCCCAAGAAGAACTCAATCTGATTTATTCCTTCCTGATGCTGCTCCTCCTTGAGAGAGATCGCGGCTAATAAATCATTCACCACTCTACATTCAACATGTCTGATCAACGTAAGCCATTCCCCTTTGCCGACTTCGAATCCAAGTGGCAACAGCACTGGGATGAGCACAAAACTTTCCACACCCCAAACCCGGGTGACGAGGGCTTTGACGCATCGAAGCCCAAGTACTTCATTCTTGATATGTTCCCCTACCCGTCTGGTGCGGGACTGCACGTCGGACACCCTGAGGGCTACACCGCAACAGACATCCTTGGTCGCTACAAAAAGATGCATGGTCACAACGTGCTCCACCCGATGGGTTGGGACGCCTTTGGACTACCGGCCGAGCAGTACGCCATCAAAACCGGCCAACACCCGCGCATCACCACGGAACAGAACATCGACAACTTCCGGCGTCAGCTCAAGTCCCTCGGATTTGGCTATGACTGGGACCGCGAAGTGAACACCACCGACCCCAACTACGTCCGCTGGACCCAGTGGATTTTCCTGCAACTTTACAATTCCTACTTTAACGAGGAAACCCAGAAAGCCGCTCCTGTCTCTGAGCTTGAAGCCCAAGGCTGGGGCCGGGAACAAATCGACGATGTCCGGCTCGCCTTCATTCATGAAGCTCCAGTCAACTGGTCCCCCTCGATGGGAACAGTACTCGCCAACGAGGAAATCGAGGAATGGAAAGCCAAAGGCGAAACCGTCGAGCGCCGACCACTGCGCCAATGGATGCTTCGCATCACCAAATACGCTGATCGCCTCATCAACGAGCTTGAGCCCCTCGACTGGCCCGAATCCATCAAACTCCTGCAGAAAAACTGGATTGGTAAATCCACCGGTGCCGAAGTCCACTTCGACATCGAAGGTCACCAAGTCACTGTCTTCACCACCCGACCTGACACCCTCTACGGCGCCACCTACATGGTCCTCGCCCCGGAGCACCCGCTCGTGCAGGAAATCACCACCTCGGCTCAAAAAGAAGCCGTCGACACCTACATCGCATCCTGCGTATCCAAGTCCGACCTCGAACGCGGCGACCTCAACAAAAACAAGTCAGGAGTCGCCACCGGCGCCACTGCCACCAACCCCGTCAATGGCGAGCAAATACCTGTCTGGATTGCTGACTACGTGATGATGAGCTACGGCACCGGAGCGATCATGGCCGTGCCCGCTCACGATGAACGCGACTTCGAATTCGCTAACAAGTTTGAGCTTCCCGTCACCCAGGTCGTCGAGCCCAATAAGGGCTCAGACTGGCAAGGTTTCACCGGCAATGGTGTCGCCGTCAACTCAGGTTTCCTCAACGGCATGAAAACCAAGGATGCCAAGAAAGCCATCATCCAATGGCTGCGCGATAACAACAAGGGCACCTTCAAAGTGAACTTCAAACTTCGTGATTGGCTGTTCTCACGCCAACGCTACTGGGGCGAGCCCTTCCCCATCCTATGGGAAAATGGCAACCACCAAGCCGTGCCTGAGTCCGAGCTCCCGGTGCTGCAGCCTGAGATGGACGACTTCAAGCCCACCGGCTCCCCAGAAGGTCCGCTGGCCAAAGCCACTGACTGGATCAACTACTCAGAAAGCTCAAAACGTGAAACCAACACCATGCCTCAGTGGGCCGGCTCCTGCTGGTATTACATGCGTTACTGCGACCCCGGCAACACCGATCGATTCATTTCCAAAGAAGCTGAAGAGTATTGGTCTGGAACTACCGACGCCTCCTCGGCTACTGGCATGGTTGACCTCTATGTCGGTGGCACCGAACACGCCGTGCTTCACTTACTCTACGCTCGCTTCTGGCACAAGGTCCTCCACGACCTCGGCCACGTCTCTACCATCGAGCCCTTCCAGAAACTGGTCAATCAGGGTCTTATCCTGGGCGAAGACGGAGCCAAGATGTCCAAGTCCATCGGCAATGTCGTCAATCCCGATGATGTCGTCTCCGAGTATGGTGCCGATGCCCTGCGTCTCTACGAGATGTTCATGGGCCCACTTGAACAAGTCAAACCTTGGCAGATGAAAGGGGTCGAAGGCGTCTCACGTTTCCTCGCCAAAGTATGGCGTCTCGCCTTTGAGCAAAACCAAGAAGGGCAATGGGTGCTCTCTAGCAAACTGAGCGACGAGCAAGCTTCAACCGAAACGCACAAGGACCTACTCAAGGTTCTACACGAAACCATTAAAAAAGTGGGTGAGGACATCGAAAGACTGTCATTTAACACCGCTATTTCCCAAATGATGATCTGCACCAATGCCTTTGGTAAAGCGGAGCAGCTGCCAGCAAGTTTAATGCGTGATCTGCTCAAGTGCTTGAACCCATTTGCACCGCATATCACCGAGGAAATCAACTCTCAACTGCCCATTGCAAACTCCAATACGATGTTGTGCAATCAGGACTGGCCAACATACAACGAAGCCTACCTCGTCGAAGACGAAGTCGAAATCGTCGTCCAGGTCAACGGCAAGCTGCGCGGTAAGATCACCGTTGCCAAGGATGCCGCTAAAGATGAAATTGAAGCGCTCGCTCAGCAAGATGAGAATGTCATTCAACACACCGAAGGGAAAACCATCCGCAAAATCATCGTTGTTCCAGGTCGTCTGGTTAACATCGTAGCCAACTAACACTATGAAGGTCGAAAAAGTCAAATACGCACTCTGGGCCGCCGATTGGGAGCGCTGTCTCCACTTCTATCGTGATTTATTTGGCGGCGAAGTCAGCTTTGCTTCAGAACCATGGAGTGAAGTGGTCATTGCTGGAGCCACCATCGGCATCCACGGAGGTGGTGAAGGTAAACGCACATGGACGGGGCTCAGCTTCCGTGTCGATGATCTTCACGAAGGAATCGTCCGGCTCAAAGAGCACGGAGGCGCACTCACCAGAGAGCCAACCGACACTCCCGAGGACCCACTTCACCTTGCCATGTGTGTCGATCCTGACGGCAATGAATTCATGATGACCTGCAGCCGCCCGGTTAGCTAAAAGACTCATTACCCAACTATCCTTGGCAACTGATCATTGATATGTCCCTCACTAATAAAACCGCCCTTGTCACCGGAGCATCCTCTGGTATCGGCCGTGCCGTATCGACGCAGCTACTTGAGGCTGGAGCCACGGTACTTGGCCTCTGCCGTGATACGTCCAAGCTTCCCGAAGGTGTCGAGCCCATCGCCTGCGATCTCTCTGACCCAGCCCAAATTGATAAGGTCTTCGCATCACTGAGCCACCTCGACATTCTCGTCAGCAATGCCGGGCTCGCCTTGCTGTCACGCATTTCTGATGGCAACCCCGCCGATTGGGAAACCATGTGGCAGCTCAACGTGCAAGCGCTCACCATTTGCTGCCAGAAATCCCTCGCTCTGTTTCCTGAATCCGGTGGCCAGATCATCAACACCTCCAGCATGAGCGGCCATCGTGTGCCGCCCTCTGGCGGATTCTACTCCCCCACCAAGTTTGCCGTGCGCGGCATTAGTGATGCCTTGCGTTATGAACTTCGGGCTGACGGTAGCCCTACCCGTGTCGCTACCGTCTCCCCCGGCTTTGTAGATACTCCACTTCTCGATCACTACTTTAAAAACCGCGAAGATCAGCTCGCTCAGACCCGAGCAAGCATGCGCTTGCTTCAGCCCGAAGACGTCGCCGCCTCTGTGTTGCATATCCTCAACACCCCACTACACGTCGAAATTACCGACATTCAAATGCGTAGTGTCGATCAGAAGTCTTAG
>CAWVVN010000025.1:0-23247 GCA_963933605.1 uncultured Verrucomicrobiales bacterium
GCCAGAGTGCGGAAAAGACGACAATAGCGCTCATCTTCATGCGCTCAACAACGGCGCCAACGTAGAGGGCCGGAGTAATAATAGCGAAGGTCATCTGGAACATGATAAAGAGCGTTTCGGGTAAGGTTCCTGCGGTGGTTTCGGTGGTGACTCCTTTTAAGAAAGCCGCATCGAGGTTGCCGATCCAGCCACCATCACCTCCCTTGAAGCAGAGGCTGTAAAGGCAGACGACCCATAATATGGAAGCCATGAAGGCGATGCCAGAGCACTGCGCCATAACGGATAAGACGTTTTTGGAGCGCACGAGGCCGCCGTAGAAGAGGGCGAGACCAGGCATGGTCATGAACAGCACAAGAGCGGTTGCGGTAAGGATCCATGATGTGTCACCGGAATCGGTGGCTGCTGCGACGGCTTCTGCTTCTTCTGCATAAATAGCCATCGTTGAGGCAAAGAGTAAGCAGGCGGAAGTGATTATTTTTCTAGTATAATGAGTTGGGTTCATTGTTTGGTGTTTGTCTGGATAATTGGAGATGCCCCGTTGCAAACTGGTTCTCATTGCTTAAGTTGCTCATCAATAGGGAGGATAACCTTATTTTTGAGCACAATAAATGGCCGCTTGCTGCTAAGACAATAAAATCAGAGCAAGAAGTGTACCGAAAAACAAAAAATCTAAAATTAGTTTAGCAGGTTGCATGCCAATTCACTGGCCACATTGGCTTAGCTCTATTTTCAGGTTTTTCTGTTTATCCCTATTTTGTCAGGTTACAAGCGCACCTGTGAGACCACAATTTGAAGAGCTTGATTACCAGCAAACACCACTCGGTGAGGTTATTCTGCGCCGGCGCACGATGCAGACCTTGGATCATCTCGAGATTTACGAGATCATGCTTGGGGCTGACTTTTTGATGTCGAGTCTGTTCACCGTGGTAGAAGAAGCTCTTTCTGAGCTGGGACTTGCAGCCGCGGCCAAGAGCTTTCCAGGGCAGGGATTGGATGTCGTGGTGGGCGGCTTAGGCCTGGGCTACACCGCCAAGACGGCATTGGATCACAGCGCATTAAAAAAACTCATCGTGGTGGACTACTTGAAGCCTGTCATTGAGTGGCATGAGAAGGGACTGGTCCCCTTGGGACAGGGGCTCGTCGATGATGAGAGGTGCAGTTTTGAGCACGGTGATTTTTTTCAGCGAGCAGTGAAGCATCAGGGAATCGGTTTTGACGCTGGCCACCCTGACTCGAAGTATCATGCAATTTTACTCGATATCGATCACTCGCCAGAGCACTTGCTCAATGAGCAGCATGCGGATTTTTACCGTGCGGATGAGCTGAGAAAAATGACGGAGCAGCTGCATCCAGGTGGTGTGTTTGCCTTGTGGTCAGATGATCCTCCCGAGGACTCATTTATGCAGATCTTGACTGAGGTTTTTGCCAGCTGTGAAACTCATGTGGTTCCCTTTGAAAACCCGATTCTTGGACGCAACTCGGAGAGCACAGTCTATGTTGCCAAAACCGGGGTTTAAATATTCTCGTTCAGAACGATGAAGATTTCATCTCGAATGCTGCCTTTTGCTGTGCTGGCGTGTGCCGTTCTCTGGGGCAGTGCTTTTCCAGCGATTAAGGCGATTTACGCGGACTGGCACAGTGTGGGCATAGAGCCTTCGATGGCGAACCGGTTTGTGCTCGCTGGAGTGAGATTTATGATTGGTGGTGCTGCTCTGCTGATGCTTGCTAAGAAGCCTTTAGAAGAGCTGAGGAACACATCGCTCGTTAGGCTACTCGTATTTGCCTGTGCCCAAACTTATCTACAATACGCTTTGTTCTACACAGCGCTGGCTGTTTCGAGCGCGGTATTGGGAGGATTACTGGTCGGGTCGGGCAGTATTTGGTGGTTGCTGTTGGCTCCGTTATTATTGAAGTCGCCTTGGCCAAGTCGTCAGCAGTGGGGGTTTATTCTGCTAGGTGCAGCGGGTGTGTTGCTTGCGGTTTATCGCCCAGGTGCGGGAAGCGGTCAGGCCGCTCTTGGCGGTATTCTTTTCTGCCTATGCACGCTCAGTGGCGCCTTTGCTTTGATTATTCTACAAAAAATATTGAAAACGATGGGGCCGAGGTCGGCAACGGGTTACGGTTTGTTGATTGGTGGTACTCTTTTGATGCTTAGTGGTGTGTCAGCATGGCCTGAGTTACAGGTCTTATTTTCACCCAAGGTGATCCTACTCACTCTTTATCTCGCCTTTGTCTCAGCTTTTTCTTTTGGCTTATGGAACTACCTGACGAGCCTGTTTCCAGTGAACTTGCTGGCTGGCTATCGATTCTTAGTGCCGGTATGCGCGGTCATCGAGTCATCTCTTATGGTCTCAGGCGAGACACCAGGTTACGGTATCTGGCTAGGAGGAGCACTGGTAGTGGCCTCTCTGATTGGCCTGCACCGCCGTGGTCTAGCAGAGGGCTTATCTAGATCGATCTGATCCCATCTTTGGCAATGGTGATTTTGCGCTTTTTGAAGAGTGCGCCCGTTGCTTTTTTGAAGGCTTTTTTACTGACACCCAGCTGCTGGTATATTTCTTCAGCGGGGCTGGAGTCACATAGTGACCAGAAGCCGTTGCGGGTCGCAAGTTGCTCTTCAATTCTGGCTTCGAGATCATCAATCTTCTCTTTGGTCGACTGCCCGGGGCATTGAAGGGCGAGGTCTATTTTGCCATCGCTGCGTAGTTTGGCGATATAGCCAGTCAGACGCTCGCCGGGTGCCGGTTTGCGAAAGACTTCGTTGGCAAACAGCACACCTGTGTGTTGGCCGTTGATGATCGCCTTGTAGCCAAGGTCGGTTTTAGCGTAAACCATGAGATCAACCTGTTGATTCAGCGTGTAATCTGGTTCCTCTTTACTCAAGAAGCGGTTGATGCGCCGGCTTGCGACAATGCGATCACTCTGAGGGTCTACGTAGACATAAACAACATAAGATTTACCAACATCTATGCGGCTGTTTTGTTCTCGAAATGGAATGAAGAGGTCTTTGACGAGGCCCCAATCAAGAAAGGAGCCGATGCTGGTGGCAGAGATGCATTCTAGGCAGGCAAACTCCCCAGGCATGGCCTTGGGTTGCTTCATGGTGGCGATGGGACGATCCTCTGAATCACAGTAAATAAAGACATCGACACTTTCGCCGACCTCACATGGTCCTTGGACTTCATTGTAAGGCAAAAGAATATTGCCAAGCTCGCCGAGTGAATCGAGGAAGAAGCCTGGGGCGGTCTTTTTTAGAACGGTTAGCTGGGCACGTTTGCCGATTTCTGCGGGGGTGTTTGACATGATGGGGAGAGGTCGGTGAGCGCTATGGAAGCGAGCGCAGGCTGTCTTTAACAGAATAAATTCTTTAACAGAATGCCTGTTTTAAACAGGGCGTGTGGAATGAGACAGAAGGCGCTATGTGGGATGGCGGGCACCCAAGCGATAAGGGTTACAACGCTGCGTTGTCGTTGTGCGTTGCGTTGTCGTTGTGCGTTACGTTGTCGTTGTGATCAGCAGCAGGGACATTGGCAGCGGTAGCGGGTGGGGCAAAGACCTTGTGGCGGGTCAGAAATTCATCGGCGGCATTGCCGTAAGCGATGCTGGCATTACCCGATGGGTCATGTTCAAAGATGGTTTTGCCGTGGCTTGGGGCCTCGCCAATGCGGATAGATCGTGGGATGACGGTATTGTAAAGTTGTGCCGGAAAGTAGGTGGAAACCTCTTCAACCACTTGGCGTGAGAGATTAGTACGACCGTCGTACATGGTCATGATGATGCCCTCAAGGGTGATCTGTGGGTTAGCTCCGGCTTCTCGGATTTGCTCGATAACCCGGACGATTTTGGCAAGCCCTTCCAAGCCGAACCACTCACACTGAAGGGGAATGAGGATTTCATCTGCGGCAGCTAATGCCGAGGTCATTAACACACCGAGTGAGGGTGGGGTATCAATGATGCAGAAGTCAAATTGGTTGTGCTTTTTGTAGTCGGTGAGCAGCTTGCGCAATCGCACCAGGTGGTCATCCATACGTGCGAGTTCAATTTCTACGCCAGCAAGGTCCATTCCAGATGGGATGATAGAGAGATTGGCAAGGCGCGAGGGGACGATTTTCTCCTCCATGCCACATGCTCCAAGCAGTGGGTGATACATGCTATCTGCACCATCTGCCTCATGACCGATACCGCTGGTAGCATTCGCCTGAGGGTCAAGATCGATCAATAATACACGCTGCTGGCGTTGAGCGAGACCTGCTGAGAGGTTGATGGCAGTCGTGGTTTTGCCTACCCCTCCTTTTTGGTTCGCGATGGCGATGATTTTCATTCTTTTTCGATAATTGGATCTTTGCGACCGAGAATTGCGATCGAGAAATAGGTGTTTGAACATGCACTATTCCTGCTGCTGACCAAAGATAAAAAACTCACGATCTGTAAACGCGTCATTGCACTGTGGCGACATTTCGTCAGTCTGCCGGCAGCAAGTCATGTTTATTACCGAGCCATGGGTAGGTCAAGCAGCCGGAGGGCGGGTTTTTAAAGATGCCCGTGCATTACTGCGGCTAGGCAAGGTGACTGCATTGAGCTGTAAAGAGACGGATGAGGGGCATGTCTTTCAAGCCCAAGTAGGCTCTGGCAAGCGGCCTATGCGAGTCGTTGTCAAGGTGCTGAGCCCGACCAGGGTTAAAAACCTATGTAGCTGCGCGGTGGCTCGCTCCACAGGGGCAATGTGTGAGCATGCGGCGGCTGTCGTGCTGGCGGGCATTCAGAAGCGCGAGGAGGACGCCAAGCCGGCCATTGCATCAAACAGTAACCGCCAGCCAAGTGCGGTCTCGCCGCCCGAGGTGGTGCCTTTAGAGATTAAGATTTCTCCCCGTTTCCCGACCGGTGGTTTAGGGGCGGTGCACATGAAATGCTGTAAGGAGGCTGCGGTGGTTGCCGCCGATGCTCGATTAGCGCAATGGCTCATGGAGAACGTTGGGTCAGCAGGTGCAGCAATGATCTCGCTTCCGGAGGAGAAACTTGCAGGATTTTACCAGGCGATCAGTGGTCACCCCCGGGTCTTCTGTGGAGATTCTCTCATCAGAGTTGATTCAGGCACACTGCGCCCTGCGCTAGAATTGGAGCTAGAGGACGAGATGATGTGGCTCAAATTGAGACACTCTGGTGAGGATGGGGAAGATGAAGAAGGGCTAGAGCTGATCATGCTTGGTCATATTCTCGCGGAATGGGATGCTGCTCACAGTCACTTGACGGTGGCTAATGAGGCTGAGGGAATGAAGGCATGGAGCTCGATGCTGACAGGGATCATCGAGCCGGCGGATTTATTGACCGGTGACTGGCTACAGATCGAGCTGACAGCCTTTGTCAAAGTGCTGGATGTTTTAGCCGAGCTGTTTCAGCTGCCAGGTGATTTGGGTGGGCTCGCTATTGAGGAAGGCATGCCTGTCATCGAGTTGAAATTAGCAGGTTCAACCCGTGCTTTGCAGGCCAGCTTGACCGCTATTTATGCAGGCAGAGAGCGAGTAGTTTTAGCCTCATCAAGGCGATCTGATGTATCGTTTCCGATGCCCTCTGATGAATCGGGCAAGTGGTTCGTCCGTAATCCCGAGTGCGAACAGCAGGCGATTGGCAGGCTTATGGAGAGTGGCTTTCAGGTGCTCGATGCAGCTGGGGCAATGCTATTACGGGGCGAGGACGAGGTGATTGATTTCCTCACCGGAGTCCTGCCTATATTACGTCGAAAGTGGCAGGTGCTGACTGACGAGAAGCTGCAGCATGTTGAGCAGCGTGTTGAACGAATTACACCGTGCATTGAGCCGCAAGGAGCAGGTAATGATTGGTTGGCCTGTGATCTTTCATGGCAGGTAGATGGCCGTGTATTGGATGAAGGTGCTGTTCGTAGGATGCTGCAGTCAGGGAGTCGGACGATGGCCACACCTGGGGGTGGTAAGGCTGTCATTTCTCATTTTGATGCCGAGGTGATGAAAGGGTTTTTGCTCGATACAGACCCACGTCAGGAAGATGGTCGGTATTATTTTTCAACGCAGCAATCGGCCTATCTTGAACGTCTCCGTTCGCATTATGGCAGTGATCAAAAAAGCCATGAAGAGCTTGTGCCCGATCTGCCGGCAGCGCTCGCGCAAACGCTACGTGGGTATCAGCAGGAGGGTGTTGATTGGTTGTATCGATGCGCGCTTAGTGGAGGCGCTGCGCTCTTAGCTGACGATATGGGCCTTGGTAAAACGCTACAGACACTGGCCTTTCTCAAACTCTGGAAAACAAACAACCCGCGGGCCAGTGAGCTGCCGGTGCTGATCGTGTGTCCTGCTACCTTGTTGGGCACTTGGCGTGATGAGGCGCAGAAGTTTATCCCAGATTTTAATGTGCTCATTATGCATGGTGCTCGGCGTAAGGATTATTACGAGGTGATGGCATCCGCGGATTTGATTGTGACAAGCTATGCCTTGCTCGATAGGGATGCGGCACATTATATGAAGCTGCCGATGGCGGCCATTGTCTTAGATGAGGCTAGCGCTATCCGTAATCCTGATACCTTGGCAGCTAAAGCGGCAAGGAAAGTGAAGCAATCAGCTCCTGATGCGGCGTGTGTTGCCATTACCGGAACTCCGGTGGAAAACAGTGTGCGTGACTTGTGGTCGATTTTCCAATTTTTGATGCCCGGCTATCTGGGTAGCAAGCAAGATTTCAGGACAAGATACGAGGTGCCGTGTGCAGCTGAGCTACCAGATCGAGCGGCATTGCAGAGGCTGCGCTGGCGCACAGAGCCTTTCATGCTGCGACGCGTTAAATCTCAGGTTGCCAAAGACCTTCCGCCAAAGATAGAAAGTATAGTCTGGTGTGACCCATCGCCAATGCAGCGTGATCATTATCAAGCGATCTTACGACATGGGGTTGAGAAGATGGATCAGGTGCGCAAGAGTGTTGGCAAGGAGGGAGCTAGAATGCAGATGCTTACCGTATTGCTGCGACTGCGTCAGAGTTGCTGCGATTTGCGTTTGATTGATGACAAAATCAGTAGTGAGAGCATCTCAGATGTTTCCGCCAAGCTTGCTCGCTTACTCGAGCTACTGGGGGAAGCTCGGCGTGGTGGTCACCGCGTTTTGGTCTTTAGCCAGTTCACCTCGATGTTGTCACTGATTCGTCACGAGCTTGATGAAGGAGATGTTGATTACTGTTATCTTGATGGCGGCACGCGTGACCGCACTGCCGTCGTTGACAGGTTTCAAAAGTCAGATGGGCCTTCTGTGTTTCTGATCAGCTTGAAGGCGGGGGGATATGGTCTGACATTGACCGCTGCAGATACGGTGGTGCTGTTTGACCCATGGTGGAACCCCGCAGTGGAAGCACAGGCCGCAGACCGAATCCACAGAATTGGACAAACCAAGCCAGCAACGATTTATAAGTTCATCTCACGTGGCACCGTGGAAGAAAAAATATTACGGCTGCAGGATAAAAAGCGCAACGTGATGGCAGCTGCGATGGGTGAAATGAGTGATGAATTGAATCCGATGATGGCCGGGCTTAGTGATGCAGAAATGATGGATTTACTGGCGTAAAAACAGATGTAAGTATACGCGCGCAGATACCTTTATAAGGTCAACACGAAGGTGGTGGAGTAGGCGCCAGCCGCGAGAAACTTGCCAACAAAAGGCAACAAAAAAGCCGACGTGAACGTCGGCTTTGCTGATGGGGTGAGAAAATCTTTGGTTTAGCCTCCGATGTCAGTGCGGCCAGAAAGAACGGCGCCTTCCTCCATGCTGAGCATTTTGGTTTTGATGTCGCCGTCGAGCTTAGATTTGGTTTTGAGTTCGCAGCGCTCTGATGTGATGGTGCCTTTGACTGTGCCGTAGAGCTTCACTTCGCCAGCTTTTACATCACCCTTAACGTAGGCATTTTCACCAATGGTGACTTTGCCTTTTTCTGAGGTGATTTCACCGTCAACTTTGCCGTCAATGACCATGTCATTGCTGAATTTGATGGAGCCGGTGATTTCGATTCCATTTGCGAGAACGTTGGTTGCATTAGCCATAACGAGTTACAACATGCCCGAGAGCGATGCGATGGCAACCAAACAATTCAAAAAAATACTGAGTATATCTTAAGTATGCGGAAGAGTGTAAGCAAGGGCAAGGCAAGCAGATGAAACAGCCATCATTTGACGGGCATGTCTTCATCGAACGGGCTTCCCGAGGGTGTCTCTGTCGGCTCTGGCTCAAGCTGGTCTGGCATGATGCGTTTCGACAGGCGATCGATGCCCTCTTGAGCGTGCTTGCTACTTGGGTAGATCGACTTTGCCTGCATATACCAGCTCAGTGCTGAACCAGTTTGTGGATTGAGGTCGTTGTCTTCAAAATCTTTGGCACGGTTGAGGGCGACGGTAAAGTCAGCAACTTTGGAGGATAGTTTTTCGAGTCTTTGTAGTAATTCAGGATCTTTGGGGAATTCATCTCTCAGATCGTCCAGTGCCTCCCATGCTGCAAAGTTGTTGCCGTTTTGTGAAGAGACTTCAGCTAAGCTGATGGTGCCGTTAATGCGGGTGATGTTCCTGACAATTTGTTCGATGGCATCTTTACGGCTGGTGTCGTCTTTAACAACAGGGACAAATTCAAAGCGACGATCAAAAATCTCCCTGAAGTTATCCTCACTGAGAAGTCGGTCAAAATCATCGGCCAAGGTTTTGGCCATGTCGCTATCCTCGAGCAGGCTATCGAGTCGTTTGTCGATTTCATCAAGTTTGGGATTGGTCGGCCAGACTTGAGTGGCTTTTTTAAGCTCCTCCTGGAAGCTTGCTTGGTCACCATTGAGCAGGGCAAGTTGGGCAGATCGAATATGCCCATTTGAGGCGCGTGTGAATGCCGCGATAGCACCCTCTGCTTTGGTTGAGTCAAAATCAGAGGATCTTTTTTTGAGCGCTTCAAGTATGATTTTAGCCTGCGTGTAGTCACGCACGTCCATGGCCTTGATTAAGTCATTTCCGCTGCGGACATATTCTAGAACGATGCGGCGTTCTGGTGCTGGCACGATTTGTAGCACAGGTAAAAACTCTCCGATAGCATAAGCCTCGGTGAGCCGTTTGGATGCGCTGTGTAGCTCATTGTATTCGAGGTGATTCTGGAATCCTTTAACAAGAGACTTGGCCTTGCGCATGGCCTCATTAGCTGCGGAGTCTAGTCCTGTTACCGTAGGCTCTACCCCCAGCCCTTCGGTGAAAAACTTGTTAACATCGGAGTCTTTCTTGAGATGCATTTTTGAGCCTCCATCTTGAAAAATGAGATTATAAAAGCGGGTGCCGATGATGACGTGTTCAAAACGTCGCTGGATAAACAGCTGAGCCAGTAGGGCTTGATACTCAATTCTTGCCTGTAGCATGTTCAATTCACTTTTTCCCTGGTGCGTTTTTTTGAGGGTTTCGATTTCTAGAATGCGCCTTTCCATTTCCTGAATCCTGTATGATTCCGTGTGCGAGGGGGCTTGTTTTGCCTCGCCATTTTGGCGCCTCGGTTGACCGATCCTTAATTTGGTGTTGCTAGAAAGAGCAGTGCTACCAGATCGCCTCATCCATTCAGCTTTGGCGATAATACGTTTTTTTTCTTTTTCTAAATCGGCAATGTATTGTTTTGAGTTTTTGACAGTCCCCTTAGATAACATTGCCGCATAGATGGCGTTTGATAAGGAGTCGCAGATGCGGCCATCTCCTGAGTAGGTGGCTGCTCTCGGTAGAAGGGAAAAGCCGTCCCTTATTTTTTGAGGAACGGAAACATTTTTGGTATAAGGAGATACAGCTTTAAGAATGGAATCGATGGTAGCTCGGTATTCGAGTGCATCTTCTGATGTGTTGGGTGAGTCTGCCAAATATGACTCAAACATTCCGCCGAGCCTATTGTCCCCAAGGCCGAAGGTGTGTCCCATAATAGTGATGGTTTCTTGGGTAGGGTCAACAAAGGGCAACTCATTCCCATAAACTGAGGTGGATGTATTTTTGCTCTCAACGGTGGTGGAGGCACCATTGTTACGGTCATTGGCTGTGCTGTTGCCGTCTCCGCTGCTTGGGCTATACACCTGTGCGCTGATGGGAATAGTGAGAGTGATGAGGATTGCTAGAAATCTCATGGTTTTTAAAGAGGTGTGATGATTGAGTGCTTGTTGGTTTGGCAGATGGACAAAAGGTTTTATTCTATTGGTCAGTCAGCCTTGATACCTTGGGCAACGGGTAAGCCTTCACGGTTGACCTCTACTTTGAAGGTGTAGTTGTGTCCCCGTTCGAGGTTGATTTGATTAACTCCAGGAGGAATATGTAAGGGGATTAAGCCCGCTTCTCCTTTAGCTGTTTCTGACTTGATGCTGACAAGAAGACCTCGATTATTGGCTAGTATCATTCTGTCCGCGATCTTTCCGCTAATACGATACTCATTACCGCTGAGGCTCGTGCCACTTTCTTTGAGGTCAGCAAGGGACATCTCGTTCAGATCAGTAAAATGCTGAGCTTGTTGATTAAGAAACGATTTGCCGATAGAAAGCGCAATGATGGTCAACACAAATGCTAAGGTATAGATAGTAAGCTGACTTTTTTTCTTGCTGTTGGATGATGATCTTCTTGCCATGGGTAATGTTGATGGAGATGGAGCTGGAGGTGGGGTGGCTTGGTGGTCAGTGAAATACTCGATGTGTAGCGAGTTAATCCCACCGATGGCGACGTAAGCCAATGTAGGCTGCAGTAATGCCTACGCAAACATGAATGATCAAGAGGTATTGGCATACGCTAACGGATTCAAATGAGGTCTCTGTTACCGTATCAATAGCGTTGCGATAACTGGGACTCATCGATTCGATGCTTCCCGACCATGCCCAGTAGGCAGAGATGAAAGGGCGGGTCGCGGACTCTATATGTTCAGGCAGTGCGAGGATGGCTCCTGAAAGTGGTAATTGAAAACCAACAAGGTAGACTGACAATAACGAGGACTGCTCCGCTGTTTTCATCAGAGATGAAATACCTAAACAGATAAAGGTCATGGCAGCATTGATGAGAATGAGAAAAACGGTGTGATCGATGAATCCGGTATCACTACCGTCTGGAAATTTCCAGAATTGCTGCACAAAGATCGCCATCCAGAGAGACTGGATGAGAATGAGACTCCCGAGAAAGGCGACTTTGCTGCCTAAATAGGCAGCTGGACGTATGCCGCCAAATTTTTCTTTTTCATAAATCAGGCGTTCTCCTGCGATCTCTCTCGCTGCATTATTGGACCCCATCAAGGACAGCAGAATAACCTGGAACATGACAATGCCAGAAACGGCTGAACCCACACTGAGGTAGCTCTTTTCAACCATAGAGTGTTCCTGAATTTGACGTATGGTCCCCTCGTAGCGATCGGAAAATCGCTTGATGTTTTCATTACCTCGCTCGTGAAATAGGGTTACGAGGAGGGGGAAACAAATAAGAATGGCGAGCTGGAGGTAGACTTGCCCCTTGTTGCGGAAAAAGATTTTCCAGCGGCGGGCCAGGAGGGTAGAGAACTGGCTGATGACTCCCGGTGTGATGACCGTCGATGGAGCGCTAACGATGATCTCATCGTCCTCAGCGGGGTTCTCTTCAAGTAAAATGGTGGCTGGTTTGCTAGCTGTTTTTGTCGCTGTTTTGGTGGCAGATTTTGCAGCTTGTGAACTGTCTTTTTCGCTGATCGTTGGCTCCCGCTGATCGATTGGTTCATCGCGTCGTTTTTCTATTTTACGATAATAGGCTTCGCGATGCTTTTGCCATGACAGATGCCACTTTTCTGATCGTTGTCTTGCCAGCCGAGGGTATATTTCCTCAGTATCATCAACAGAGAAGTAGTGCGTGATTTCTTCAGGTGGGCCGTGGTAAGCAACACGTCCTTCGTGGAGAACAAGAACAGAGTCATAGAGCTCTAGATGGGCGAGTGAGTGCGTCACAGATACAACCGTGCGGCCGTTGCGATGTGAGAGTTGATGCAGCAAGTGAACAATGTCTCGCTCCGATCGGGGGTCGAGACCTGAAGTTACCTCGTCACATAGGAGGAGCGGTGGGCTCGTTACCAGTTCTAAGGCAAGTCCAAGGCGCCGTTTCTGGCCTCCTGAGAGAACTTTAACGAGATGATCTGCGAGATTAGTCAGGCCTGTTTCTTCTAAAATCTTGTCGATTCGTCTATCGAGTTCGTCGAAGTTTTCGGTTTGGACTCTGAGTCGCATTGCGGACTCGATGGATTCATCGACGGTCAGTTGATCATATGCGATCGAGAACTGGGGGACGTAGCCTATTTCGGCAGGTTCAAAGTCTTTTTCTTTGGCTAGGTTTCTGCCGCACCAAATAAGATCGCCGTCCGATTCTTCATTGAGCCCGGCGATGGTTTTGAGTAAGGTGGTTTTGCCACATCCAGATGGCCCGACGATGGCCATGAAGTGACCACTGGGTACCTTGAGAGATACCTCATCGATGAGGTTGAAGTCTTCACCTTCTTTCTGGATGGCGAAGCAGACTTTTTGGAGTTCAAGCAAGGTTAAGATAAATACATTAAAGTAATGGAAAATCTTAAAGAAGACGACATTGTCTGGCGAGAAGAAAACTTGTGAATTTATCTGCTAAGGTTAGGATGGGATGATGTCACGCAGGGCGAACAGGCGAAGAGATACAAAGATAAAAAACAGCCGCCGTTCAGGGTCGATTACGAATCTCATTTTGCGGATTTCAGTGATCTTGGGGCTGAGTGCAATCTTCATGGGCTTTGGGTGCTATGTCTGGATACGGTCCTATTTACATAGCGATGACTTTCGACTTTTTATCAGTGAAGTGACGAGCAATGTCATTAGTGCTGATGCCCAGTTTGAGCCATTAAACTGGCAAGGAATGAGGGTCAGAACGATAGGCTTTAATGCCGAGGGAAGTGGCATTGTTCGCAGATTAGATGCTCGGGAAGTGGAAGCGGATATTAGTTTGTCGGAGCTGGTGCATGGTGCGTGGTTGATCCGTGATCTGAGGGTGGCAGAGCTACAGGGGGCAATCGATTTACGAGATAAGCAAGATGTCCCAAGGGTGTTGCCCTCAGTTGATACGAGTGAAGATCAAGGGAGAGGATTTTTGGGGTCTTTATTGCCAAACCGAGCGGAGCTTCAAGCATTACAAATATCAAGTTTAGGCATTGAGCTTCAGAGTGAGCGCGGCAGCTTCGAGGTGATCGATGCAACAATGACGGCAGAGAGACGGGCGGGTAAAAATGTCTATGATATGACCTTCTCAAACGGGCTGATCAATACACCTTGGTTCGAAGCTCCTTTGAAGCTCGATACAGCACGGGCGAGATACGCCGATAAACGAATCTATCTACAAGAGTTTCATTCTCAAGTATACCAACGTGGGATGTTGTCTCTCAGTGGTGAACTGGAAGGGGAGAAGTTTGAATTGTTTGGCACACTCAGAGACGTCGGTGTTGAAGAGCTCATTCCAGAAGATTGGCAGAAAAGGATCTCGGGAGAGCTTGATACGGAATTTAAAATCAACTCCGGTGAAGATGCTGTGACGACTCGAGGTGAGCTGAGCTTGAGTAAGGGCATGTTAACCGCACTTCCGGTGCTGGATCGGATCGCAGCTTATGCAAACACGCATCGATTTCGTCAGCTTTATTTAACAGAAGCTCGATTGAAATACATCAGTGGGCAAGGCGACAAGCAGGACACCGAGCGAGAGCGGCTTGAGCTCTACGACATTGTATTAGCTAGCGAGGGGCTTGTGAGAGTCTTGGGTGAGCTGGTCATTGAAAATGGGAATCTTGATGGCCGCTTCCGTGTGGGCATTATGCCTGGTGTTCTGGCTCATATTCCAGGAGCTGAAACCAAAGTGTTTGAGCGTGGCGAAAAAGGATTGCTTTGGGCGCCATTACGTATCACGGGAACGATAGAAGACCCCAAGGAAGACCTCAGTGGCCGATTGATAGCCGCAGCAGGGGAAAGGATGTTTGAGCTGTTTCCAGAGACGGGGAAAAGAGCCTTGAATTTTGCCCAAGAAACAGCCGTGGAGCTACCTCAGAAGGCAATGGATACAGGTAGTGAGATCCTCGACAAGGGTGGCGAGGTCATTGAGGAAGGAGCTGACATCATCCGTGAGGGAGTGGGGGGGGTGCTTAATCTTATCCCCGGGGTTGGGTCGTCGAGTGATGACGAATGATGGCTACTCGTTGCCTGTTTTGATGGTGAATTTTTTGCCCCTACCGTTGATCCATGCTGTGCGTGCGCTGTTGAAGAGTGCATCAAGAGCGATGCCGTCGGAGATGCGGAATTCGACGGTCTTGGCGTGAGTTGTCTCCGGGTATTGTTTCACAACCGCCGAGTTGGCGTTCACCCCTGTGCGTTCACTTACCTTATCGAGCAGTTCCTTGCCTCGCTGGCTAATATTGGCCCCTAAATTCGCAGTGCCCTGGCCTGCGGGTTCGAGGTAATAGAAACGGGTGAGTGCGTTACCACTGGTATCGATGACGACTTCGGTGACGCTGATGCTGCCGTCAATGATGTAGTTGTGTTTACTGATAGAAGTGATCTGGTCGAGGGCAACGGTGTAACTGCCTCCAGGCAGATCGGCTTGCCAAAATCTCTTGGGTCCGGTGGCCTCGGATGTGTTGTCCTTGGCCGCGCCCTCCTCTGATTGGGCAATGGCTGCATAAGGGAGAATCATCAGGGCAAGAAAGGTGATGGCGAGGTGGTAGGTGGTTGTTTTCATAGTAGCTGATGGTTGAGTCATCACTATTCATCGAAAACAAAGTTTCGTCAAAACCTTGATCGCAGAAAAATAGCTGAGTATTTATTGTTCCGTCATGGCAAGCTATCGATCTAATGTTGCAGTGCTTATGCTAAACCGTAAGGGGAAGCTGTTGGTGTGTGAGCGCCGCAATCAAAAAGGGGCGTGGCAATTTCCTCAGGGTGGTGTTGATAAGGGTGAAAAGATGGTGAAAGCCTTAGCCCGTGAGGTGGAAGAAGAAATAGGTTTGCCGTGGGATAGTTACAAGGTGTTGGAGCAACGTGCTGGGTACACCTATCTCTACCCTGACCAGGTGAAGAAACAGAAAATGTATTTTGATGGCCAGGAACAGACCTACTACTTGTGCAGGCTGAAAAAATCAGCACCTGATATCGATCTCGATAGTCACAAAAACCCCGAGTTTGAGCGTTATAAATGGATTTGGCCGGAAAATTTCAAATTGAAGTGGCTTCCTGAATTTAAGCGTCAGGTTTATCGTGCGGTCATGCTGGATTTTTTTGAGGTACGGCTGTGAATGAGGGGCTGATCTTATACTGATCAACGATATTCCATCTTCATTGAGCGATTGTTCGGATGGGTTGAATAACAACAAGGCCATAATAAGACACAAATCCTGCTTGGATTAGTCGTTGGGTGTGAGTAAGGACGGGCACGTGCTTCGAGGCACCACTAGCATTAACACCAGTATATATTATGAGCTTTCTCCCAGAACCTTTTAAACATCCCTACGAAATCAATCCTAATTATAAAAAGAGCGTTGCCTACTTCAGCTCTGAATTTGCGATTGACCAGACCCTGAAAATTTACTCAGGAGGTCTAGGCTTCCTGGCTGGCTCCCACATGCGGAGTGCCTACGACTTGAAGCAGAATGTTATCGGTATCGGAATCCTCTGGACCTATGGCTACTATAACCAAACGCGTGGAGATCACCGCGAGATGGCAATTCAGCAAAGGAAGAAGATGTATCACTTCCTCGAGGAAACTAACATTAAGTTTACGATCAAGATTCACGATCATGATGTTTGGGTAAAGGCTATGTATCTTCCCGCGGATATTTTTGGGTCTGCACCGATGTTTCTCCTGACAACCGATCTTGAGGAGAACGACACCATGTCGCGGACTATTTCCCACCGTCTCTATGATTCCGACTTTTTAACGCGTATTGCCCAGTATATCTTGCTCGGTATTGGTGGCGCCACGCTGCTCGATAAGCTGGGAGTTGATCCTGATGTCTGGCACATGAACGAAGCTCACGCGCTGTCAGCTGCCTTCCACCTCTACGGTAAGTATGGCTCAATGGATGAAGTGAAGAAGCGCATGGTATTCACCACCCACACACCAGTGGAAGCGGGCAACGAAAAATCGAGTTTTGACCTATTGCACAAGTTCACTTTCTTCAATGGCCTGAGCTTGGAGGAAGCACGCGAGATCTGCGGTGTTGAGGGTGATGAATTCAGTCATACACTCGCCGCGCTACGCATCAGTCGCAAGGCAAATGCTGTTTCCAAACTTCACGGCGAGGTTTCTCGTGAGATGTGGAAAGGGCACGAGGGAATTTGTGAAATCGATCACGTTACTAATGCGCAGAACAAAAAGTACTGGGTAGATCCACAACTTGAGTCCGCGCGTGCAGCAGGAGATGTTCATGCGCTTGCCAAGCGCAAGCGTGAGCTGAAAAAACTATTGTTCAAAGAAGTGGCCGACCAGACGGGCCGACTTTTTGATCCAGACTACCTGACTATTGTATGGGCGCGTCGTTTTGCTGATTACAAGCGCGCTGACTTGGTTGCTCGCGATATTGATCGCTTCGAAGCAATACTCAACAATGCAGATCGTCCCGTGCAAATCATATGGGCTGGCAAGCCTTATCCTAAGGACTGGGGTGCCATTGATACCTTTAACCGCTTGATTCACCTGACGCAGCATTACCCCAATGCGGCAGTGCTTGTAGGCTATGAGTTATCGCTTTCGAAGCTAATGAAAGATGGCTCTGACATTTGGTTAAATAACCCTGTGGTTACTCGTGAAGCATCCGGCACATCGGGTATGAGCGCGGCCATGAATGGTAGTGTTAACTTCTCCACTTACGATGGCTGGGTCTGTGAGTTCTCCAAGGATGGTCATAATTCCTTTGTCATTCCCGAGGCTGATCCAGCTCTCTCAGATGAAGCTCGTGACCAGCATGATATGCTTGGCTTTTATCAGATTCTCGAAACAGAGGTGTTGCCTTCATACTACGATGAGCAAGGAAGCTGGTGGAATATCGTGCTCAACAGCATGAATGAAGTAGTGCCATTCTTTGATTCGGACCGTATGGCTGACGAATACTACACCAAGATGTATTCATAGTCGTCAGTTCAAAGACAAACACACAAAGCACCATATTTTTGACCCCGGGTTTCCTTCAGGAAATTCGGGGTCTTTTGTTGCTGAATAGCGATCAGTTTCCAGCTCAGCACAATCTGATCATGTCGCGGATAAACTGGCGCCACAGGTAAAAGAGTCCACGAATGGTATAGCGAAATTGACCCTCACATGCCGGGGTAATAATTCCCTGCTCGAGGTTGTGATCGATCTGCCGTTGCAGTTCGTGCTCAAGCTCTTGTTCAAGGTGATCTGGGTCAGGGATGCTTAAGTCGTCATCAACGAATCCTTGTTTATGCAGGAAGTTGCCGTGCTGCTGAAGCAGTTTGACGGCGCATTCATTGACACAGCTGATTTGGTTCCAATGAACAGAGGGGGAAGGCTTCAATGTGGGAGAAAACGGAAAGTTGGTCGTTCGCCAGACACCATTGGCAATGTCTTTGGAGGTGATGGTAATGTAAGAAAAAGTAGCACTGGCTTGCTCACACAAACAGAGAGAGGCGACAGACTTTTTTTCTGCATTCCAGTAAAGCTGATAAAGCTGATCCACCCCTCCCAGGTTCCAGCCGCAGTTGCTGATGTGCTCGAAACCTGAGCTTTCTAATGTGTTCACATATTGTTGTGCATTAGGAAAGGCATTGAGGTTGGCAGATGATCGCGCTTTGAGCTTATTGCTCAGCGGCATACGTTGATTGCGTATGCGGGTAAGCAGCTCGATCCACGGCAGAAAAAACCAGGCAGCCATCGCGAGGATCCCAGCCAATACCGATTCAAAAAGGTAGTAAAAACATAAGCCTGAAGCGATGAGCATGACCAAGGCTCCGAGCTTTCGTAATGCAATGGTTTTGCATGAGCGAAGGGCATAGCCAAAGATGATAAAGGCGATAACGGTGTAGAGTTCCTTCATGAAAAATAGGGTCAGAATCAGCTAGGGTGAAGCTCGGTCAAGCATCAGAGAGAATGCCTTTTTGAGGCAAGAGGCCAAATGTAACACGCGGCAAGATGGCATTTTTGAGAATAGATTGCAACTTGTGAAAATAGAGACGCGCGATATGGTAAGGGTATGGCTATTGAGACCTTTGATGGGATAAGTCCGGACATTGATGACAGCGCTTTTGTAGCGCAAAGCGCTGACGTGATAGGGCGTGTTAGTATTGGGGAAGAAGCGAGTATTTGGTATAATACCACACTCAGGGGGGACATCCATGAAATTGTCATTGGTCCAAGATCTAACATTCAAGACAACGCAGTGTTGCATTTGGCCGATGATTACGGTGCCTATATCGGTGAACTCGTGACGGTAGGCCACAGCGCGATTATTCATGCATGCACGGTAAAAGATGAGGTTTTAGTCGGTATGGGCGCGTGTATCCTCGATGGCGCGGTGATCGGTGAGCGTTCGATCATTGGTGCTCATGCTTTGGTGACAGGAGGCACAGAAATTCCACCTGGCTCGCTGGTGTTGGGCAGCCCTGCCAAAGTCGTTAAGACACTCGATAAGGAGCAGCAGCAGGGTATTAAACACTGGGCCGAGAAATATGTGAAAATATCACGTCAGTATTTGGCGCGACCCAATGGGGGCAAAAAATCATAACGTGCGTACTGAAATGACCCCCAGAAAGAACACCTAATTTTACAATATATTATGAAAGATCACGTCAGAGTTGAGCCCGTTGCCTTGATGCCAACTTCAGCAGGTTGTGCTGTCTTCCTTGGAGACGGTGAAAAAGTCATCGTGTTTTATGTTGAGCCTGCGATTGGCGCATCGATCAATGCGGTAATGTCGGGCGTGAAGCCTCCACGGCCACTGACCCATGACGTATTCTCACAGATGCTAGATGCTTTCGGAGCTAAGGTCGACAAGGCGGTGATTGTCAAAGTCGATGGCGATGTGTTTTACGCCCGTTTGTTTATTACGGCTGAAAACGAGATCATGGAACGCAAGGTGGTGGAAATTGATGCCCGGCCAAGCGATTGCTTGGCACTCGCCGTTAGGCAAGATGCATCCATTTATGTTCGGCAGCATGTTTGGGACGAGCTCCGTGACATGTCGGAAGTTCTTGCGGAACTCAAGGGCAAGGGCGGTGAGATGCAGGGGTATGTGAAAGAAGAGCCTGAGGACCCCGATGATCATCCCGATCGGGATAGCGATTAATTTTAACAGAAATGAGTGCGCAGGTAGTCGAGAGCTTCTTCCCTCGTGTTGATTGACCCTTCGAGCTGTTCGGTCTGAATTTTGGTAAGAATCTGGGTGAATTCTGGGCCCGGTTGCATGCCGATCTCAATGAGGTCCTTGCCGTTGACAAGTGGCGGGGGAATAAGTGGCTCTGCCGCAAATTCGGTTTCCTTGCACCGCAGAAATTCATAGTTCTCAGTGAAGCCATTACTGCTGGCACAATCCACTCGGTGCAGCTCCATCTCTTGTTCGAAGGTAGGACGTGCCATAAATCGTTTGACCTTAGCCGTGCGCATATTTTGCACATTCATAAAGTTCATGTGGTTGGCCACCATGGCGCAGACATCATCGGTGGTTCGGTTGGAGTATTTGAGCCGCTGTAATATTTCCTCAGCCATCTCAGCACCAACACGATCATGGCCATTGAACCGGATCCGGTCGTCGGCTTTATCATAGCTGTAGGTGGGGGGCTTGCCTATGTCATGAAGTAACACGGCTAGGGCAAGCTCTGCAGATGGTTGCTCGGTGAGCATCTCGAGCATGATACGAGTATGGGTGTAGACATCCCCCTCAGGATGCCATTGTGGCGGCTGCTCACAGCCGATGAGATCGTAGACCTCGGGAACAATATGGCGCATGAGGCCGCTCTCGGTGAGCAGGTCGAGTCCGTGGGCTCGGCTCTCAGAGGTGATGATCATGGTGAACTCATCACGAATACGTTCGGCACTTATTTTAGCCAATAGGTGGGCGTGCTCACAAATAGCAGCCCAAGTAACGGGCTCGATTGTGAACTTGAGTGTGGTGGCAAAGCGGATGGCCCGCATCAGGCGTAGTGCGTCTTCTTGAAAACGTTCGCTGGGATTGCCAATGGCGCGAAGGAGGCCTGCTTTGAGGTCCTGCTGACCGTTGATGAAGTCGATGATTTCATCGTCGTTTGGATTTTGAAACAGCCCGTTGATGGTGAAATCACGTCGAGAAGCATCGTCCTCTGGGGTGGTGAAGGTAACACGGTCAGGGTGTCTGCCATCTTTGTAGGAGCCATCATGCCGAAAGGTAGCAATCTCAAAGGGGAAGCCGTCTTTGTGCACCAGGATGACCCCAAAGTGAGCACCGATGGCATTGGAGTTGGGGAAAAGTTCCTGAACCTCGTCGGGGGTGGCAGAGGTGGCGATATCATAGTCCTTAGGCTCTGTGCCGAGCAGCATATCTCGCACGCATCCACCGGCGAAGTAGGCTGTATGACCAGCGTCGGCTAAGCGGGTGATGGTAGCGAGGGCTGCTGTTTTCAGGTCGGACACAGGCCTATTTAGGCAGAAGAATGAGTATTTTGCAGTGTAATTATGCTTGTTCTTCAGCCGTCAAATAGGCTTGCAAGCAATAGTGCCACAAGGTATGTGCCTGCTCTCCTGCGACACTGTGACGCTGAGTCCTGTGTTATTACGTGATGAAACTATCTAGCTTGTTAAGTCCCAAACAAGTCATCCTCGATTTGAAGGGTGAGACATGTGCCCATGCGCTGGTGCATATGGTCGATCATCTTGTCTCGCGTGGCCTGCTTGATGCTAGCTTGCGCGATGAGGTGCTAAACCTTCTTGAGGAAAGGGAAGGCCAGGTCAGCACGGGCATCGGTTCTGGGGTGGCTATACCGCACGCCTTCTCAGATTCCATCGATCATGTCATTGCGGTATTCGGCCGGTCTAGTGAAGGAATTGATTTTGAGGCGATCGATAATGGGCCAGTGAACTTGGTGATGTTACTCGTTGTGCCTCAATCACAACGCAATATGCATTTGCAGACTCTGGCGGCTATTGCCAAAATGTTTCATAATTGCTCTATTCGTCAGCAGCTCCATGATGCCGAAACGGCAGAAGATGTTTTGGGTGTTTTCGATTCAGATTCCTCTAGCGTCCGCGCGGGAGGTGAAAACTAGCGGGGCGCTTCAATCAGCAGGGTAAACCAGATAATATTTTAGATCATGATGATACAAGAATTAGAGGGGGTAATGTCTCAAGCCCTGAATGCGGTGGGTGTTGATTTACCAGAAGGGTTTCAGGTGCAGGTAGAATCGGCTGCGGATTTACGCTTTGGAGATTACCAAAGCAATGCGGCAATGATTCTGGCTAAACGTCTGCGCACTAACCCCCGTGAATTCGCGGCCAAGCTCATAGAGGTGATGGAGCTTGGCGACCTTGCGGTGGCAGATATCGCGGGTCCTGGATTTATTAACTTTCGAGTTACTCATTCTGCATGGAGTAAGAGGATGTCAGCCTTGCTTGGTGATGATAGGCTTGGGGTTGCTTTGGCCAGTCCAGTGCAGACGATCGTGGTTGATTTTTCTGCACCTAACGTGGCCAAGCCGATGCACGTTGGTCATATTCGTTCGACGATCATTGGCGATAGCCTGTCACGAACCGCTCGTTTTCTTGGCCATGAGGTCATCACCGATAATCATATCGGTGACTGGGGAACGCAGTTTGGCATGATCATCCATGGTTGGAAAACGGTGCTCAATGAATCTGATCTAGAAGCGGATCCAGTAGCCGAGCTGTTACGTGTGTATCGCACTGTGAACGCACTTTGTGGCGAAGACGATGCTGTGCGAGAAACTTGCAAGCAGGAGCTCGTTAAGTTGCAAGGGGGTGATGCGGAAAACCTTAAAATTTGGGAAAAGTGTGTAGATCTCTCTAAGCATGGCTTGCAGGGCATCTACGACCGCCTCGATGTTGGTTTTGATCACTGGTATGGGGAGAGTTTTTATAATGACAGACTCGCGCCACTGGTTGATGAAATGCTTGAGAGTGGGGTGGCTCGTGAGAGTGAGGGTGCCGTTTGTGTATTTTTTGATGGTGATGCAAAGCTTGATGACAAGCCGGCGATTGTTCGCAAGGCTGACGGAGGTTTTTTATATGCAACGACGGATTTGGCCACCATCGATTTTCGTGTGCAGCAATGGCATGCAGATCAAATATGGTATGTGGTAGGTGCTCCACAGCAGCTGCACTTCCAGCAAATTTTTGAAGCCACTCGCAAGCGTGGACAGAATCCCAGCATGCACCACATCGCATTTGGTTCGATTCTTGGCGAGGATCGTAAATTGATGAAAACGCGCAGTGGCGACAATGTTCAGCTGGTCGATGTTTTAGATGAGGCTGTCGAGCGTGCCGATCGGGTGATAGGTGAGAAAAATCCAGATATGGACCCGGCCGAGAGAGCGGAAGTGGCATCGATTGTCGGCATTGGTTCGGTCAAGTTTGCCGAGCTTTCTCAGCATCGAATGACCGATTATGTATTCAGCTGGGATAGGATGCTCGCGCTTCAGGGTGATACCGCACCTTATTTACAATACAGCTATGTGAGGGTCCGTTCTATTTTCCGCAAGCTCGACGGGCAGATCAATATAGACCCATCGGCCCTATCGATTGAGGCCGATGCTGAAGTCCATCTGGCACGTATGCTGGTTCGCTTTGGCGAGACGGTGCCGATACTACTTGATGATTTCAGGCCCAACCTGTTGGCCAATTACCTGCTTGAGCTGGCAAAGGCATTTCATTCGTTTTTTGAGGCGTGCCCAGTGCTGAAGTCTGAAGGAGACACTCAAAACACACGCCTTGCTTTATGTGAGCTAACCAGCCAGGTGCTTGAGAAGGGTCTTGGCTTATTAGGTATCGAGGTTCCCGAGCGGATGTAAGCTCATGGTTGTCGGGTTTTTACGATTTTAGAGAGTTTTTTTTCTCACGGAAGAGCTCTTTGCTTTGACGGTGGGTTTTGGGCTGCGGTGCCGCTTAGCATAGCTTGTCTTTCTCTCCGCTGATGGTTTGTTCGCCGTTTTCTGTGCCGTCTTATGAGCCATCTTGGGGGTGGCTGTGGAGCGGCTCATTTTTTGTTTGTGCGAGTCAGTCTTGAGGGGGGATGTTATCCGAGGTGA
>CAWVVN010000026.1:0-22439 GCA_963933605.1 uncultured Verrucomicrobiales bacterium
TGTTCCATCTGACGTTGTTCCATCTGACGTTGTTCCATGCGGCCATCGACGGCCCTCTTCAGTAGCTCTCTTTGCTGTGGCGGAATCGGGTGGAGTGAGGCAACAACACCGCTGTTTTTTTGCTCAGAGAAATGCAGCACAAGCTTGCCGTCTTTGACTTCGGCTTCAGCGATCTGTGTCCAGTAGATGACTTGCAGGTTTTTCTGGGCATTGAAAAAGGGGAAAATCTCGATGCCCAAGGGAGTCAGTATTAAATAGGCATGCTGGCTGCAGCGCATCCCTAGACGGAAAAACCAAAACCCGATGAGGAGGTCGGGAATACCGAGCCACCACCAGCTTTGCAGGGGAGGGGCGTCCATGCCCCATTTTTGAGTCGATAAAATGAGAAGGCCAATGCCTGCGGCGACCGTGAGCGCAGCAATGATGTAAAACAGGGGTGCCTGGCCGGCACGAGTGAAGCGCAGCTCTTTTTCTGGCTCGGCAATTGATTTGGGACCAGAGGGCAGTAATGCACTGCGTATTTTTTCTCTGATTGGTCTATCGTCATTGGCCGTCACGAGTTCTTTTGTGTGCCGATATCAGCATTTGTTCAATAAGTAATCCTGTGTTATTGGACGGGAGCATTCACCAACAGTTAAACTTTTGCCCTTCACCCTCCATAGCGATTACCGACCATCAGGAGACCAAGCGCCTGCGATTGAAAAGCTCGTGAAATCAATCGAGGCGAGCAATGGGCACCAAACGCTCTTAGGTGTCACGGGCTCGGGAAAGACGTTCACCATGGCTAATATCATTGAGCGCATTGGTAAGCCGACTTTGTTGATGAGTCATAATAAAACGCTTGCGGCGCAGTTGTATTCCGAGCTGAAGAATTTTTTTCCAGACAATGCGGTTGAATACTTTGTCTCTTACTTTGATTACTATCAGCCAGAGGCCTACATTCCACGATCCGATACCTACATTGAGAAAGATAGCTCGGTTAACGATGAGATTGAGCGCCTACGCCTGAGCACGATGGGTTCCTTGATTACGCGTGAGGATGTCATCGTGGTGGCCTCGGTCTCATGCATCTATGGCCTGGGGTCTCCTGAGGATTATCAAAACATGATGCTGCCGGTGAAAACCGGTGATGAGCTGGACCGGGAAGAATTTCTTGCGGGTCTGGTGAACTTGATGTTTGAGCGCAATGATATCGCTTTTTCCCGTGGCCAGTTCCGAGTTCGTGGCGACGTTGTCGAGATACACCCCGCCTACTTGGAGGATACAGCGATCCGGGTCGAGTTTTTCGGTGATGAGGTGGAACGCATTTCAGAGATCGATGCACTCACGGGTAATCGCATTGATATCCTAGACAGTCATACTTTTTTCCCAGCCAAGCAGTTTGTCACCGACAAGGATAAGTTAAGCCAAGCGATCTATGACATTAAGAAAGAATGCGCGGAGCGTGTGGACTGGTTTGAGGAGAAGGGGAAACTTATCGAGGCTCAACGTATCCGTATGCGCACGGATTTTGATATTGAGATGATGCAGGAAATGGGCTTCTGCCAGGGCATTGAGAACTACTCACGGCACCTTACCGGGCGTGATCCAGGTGCCCGGCCCTATACCTTGCTGGACTTCTTTCCCGATGATTACCTGCTGCTGATGGATGAGAGCCATGTCAGCGTGCCACAAGTGGGAGGTATGTTCGAGGGGGATAAGAGCCGCAAGACCACATTGGTAGATCATGGGTTCAGGCTTCCCAGTGCCCTTGATAACCGACCACTAAAGTTTGCTGAGTTCATGGAGGTGACGGGCCGGCGTGTCTATGTGTCAGCCACCCCCGGTCCTTTTGAGTTCATTAACTCCAGGCCTGATAATAAAAAATACATTCCGTGGAAACGGGGTGAGTTATCTGCGGCTCAGGCGCTCAAGAAAATCCGCAAGCATATTCATACCAGTGGTGCTGATGAAGACATCGATGAGTTTGATGTTCATGCGGCGGGAACGAATCTGATAGTTGAGCAAATCATCCGACCTACGGGCCTTCTGGATCCTATTCTTACGCTTAAACCACTCAAAGGTCAGATCGATACAACGATCGATATGTGCCGTGAGCGTGTGGAGAAAAATGAGCGAATTCTGGTTACCACGCTAACTAAAAAAACAGCAGAAGATTTATCCGAATATCTTCAAGAGACAGGATTAAGGGTGCGTTATATTCACTCAGATGTGGGGGCTATTGAACGCGTCGAAATTCTGCGCTCACTGCGCGCTGCAGAAATTGATGTGCTGGTGGGTATTAATTTGCTGCGGGAGGGCTTGGACCTTCCAGAGGTGTCACTGGTCTGCATCCTTGATGCCGATAAAGAGGGTTTCTTGCGCAATGAAACCGCACTGATTCAAACGGCGGGCCGAGCTGCCCGTCACATCGATGGTGAGTGCGTCATTTTTTGTGATGTGGTCACAGATTCCATTCAGGCACTGATCGATATTACCGAGTATCGCCGGGCTCGGCAGAAGGAACACAACGAGAAACACGGCATCACTCCTCAGGGTGTGGTCCGGGCTGTTCAGGAGAGCCTGAGTAAACATCAGTCCAATAAAGAGACGGCAGAGGAGCTGAACCAGGGGCTCGTAGCGAGCGACCAGGAGAGCTACAATGTGGTGAATGTGATCTCAGAGCTCGAGGAGGAAATGCGTGAAGCTGCCGCCAAGCTCGAGTTTGAACGAGCTGCTCACCTGCGTGATCAGATCAAGCAATTGCAACAAGAGATAGAGAAATAGCCATTGATGTCATGGCTGGCGCGAATAATGACGTAAGGGCATTGACTAATCGCCGGTCAGCAGGAACTAATACTTTCACATATGCGCCCAACATCAATTCAGATTCAGTCCGTCATGGATGCCTTTGGCAAGCAAGGCTGGCAGTTTGAACAGCTTGAAGGTAAGGACGTCATCCGCGCCGTCTTTGAAGCTTATCACACCTCAGTGCATCTCCACGCGCAGGTTTTTATTCAGATCAATGCTCTATCTATCGTAGGGGAGGCGCCAATGAGTGTGGAGGAAGAACATGAGCCCTTGATTCTCGAATTGCTCGCACGAGCGAATAAAAAGCTAACGCTGGGAAGTTTGGAATACGACCTGGACCGGGAGCAATTAATGTTCCGTATCACGAATCTGTTTGAGCGTGATAAATTTGATGCCGATATCATCTCATCGATGGTGCATGCTGCTATAGCCGAGGTGGATCGCATCACCCCATACGCAGCAGTGATTCAGCAGACTCCAGAGAGTTTGTTGGATGATCTATCCGTGGAACGCTTGCTGCTGCGCGATGACCTCATCCCGCCGGTGCCTGAGGATGATGACGGTTTTTCCTAAAGGGCCTAAGGGAGGCCTAAGAATCTTAAGGGTGGCCCAAGATTTTTATGGGCTTAGTGGCTTAAAAAATGACAGCCCCGTCAACGCTGCCCGAAGACTTTGCTGACGGAGCTGTTCCCCCCCAAATGTCGCCCATTGCTGAGCGATGTCTTCAAGTTACAAAGTTTTTCAAAAAGCACAACTAAAAAGTCACTCTTTTTTGATATTTGTCATATGTTCGTGTTTAATATCGATGAAATATCAACCTTAGACATGAAACTTTTTAGGTATTCCCAGGAATTAACCAACTCATTGGCCCAATGATCCCAGGATAAATCATCCAATGCGAGGCATAGAAGAATAGAAATGACGACCACGTTGGCGAGATAGATCACCACGAGCGAGAAAAAGACGCCGTTTTCTTTCAGGTCGGGCTGGTCCCGCGGGATCATCCACAATGTCCAAAGCAGGTGAAAGGACCAGCTGAAGCCGATCAGGAGGTATAGGGCGTGCTCATGATGAGGAATCTCATAAAAGAATCCGATCACCGTCGAGATGCCGAGAATCACCACAGACCAGAAGGGGACAAAGTAGGGGGATAAGGCGATCAGCGCATTGCTTTTGTTGGTCATGACGTAGCCACCATCAGCGGTCACATGAATGCCGCCCACTTTACCGCCACATGCGTAGACAAAAACAGCGTGGGTGAGCTCGTGTCCCAGAACATAAAAGTAAAGAAAGAGACGTTCTAATAGGCCGGTGAAAAACCAACCCATCATCAAGACGCATCCAATGGTAAAATAAACAAAGTGCTTAGATTCGAGCAAATCCATCCAAAAGGTCTCCTCAGCCCCCGAAACCACTCCGACATTGAGTAGGGCTCTTGTGGCTATGATACACAAGGGCAATAGCATCAGAGCCGTCAGCCAGCGAAGCATGCGTTGGCCGATGTTGAGGTGGATCATGCTGTCATCGGCAGTACCCGCGATGGCAGCTTGCATGGAGCTCAGGCCATGGCGCCTGCATATGCGCCTGTTGGCTCGCTGCTTAGCGCGGAGATTGGCATCGTGAAACGCCTGGCGCAAGGTGGGGCGACCATCGCGCCTGCTATTGCGAGTGCGTGTCCGCCTCTGTCTGCTGGTGATTGATTTTTTGCGTGATCTCATGCCGAACATGAGCCCGAGCAACGGGCTGGGAAAGAAGATGGTTAAGATTACTTAAATAAATTCAAACTGCAAGACGGTAATTACTTCAAAATAGTGGGGGTATGGTCTGTTGCTTGGGTTTCTCAATGCATGGCAGCCAGCTCAGCTTTTGGTTTCTGCCAAGCACTCTACCTCAACGCCAACACCTTCCTCAAGCACCAGCACACGATCAGCAACACCGAGGCGCTCTGCTTCTGATATAAGGCGCTCGATGGGCTCGTGATAGGGTTCATTGCCCAGTGGGAAAGTGCCATAGTGCATGGGAATGAGAATGCCGGCCTCCATCTCGATGAAAGCACGAATGGCTTCCTCGGGATTCATGTGCACGTCTCTGCCGCTGGGAGCATCATAGGCGCCGATGGGCATCAATGCGACATCGGGGGTGTGATGCTTGCCGATTTCTTGGAAGCCATCAAAGTAGGCGCTATCTCCACAGTGAAAGACTTTACAGACGCCGGATGAGACCATGTAGCCACCGTAGTCACGATGGGTGTCATGAAGGTAACGCGCTCCCCAGTGATGGCTGGGCGTGTGTGTCACGGTGAGGTCATCAAAGGTGAGTTCATCCCAGACGGACATTTCATGAACGCTGTTGAAGCCGAGTTTTTTCACAAGCGCGCCGCTGCCTGAGGGCACCACGATGCCCTCGTGAGATTCGAGAATCTTGAGGCTTTTTTTATGCAGGTGGTCAAAGTGGGCGTGAGTCACCAGGACCAAGTCAACCAGCGGCATGAGTTCAAGGCCGAGGCCGGGAGCCCGCTGTCGTTTGACAACACCGTGCCAGTTTGCCCAATTGGGGTCGATGATAACGGAGTGATCGGGAAATTGGACGAGGAACGAGGCGTGCCCGATCCAGGTGATGCGTATTTTTCCTGCCTCGGGAGGTTGAGGAATGGGCTCCTGACTGGAGCCGTTACGTTTCTGAAAAACCTGGGGCAACAAACGATGGCGGAGGAAGTGGTAATTCCTGCGAGGCCAACCCTTCTTGGGCAGGATGCCTGCGTAAGCCTTCCTGGCTTTCGACGCGTTGGGTTTTGGTGGATTAGTGCCTTGCGTGGCCATGACTGATAAACTAATTATATGCGTTGGGTGCAGTGACATGCAACCCTTCTCTTATTCTCGTTGATCTTATCCTGATCTCATAGAATGATGCCAGCATAAGGATGAGCGAACAAGGCAAGGCAATCATTGGCATTACCAGAGGGGACCAGGCGGGCATTGGCCCTGAGGTTGTGGCGGCAGCACTAGCCTCAGGTGAGCTCAGCTCAGCATGCTCATATCAGGTCATTGGTGAGCAAGTAGACGCGGTGCTGGGTAAGCCAGATGCCACGACTGCCAGAGCTGCACTGGATGCGCTTGAGCAGGCTGCTGAGATGCTGAAAGGTGGTCAGATCGACGCGGTGGTAACGGCCCCTGTGGGCAAGGAGGGTCTGCACGAGCTCGGCTTTGATTTCCCCGGTCAGACGGAGTTTTTTGCTGAGCGGCTCGGATGTGATAATCACGCGATGTGCCTAACGGGTAAAAATTTGACGGTGGCGCTGGTCACTATTCATGTGGCGCTTGCTGATGTGCCTGGGCTACTGCGGCAAGAAGAGATTGTGCGAGTGGGGCTTTTGCTGGCAGATTTTTGCCGACAACGTGGCATCCAATCGCCACGGATTGCAGTCTGTGGGCTTAACCCTCATGCGGGAGAAAATGGAGCCTTCGGCTCTGAGGATGTCGAGATTGTCGAGCCTGCGGTAGCTGAGTTACGACGAGCTGCCAAAGGGGCTATCTTCAGTGGGCCGCATCCTCCTGATACGATCTTTCGCCCGGCGGCAGATGGTCAGTATGATGCCGTGCTTTGCATGTATCACGATCAGGGATTGATCCCACTTAAGTTGTTGGATTTTGATACGGGGGTAAATGTCACCTTAGGTTTGGCGAAGCCGCGCACCAGTCCGGACCACGGCACGGCGTATGACATCGCGGGTCAGGGTAAGGCGAGTGCTAGCTCGATGATCCATGCCATCCAACTCGCCTGTGAAATGGTTGACCAGAGTCCAGCGTGAGCGATTTGCAAACAGGTGAAGTGCTAAAGCGTTACTTCGGTCATGAGTCACTCAAGCCCGGGCAAAGCGAGGTGATTGAGCGCGTCATGAACTTGTCGAACACTCTGGCGGTGCTGCCCACTGGCGGTGGCAAGTCTCTCTGCTATCAGCTTCCAGCAATGTGCATGCAGGGCCTGAGCATTGTTATTTCTCCTTTGATTGCTTTGATGCGAGATCAGGTGGAAAGTTTGACAAAGAAAGGGGTTCCCTGTGCGCGACTCGATTCGACAAGCACGGCCGAGGAGTTTGAGCAGACCATGGCGAGTATTGATTCCGGTGAGCTTAAATTGTTATATCTATCTCCTGAGCGTCTGGCTGAACCGAGCATGCTGCGGCTACTTAAAGAGTCGAACATTGCCCTTGTTGCTATTGATGAGGCTCACTGCATCTCGGAATGGGGGCACAGCTTCAGGCCGTCTTATATTAGGCTGCCCAAGCTGGTGCGAGCGTTGAAACCACAGGTCATCCTCGCGCTTACCGCGACAGCATCTAAGGATACCGCAAAGGGCATCCGCAAGGTATTCAAGATTCTCAAGAAAGACCATGTGCAGACTTCCTTTTTTCGTGAGAACCTAGTCTTTGAAGTGATTGCCTGCCCAAAGGAGGAGAAGCAGCAGGCTTTGCGGGAGGAGCTTCAGGCTGCGGGACGGACCCCGGCGATTGTCTATGCAACACGGCGGGCTGATGTTGAGGAGTTGGCCGCTATGCTGACAGCATCTGGCGTCAATGCGCGTGCTTACCATGCGGGCATGCCCGCTGACGCGAGGGCGGAAGTGCAGGATGGATTTTTGAGCCATCGCTTCCCGGTGATTTGTGCGACGATCGCTTTTGGCATGGGTGTTGATATGCCCGATGTACGCAGTGTGGTTCACTACCACCCACCCAAGTCTCCTGAAGGTTGGATTCAGGAAAGCGGTAGGGCGGGTCGCGATGGCAAGGCAAGTCGCTGCCAACTGATCATTAACGGTGATGACCGAAATGCACTGAGGAGTCTGGTAGTGGCTAAGCAGCCCGGATGCAAAGCTACGGAGGCTATTCTTCAGAATCTTTTTGCTCAGGGGAAGCGTGCGATAATATCTCGCTACAACCTCAGCACGCTTAATGATGTGCCTGTGGAATTGCTAGATGTCCTGCTCGCTCGGCTTGAGCGTGATGGTTGGATCGTGCCTGATGGTGGTTCATGGATGTGGTGCCATCTGGTGCCATTGCGCTGGGACGCGGCTGCTCGTGAGAGAATACTGAACGGTTTTCCTAAACCGGCTCGTGACATGCTTGCTGATCTGATGGCTAGCAAACAGAGGGTTAACTTGCTTGAGCTTGCTGGTGATGATGTGGCCAAGATGAACCGCTTAATCGATGTTCTTCGTGAGCTCGAGGCGGGCGGCGAGGTGCGCTTAAAGCTTAGCCATAGCCTTATCCATTACCGGATCAAACGGCAGCCAGAAAAGCTGAGCGATCTCATTGATGAAATGATGGCTGCATTTGTGCAGCACAGTAGCCATGACCTCGCTCGTGTTGATGCGGTGTTTGAGATGGCTACATCTCGCCGCTGTCTGGCAGCCTCGCTGGTTGGTTATTTTGGTGAGACATTAGATGGCCGCTGTGGTCGTTGTAGTGCCTGTGGTCGTTCGTCTCCCTTGGGTGAGTTGCCTGTTTCGGAGGTGGAGGAACTCAGTTTAGAGGAGCTGGAGCGCATTCAAGCAGTGGTTGCTGAAAAGCGTCCAGCGCTATCGAGCCCCGAGAGATTGGCACGTTTTTTATGCGGTATTTACAGTCCCGCCATGATGCGATTCCGCCTGTATGGACATAAGCAATGGGGGATGTTAGATCGCTTGGCCTACGATGATGTGCTGGCTATTGCTCGTGCCCAATAGGGGCTGAAACGGGGTTGAAAATGGGGTTGGAAAATAGAGCGGGATCAGAGCTGGTAGAATCCAATGGCGGTATCTTGGTGGATCGCTTTTTGTTCATCCTCACTGAGAGAGATAATCAGATCGTCGACGGTGTTGAGCCAGGCGGGGTAGGTGGTGGCGAGATTGCAAACGGGCCAGTCTGAGCCGTACATTATTCTTTGTGGTCCGAAGGCATGACAGACGGTATCGAAATAAGGTCTGATGATTTGGCTGTGGATAGGCCGGCTGGCAACAGGCCCAAGTTGGCCACTGAGTCCTGAGAGCTTGCAGTAGATATGTGGCCGACGAGCCAGCTCGCGAATGGAGCGTGCCCATGATGCAGAAAATGTCTCCGGGTCTATTTGTGGGCAGCCGCAGTGGTTGAGCACGATGCGCTGATTGGGGTGCCGATCGGCAAAGGCAATAGCCGCGGCGAGCTGGTCTTCTGAAACTAAGAGGTCAAAGGCGAGGTTGTGACGGGTGAGCTCGGTAATGCCTTGATCAAAGTCGGGGTTGTTGAGGAACTTTTCTGTCGAGCTACCGCTGATGATTTCCCTCACGCCTTTGAGCATGGGCTCATGCAGGTATTGATCGAGGAATGCTCTGAGCTCGGGCGAGTCAAGAGGAGCCCAGCCAACAATACCTGCGACGAGGTTGTCTGATTTCCTAGCCTCTTCGAGCAGGAAGTGGTTTTCACGATCGCTCCGGCGTGACTGCACGGAGATGACCTGATCGACACCGCTGAATTCAAGCGCATGTTCTAATTCAGCGATCCTATAGTCGTGCTGTAATACCTTCATCTCCGGGGTGATCCACGGAAGTTCGTTAGGCCGGTATTTCCAGAAATGATGATGAGCGTCAATCACGAGGGAGGGATGCTAAAAAACAGGTGGCAGAGGGCAAGGTCTATGTTGATGCAGGACTGTCATCATTGAGCCGCTTCCATGAAAGGCTTGTTGGGGCAGCAGGGGATAAGATTGAGTGTCAGGCTTGGCTGTGCCTAGGATCCTGCCATGCACGAGAGTCTGTTGGTACTGCAAGCGGCTATTCCAGTTTATCTGGTGGTTTTGCTGGGCGCGGTGTTGCGCAGGTTCAGGGTGTTGCAGCCGAGGATGGACAAGGGCCTGATGGTGTTAGCGATACATGTTTTTTGCCCATGCCTGATTCTCGATAAGATGTTAGCGGCGGAGGTGCTGCGAGACCCCATCGTATTGTTTTCATCGGCGGGCATGGGCTTCGGTCTAATTGTCTTAGGGGCTCTGTTGGCATATCTGATAGCACCTTTAGTTGGTTTGAAGCTAGGTGGTGGCAGGCGCACGTTTGCCGTTTCGGCTGGCTTGCAGAATTATGGGTTCATTGCCATCCCACTAGTGGCTTATCTTTATCCTGATAATGACGATGTGATGGCTGTGTTGTTTACCCACAATCTGGGGGTGGAGCTGGCGATGTGGACGGTGTTGCTGATGCTGCTCTCAGGGGTGTTGAACCCATCGTGGAGGGTGTTTTTAAAGGGGCCTATCGTTGCTGTGCTAGTGGGTATGCTGCTGATGCAGACGGGCACGGAGCAACACGTTCCCGGCACGATGCGTAGTCTGTTTTCTGTGCTGGGTGTGTGTGCGATACCACTGAGCTTGCTGCTCGTGGGCACGGCTTTGCATGACCTGATGGGCAAGATGAAGTTTGATTGGAGGGTTGGCTCGGGAGCTGTGCTGGTTCGCTTGGCGCTTATTCCTTTCGTGATTTTGGTGTGTGCGAAGTACTTACCACTGGGAACGGAATTGAAGCAGGTGCTTATTATTCAGGCTGCCTTGCCCTCTGGCATGTTTCCCATTGTCTTATCCCGTCACTATGGGGGCCGTACTGATGTCGCCATAACAGCGGTAATGGCAACGACCATTGCCAGTCTATTGACGATGCCTCTGGTGATCGCTTTTGGAAAATACTGGGTCGAGGTGTGATTTTTTTCGACAGCCTGAGAGGAATAGAACAGAATTCATCAACAGATGAAGGAACTCGAAATTCAGGGGCAGGTTATTAAGCCTGGCGAGCGCAAGTTGATCGGCCTGCAGGTGGGTATTACAACTACCCACGAGCCGGTAACCATGCGCGCCTGGGTCATCCGTGGCAAAACCGATGGCCCCACCTTGATGGTTGTTGGCTGTATCCATGGTGACGAGATCAATGGGGCGGAAATCGTTCGTAGGTTGATTAACTCAGGGAGTCTGAAAAGTAGATTCAAGGGGACGTTGATCGCGGTGCCGATTGTGAATGTGCCTGCATTTTCTAATAGGTCTCGATACTTACCGGATCGCCGAGATCTCAATCGTCTTTTTCCTGGCTCGCCCAAGGGGTCGTTGGGGGGACGGCTCGCGCATGTGCTGACCAGCGAGCTTTTGCCGCTCTGTGACGCGGTGGTAGACCTCCACACGGGGGCGCTGAATCGGGCCAATCTGCCTCAGATCCGGGTCACCGCTGGTGATCAAGAGTCTCTTGCACTTGCCGAGGCCTTCGGTCCATCGGTAACACTGACGGCGGCCACCCAGGGGGGTACCATCCGAGCTGCCTGCAATGCCGTTGGAATACCGGTCATTCTCTATGAAAGTGGTGAAGCGCTTCGGCTTGATACGCCTTCGATCCGTTTTGGTAAACGAGGGGTGCTGGCGGTTATGCGGCATATGGGCATGCTGCCTAAGCGACCCGCTGCGGCAAAGAAGAGAGCCAAGCATGCGGTGGTTTGTGCAAAGGGTTACTGGGAGCGTGCTCAAGTGGGCGGCTTGTTTATCCCTCTGATAGCACTCGGTAAGGCGGTCCGGAAGGGCGATGTATTGGGCTTTATTGCAGATCCACTAGGTGATTACGAGCAGGAGGTGATTGCTACGCAGACGGGCATCCTGATAGGACGTACCAATGAAGGCCAGGCGGATGAGGGCGATGCGCTGTTTCACATAGCACTCGCCAGATATCCAAACATGGCGGCCAAGAAGATTGTTCAATCCGGTGAAGGCTTCCCAGATATTCCCGATGACGATGATGATCACCCAGTGCATTATGATCCTTATACAGATGTGATTTAGAAGGGGTGAGTGATCTTTTGAGGATGGAGTGGTTCGTGCTTGGCAGGGGCAGGGGGAAGGGAGAGGATAATCGGCATGGAACATCATGTTTATTTTTGGCTTAAGGAGGAAAAAAAGAATGCGGCCGACCAGGCGTTGTTTGAGCAAGGTTTGGCGGATTTGTTTAAAATCAAGGAGGTGGCTGGTGGCCGGTGGGGGAAATCTGCGGATACTCCGGAGCGACCAGTGACGGACAAAAGCTTTGATTACGGGCTCTCGATGCAGTTTGACTCCATGGCCGATCATAATGTGTACCAAGCTGATCCTGACCATGATGTCTTTCTAGATGCCTTCAAGGACTGGTGGCAGAAGGTGCTGGTCATGGATGTCGGTTAGCCAAAAAGGCGGTTCTCGGCGAGAAGCTGAAATAAACCATTGCCACTCTGCGCCGTACTGCTACAAGCCTCCTCAACAGCCATTGGGCCATTCATTTATGTCTGGAAAACTTACCTATAAGGAATCAGGTGTGGACACCAGGGAAGCCGCCGCCCTCGTTGGGGACATCGGCACCCATGTCCGCAGAACTCAGAACCAAAGGCAGCTTCACGGTGCGTTTGGTTTATTTGCAGCAGCTTTCGATTTATGCGATTACGAGCAACCCGTTATTGTTACCGGTTGTGATGGTGTTGGCACTAAATTAGAACTCCTGCTTGAGCACGATCAACTCGAGGCTGCAGGTAAAGACCTGGTAGCGATGAGTGTGAATGACATTCTAACGACAGGTGGTGATCCGCTGATGTTTTTAGATTACATTGGAATCTCAGCTTTAGACAAGCCACTGATTACTCGTTTGATCGCTGGCATGTGTGATTACCTCGAAGACTGCGGCTGTATTCTTGCTGGTGGTGAGACCGCTGAGATGCCGGGCATTGTGCCTGAAGATGTCATCGAGCTATCTGGATTTTGTATCGGTTGTTGTGAGAAGCCCGACTTGATCGACCCCA
Source organism: uncultured Verrucomicrobiales bacterium (assembly GCA_963933605.1). GTDB lineage: Bacteria > Verrucomicrobiota > Verrucomicrobiia > Verrucomicrobiales > Akkermansiaceae > Oceaniferula. The sequence continues at coordinate 12,587 of CAWVVN010000026.1, forward strand.
CCCAAATTGCCACAGGCGATGTGTTGATTGGTTATCACTCTGATGGCCCGCACGCGAATGGCTGGAGTCTGATTCGTCGAGTGCTTGCCCAGCATGGTGAGGCGTTCTCCAAAGAGGAAATTGTCAGCCTGCTCGCACCGACACGTCTCTACCATGATGTTGTTGCCGATATTAAGAAAGCAGGGGTAAAACCTCGTGCAATGGCGCATATCACAGGTGGTGGACTTCCTGAAAACCTCGAGCGCTTACTTCCTAATCACGGAGCAGATGTAGTGATTCCTGATTGGAAGAACGCAGCAATGAAGAAGATCTTCGATTTTGTAGATGCAGAGGACAAGTTCCACACCTTCAACATGGGATTTGGCTGGGTTGTCATTGTATCTCCCGATGAGGCCGAGCGCATTATGTCGGCTGGTCCAGGAGGAGTTAAAATAGGCACCATCACTGATACGCAAGGCGTCAAGGTGAGCATGGAAAGCTAATCGTGTTGACTGTTAACCGATCACGTATTTTTTCATGAGTGACTCCATCAAACACGAGTGTGGTATTGCGGTAGTCAGGCTTAAAAAACCACTTTCCTACTTCAAGGACAAATACGGCACTGCCCTCTGGGGGGTCAACAAGCTCTTTCTCTTAATGGAGAAGCAGCACAACCGCGGCCAGGACGGTATTGGCATTGGTTGTGTCAAACTCAACATGCCGCTGGGTCAGCCTTATATTTTTCGCCGTAGAGATGCAGCGCGTGATTCGATGGCGTCTGTATTCCGCAAGGAGTTGAAGAGCTTCAACAAGATGGCTCGCAAAGGGATACTCGATCCTGAGGACCCGGAGTCGGTGAAGAAGCAATTTGATTTTGGTGGTGAGGTGCTCATTGGTCACCTGCGCTATGGCACATCTGGGGAGTTTGACTCGGGTTCATGTCACCCCTATTTGCGCCGCTCAAACTGGCCAACCCGTACCTTGATGGTCATGGGTAATTTCAACATGACCAATACAGGTGAGCTCAACAGCAAGCTCATGGATCGTGGTCAGCATCCTGTGTTTGGAACAGATACCCAGACCGTGCTGGAGGAAATCGGATTTCATCTCGATGAACATCACACCGACCTCTATCGTAAATTACGTGATCAGGGAGTTGATGGTCGCGAGATTCCGGAGCTTATTTCTGATCAGATCGATCTTCCATCTATTATCAGGGAGTCCGCTGACCCATGGGATGGTGGTTATGCCATCAGTGGTGTAGTGGGTAATGGAGACATGTTTGTGATGCGTGACCCAAGGGGGATCCGCCCTTGCCATGTCTATGAGGATGATGAGGTCATTGCCTTTGCTTCTGAGCGAGTGCCTTTGATGACCGTGTTTGAATCTTCTAAAGAAGAGGTCAAAGAAGTGGAGCCGGGCACACTCACTATTGTGCGCCGTGACGGTAGTCAGAGCACCCAGCGCTTTCACGATGAGCGCCCAAAGAGCCCCTGTTCTTTCGAGCGCATTTATTTTTCCCGTGGTAACGATCCTTCCATTTACCGTGAGCGCAAGGCGATGGGCGCGGCATTGGTTGATCAGGTCTACAAGTCGATCGGTGAGGACTTTGATAAAACGGTTTTTGCCTTCATTCCCAATACGGCGGAAACGGCATATTATGGATTTCTTGATGGCTTGCGCTTGTTGCGCAGGCAGCAGGTGCGCGCTGAGATTTTAGAGGCGTCACAAAAAGGAGTGCTTACCGAGGAGCTGCTTGATGGGCTCATCATGCGCAACTGGCCACGTGGCGAGAAAGCGGTGCATAAGGACATCAAGATGCGCACCTTTATTTCCCAAGAAAAAGGCCGGGCACAGCTGGTTTCCCATGTTTATGACATCACCTATGATTTGGTGAAAAAGGGTGATGCCCTGGTTGTGTTGGATGATTCCATCGTGCGTGGTACGACGCTCAAGGAGTCGATTCTCAAAATCCTCGCCAGAACCAATCCACGCAAGATCGTTATTTGCTCAACAGCCCCGCAGATCCGTTATCCTGATTGCTACGGTATCGATATGTCGGAATTGGGTAAGTTTATCGCTTTTCAGGCAACGGTTAATCTCATCAAGCGCAATGGAAACAACCAGCTGCTCGAGCAGGTGTATCAAGCCTGTAAAGCTGAGCTCAAAAAGCCGAGTGCTGAGCGCATCAATCAGGTGAAACGCATTTACGAAGATTTCTCCGATGAGCAAATTTCTGCAGAAATCGGCCGCATGGTCAGCCCCGAGGACATCGATTGGAATGGTGAAGTTGAGGTCGTTTATCAGACCATTGATAACCTGCGCGCATGCATTAAAGGGCCGTGTGGAGACTGGTACTTTACCGGTGATTACCCCACTCCTGGTGGTTTTGCGACGGTCAACCTCGCCTATGTGCGCTGGTATGAAGGTGCAGACGGACGCAGTTACGATCTGCCGCTGTAGTGCTTGAGCTCGCTTGGCCAGTTAGTTGCTGAGTGATGATCTGATTACTACTCTGAGTGCCATTAGTACTTGAGTCGCTGTTATGAATGTTTAGCGTAAAGGCGTGCAACATCTTACCATTGCCTGCCTCAAGCAAACTGCTGGGACCTCAGCGTTGGCTGCTAGTTTTGACGCTCAGCTCGAGCGTAGAGTGGAACGAGAAACCAAGACGGGAAAACCGTTTTATGAGATTTTTCTCGTTGATGGAACCGGCGAAATGAAACTTAAGGTGTGGGACAATCGTCCTCAGTTCGGTGCTCTGCAGGAAATAGCTGACGGCAGCTTGTTGCGTTTTAGCGGGGAGTGGACGCAAAACCAATACGGGCTTGATTCTGGCAAGTGGGACATGCGCAGGCTCAACGAGACGGAGGGGGCTGAGTTTCTGGCGGGGGATCCTGAGACCAAAGCCAGGCAGGATGAGGATTGGGCAGATATTGAGCGCATGCTCGGTGAGATTGCAGACCCAAGGTTGCATGAAGTTTGTGCTGAGTTTGTCTGCCAGTATGGCGATCGTTTTCGACGGAGTGCAGCCGCACGCAAAAACCATCACGCCCGCCGCGGCGGTTTAGTTGAGCATGTTGCTCAGATGATGAGGGCAGCTGAGGCGATGTGTTCGGTCTACACCGCACTGAATCGTGACCTGCTCGTCGCCGGTGTGATGTTCCATGATTGTGGCAAGATGTGGGAAAACAATTACCCTGAGGTTGGTTTCAGCCAGCCCTTTAGTCTTCCTGGTGAGATGCTCGGGCATATTCCGCTCGGTATTGAAGCCGTCAATAAGCTCTGGCGTGATGTGATGGAAAAACCCTGTGCTAAGGGCTGGAAGGAGCTCGAGCCAGCCACCGCGGATATCCACCTGCATATACTTCATCTCATCGCTAGCCACCACGGTACGCATGAGTGGGGTTCACCCACCTTGCCCCGTACGCCTGAGGCGATGGCCTTGCATTACATCGATAATATGGATGCGAAGTATGAGATGATGCGCATGGGCTACGAAAGTTCGCCCGAGATTGCCCCTGGTATCCAGGATCGTCAGTTTCCCTTACCTGCCAGTTTGGTTAAACCACTGGCGCATTTTTCGGCAGATAAGGCATAGATGCTTGCTGCGTGTTGGTCTGCATGAAGGCCTGTATCGTCGCTTGAGTGCGCACTTTTGCACTGAAATGTAAGCTCGTTGAGCCTAAAACGTGCCTTAGGGTGCATCCAGACGCACTTTTGGCGGCTGTTTTTGTGCTTGGCTCGCTTCGCTGAGATTTTATGACGGAGCGGGACAATCCATGTTTGCGTTTCGCTGAAGATGCGCTATGAACCCCCCTCAGCAAATCAAGAATCATGGCAAAAAACTTATATCAGAAGGTATGGGACGAGCATACTGTAGGAACTCTCCAAGATGGCCGTACCCAGTTATTTATCGGTACGCACCTGATTCACGAGGTGACCAGTCCACAGGCATTCGGCATGTTACGTGACCTCAACTTGAAGGTCAAATATCCCAAGCGCACCTTTGCGACAGTGGATCACATCGTGCCCACGGATAATCAGCAGCGTCCCTTTGCGGATCCTCTGGCTGATGCCATGATTACTGAACTGCGCAAGAATGCTGAAGAATTTGACATTACCTACTTTGACCTCGCATCTGGTATGCAGGGCATCGTGCACGTGGTAGGACCTGAGCAGGGAATTACGCAGCCAGGCACTACGATTGCATGTGGTGACTCTCACACAGCGACACATGGCGCATTTGGTGCCATTGCTTTTGGTATCGGCACAACTCAGGTGCGCGACGTATTGGCAACGCAGACGATTGCCATGGAGGGGCTGAAAGTACGCCGCATCAATGTTGACGGCGAGTTGAGTCCCGGTGTCTACGCCAAGGATGTAGCACTGCACATTATCAGACTACTCGGTGCTAATGGCGGTATTGGCTACGCCTACGAATATGGTGGCAGCATTTTTGATGGTTTCACGATGGAGGAACGCATGACGGTTTGTAACATGTCCATCGAAGGTGGAGCCCGCTGTGGTTATGTTAATCCTGATGCCACGACTTTTGAATTCCTCAGAAATCGTCCTTACTCACCCAAGGATACGGAGTGGGACGTGGCTGTGAAGCGCTGGGAATCCTACGCGTCTGATGCTGATGCTCAGTATGACGATATCGTTAATATCAATGCAGCAGACATCGAACCCACCGTAACTTGGGGTATTTCTCCCGATCAAGGTGTGGCTATTTCTGAGTCCATCCCAGATCCTGCTCAGGCCAAGAATGAGGTTGAGCGCGCAAGTATCGAGGAGGCTCTTGAATATATGAAGCTGCCTGCAGGTGCCCCCATTAAAGGCACCCATGTAGATGTCGCTTTCATCGGTTCTTGTACCAACGGGCGTCTCTCCGATTTCCGTGAGGTTGCCAAGTACTTGAAGGGCCACAAGGTTGCAGAGGGAGTCAAGGCGCTGGCTGTTCCCGGTTCTCAGATCACCGCAGTGATTTGTAAAAAAGAAGGACTCGATCAGATATTCATCGACGCCGGTTTCGAATGGCGTGAAGCGGGATGTTCAATGTGTTTAGCGATGAACCCCGACAAGCTTCAAGGTGACCAGCTTTGTGCCTCGTCCTCAAACAGAAACTTCAAAGGCCGCCAAGGAAGCCCAACGGGCCGCACGGTGCTGATGAGTCCTCTGATGGTAGCCGCTGCTGCGATCAAGGGTGAGGTTGCCGATGCTCGCGAGGTGTTTTCTGTGAACTAATACTAACTCGATTTTTTAAGACCAAGATTAAGACCATGTCCCTTCCATCCATTACTCAAGTTTCCGGCACTGCAGTTTATATTTCAGGTGCAGATATTGATACCGACCGCATCATCCCTGCGCGTTATCTTCGTTGTGTGACCTTTGACGATCTCGCTGAGGGTCTTTTCCGCGATGTGCGCACTGACCCTGATGGCAAGCCGCTCAATCACCCTCTTGATGATCCTCAGTTTCAGGGAGCCAGTGTGATGCTTTCTGGTCCAAACTTTGGTTGTGGTTCCTCACGGGAGCACGCACCACAGGCGATCCGACGTGCCGGTTTTGATGCCGTCATCGCGGAGAGCTTTGCAGAGATTTTCTTTGGTAACTCTACGGGACTTGGCATGCCATGTGTATGCGCATCCGCTGAAGAGATCAAAGCGCTTGGAGCTTCAGTTCAGGCCAATCCTAAGCTTGAGGTCAGCATTGATCTTGATGCGATGACCGCCAGTTATGGTGACACGATCATTAAGGTGACCATGCCGGGCTCCGCTCGTGAGGCGCTCATGTCAGCTCGTTGGGATCCGATTCAGGAATTACTCGATAACAGTGATGCCATCGAAACGAGGGCTGGAGCTTTAGCCTACGTTTAATGCGTCTAGTGAGTTTAGTGCGTTCAGCTCGGTAGCTGAGTTAACTTATGCACACTTGCGGTGATCGCCAGTGTGCGGGTTCACCCTAGTAACCCATCCACGGGGAAAGCCACTTTTCGGCCTCCTCGATACTCCAGCCTTTGCGCTCGGCGTAGTCTTCTATTTGGTCCTTCTGCAGCTCGCTGATGGCGAAGTAGTGGCTCTCTGGATGAGATAGGATAAGGCCGCAAACGGCAGCTCCTGGGTGCATGGCACAGGACTCGGTGAGCTCAGTGCCAGTGGCGGCAGTGGCATCAAGTAAACGGAAGAGAGTGCGTTTCTCGGTGTGGTCTGGCTGGGCTGGATAGCCTGGGGCAGGACGTATGCCTTGATATTTCTCGTGGATGAGCTCGCTATGGTTGAACTCATTGGGGCGCTCATAGCTCCAGGCAACACGGGCACGGTGGTGGAGTAGTTCGGCAAAGGCTTCGGCTAAGCGGTCGGCGATGGCTTGAACCATAATGGCGGAATCAAGCTCATGGGCATCACGCAGCTCGGCGGCCCATTCATCAGCGCCATGGATGCTGACAACAAAGGCACCGAGGTGGTCTGTGTGAGTATCTGAAATGAAATCACTGAGGGCGTAGTTGGGTTTGCCCGATTGTTTTTCCATCTGCTGGCGCAGGGTATGGAAGGTGGCATTGTGCTCTGGCAGAATGATGTCGTCACCATCTGCTTTAGCAGGGAAAAAACCATAGATGCCTTTGGCGGTGAAACGTTTGCTTTCTACGATGCTCTCGAGAAGTTCTTGAGCATCAAGGTAGAGCTTATCGGCAACTTTGGCAGCTTCCGCGTTTCTTGTCTTGAGGGTTTTGGTTTCCCGATCCCAGACACCTCTGAGCTCCCAACTGTGAAAGAAGGGGGTCCAGTCAATGTAATCGACGAGTTCGCGCAGGGACTGGTTCTTGATGACGCGCGTGCCGGTGAATTCTGGTACGGGAGGATGGTAAGAGCTCCAATCGATGAGCTTTTTGTTGGCTCGTGCTTTTACCAGGCTGACTGTTGCTTTGTCTTTTTTGTTAAAGGTCGCACGGAGCTTTACGTGCCGCTCTTCGTTTTTACTGATGAAGTCACCGCTGCGTTGCTCGCTGAGCAGAGAGGTGGTGACCGGTACCGAGCGCGAGGCGTCGAGCACGTGAATGATAGGGCCGGAGTAATGCGGTGCGATCTTTACCGCGGTGTGGGCTGGGCTGGTGGTAGCACCACCGATGAGGATGGGTGTGCTGAGCTCACGGCGCTCCATCTCCTTGGCAACATTGATCATTTCATCAAGGGATGGTGTGATCAGTCCGGAAAGACCGATGACGTCCACCTGCTTGGCGGCGGCTACCTCGAGGATTTTTTCACAGGGAACCATGACGCCCATATCAATGACTTCAAAGCCGTTGCATGCGAGAACCACACCAACAATGTTTTTGCCGATGTCGTGCACATCACCTTTGACGGTGGCCATCAGGATGCGGCCAGCGGTCATCGATTTCTCTGCCTGAGCGATGGCGTGAATCTCTTCTAGATCGCTGTCCTTGGCCATCAGTTCGGCCGCAATTTGAGTGACTTTGATGAGCTTTTCCTTTTCCATGAAAGGCTCGAGGTGAGCGACGGATTTTTTCATCACACGGGCGGATTTCACCACCTGAGGAAGGAACATCTTACCGGCACCAAAGAGATCACCGACAACCCCCATGCCGTCCATGAGTGGGCCTTCGATAACCTTCAGCGGGACTTCGTATTTTAATCGAGCCTCTTCCGTGTCTTCTACAATGAAGGTATCGATACCTCTGAGTAGAGCGTGCTCGAGGCGCTTCTCTACCGTGGTCTCGCGCCAAGAGAGGTCTTCAGCCAAGGTTTTCTTTTTAATGCCTCTGAATTGCTCAGCAAAGTCGAGCAGTCGTTCGGTGGCATCGGGGTCGCTATTGAGCAGGACGTCCTCGACGTGCTTGAGAAGCTCAGGTTTGATTTCATCGTAGACCTCCAGCATGCCTGCGTTGACAATGCCCATGTCCATGCCGGCCCTGGTGGCGTGATAGAGGAAGGCTGAGTGCATTGCTTCACGCACCGGGTTGTTACCACGGAAGGAGAAGGATACGTTAGAAACACCGCCGGAGATTTTGGCGCCGGGAAGGTTTTGCTTGATCCACTTAGTGGCATTGAAAAAATCGACCGCGTAGTTGTTGTGCTCTTCAATACCGGTGGCAACGGTAAGAATATTGGGATCAAAAATGATGTCCTGTGGGTTGAAGCCAACTTCATCTACAAGAATACGGTAGGCGCGCTCACAGATGCGGATTTTCTCCTCGTAGGTGGCAGCCTGCCCCTTTTCATCAAAGGCCATGACCACGGTTGCCGCGCCAAACTTCATGATGGTGCGGGCGTTCGACTTGAAGGCTTCCTCACCCTCTTTGAGTGAGATGGAGTTGACGATACCTTTGCCTTGAAGGCACTTGAGGCCAGCGTGAAGAATTTCCCATTTTGATGAGTCCACGGTGATCGGCACCTTGGTGATGTCTGGCTCGGATTGCACCAGGTTGAGGAAGCGGGTCATCATCTCAACACCATCGATCAGACCGTCGTCAAAGCAGATGTCGATCACAGGGGCACCGTTCTCAACCTGCTGACGTGCTACAGCGAGAGCATCCTCAAGTCGGCCATCCTGAATCATTTTTCTGAACACAGGGGAGCCGGCAACATTGGTGCGCTCACCAATCATCAGGAAATTTTTACCTTCAGAGTGATTATAGGGCTCTGTGCCAGAGAGGCGTAGGAGAGGTTCAATGGTAGGGCGCTTACGTGGAGTCACACCCTTAACGGCGCGTGCGATCGCTTCGATGTGCTCGGGAGTGTTACCACAGCAGCCGCCTGCGAGGTTGATGAAGCCAGACTCAGAGAAGTCCTTGAGCTTATCATGCATGTCCTCTGGTAAGAAAGGAAAGCCGGTAGGGGAGAGCGGGTCCGGCATGCCGGCGTTCGGGTAGCAGGAGACAAAGGCCTCACAGCAGCGTGAAAGTTCCGAGATGAACTGGCGCATTTCATCGGGGCCGAGTGAGCAGTTCAGGCCAACGGCGAGCGGCTTGACGTGGGCTACGGCATTCCAAAGTGCTTCCACTTTTTGGGCAGAGATCATGGTTTCTCCACCTCGGCCAACGGCTGCGGAGATGATGACCGGAAGGGTGAAACCGTCTTCTTCGAAGACATCCTGGCAGGCGACCAAGGCAGCTTTGGAGTTGAGCGCGTCGAAGATGGTTTCCACCATGAGGATGTCGACACCACCTTCCACGAGTGCGCGGATCTGGCGTTTGTAGTCCTCGTAGACTTGGTCGAAAATAACGGTGCGAAAACCCGGATCATCGGGGTCGACTGCGGCGTTGTTGAGGCCGACGGTCATCGGTCCGATCGCTCCGGCAACGTAACGTTTGATGCCGGTGGCTTCAGCGACTTCATCACAGGCGGCGCGTGCCAATTTAGCTGACTCCACGTTGAGCTCATGAGCGAGATCCTTGAGGAAAGGATCATCCATGATCTTCTGATAGAAATCGGGGTCCTTACGGCCTTTGCCAGACTCACGGGGGTCTTCGACAAAAAACTCAGATTGGGCGATGGAGGTTGCCGAGAAGGAGTTGGTCTCAATGATGTCCGAGCCAGCTTCAAGAAAACGGCGGTGGATGTCGCTGATGACATCGGGGCGTGTCAGTGTGAGGATGTCACCATTGTTGAGGATGTCCTTGTCGATGTCTTTAAAGCGTTCCCCGCGGGCGTCCTCTTCGGTGAGGCCATAGCCGCGGATGGTGGTGCCCATGGCTCCATCGAGCATGAGGATGCGCTCTTCAAGCGCAGTGGTGAGTTCGGCGGTGGCGTCAGGACGTGGCATGGGCTGTGAATAAAAGATTTACTGGGCGGAATCTAGAGGCAAAACAGGGAAAAACAAGAACAAATCTACATATCTTGATTTGTTGATT
>CAWVVN010000027.1:0-21566 GCA_963933605.1 uncultured Verrucomicrobiales bacterium
CTGTTTTCAGGTAGGAGCTTTTTCTTGTTGGCTAGTCAGCATACTCAGCGAGCCAACCCAGTCATCAAGTGTTTGGAAAAGCTGTTCGCTGCCCGCACCACTGAAGGGCTCATGCCGCAGCTCCTCGATTTCTTCGTAATGCTTATTGCGATTAGGAAGCCGATCGAACAAGCACTTGGTAAGCACAGCTGGGCATACTGGGTCCGCTTTTCCTTGGGTGCATAACAAGGCTATGCTTTCCGGAATATCTTTAACGTTTTCATTCACCAAGTCTGCAAAATCAAGCAGGGATGTTCCCCAGCCGAGCGACACCCGATTGTGCCATAGCTTGCTCCTCGTAATACATTCATCTACGACGGGAAGTTCAACCCGCGGGCTTTCATCAGCTGCACTTGAGGTGAAATTCTCAGGCTTAACGTGCGTCGAAAAAGTGAGCGCTGGCACTATAGGTGAAAGTAGTCGAGCAGCCCTCAAAAAAACTGGGTGCCTTCCCCTACTCGGATCAACCAGCGGTGATGACAGCCAGGCGAAATCCGGAACCGGCAAGCTACCTTGACCGGCAAGCACGAGATGTCTGGCTGCCAGCAGACCACCCATGGAGTGACCCATTACACCATAGGGCAGACTGGCACTATCGCTGACATGTTTAAGCGCGCTTTGAATCACGGCATCAAGAAGATGGACATCTCCACAGTGACCTCTGACTCCAGGGCTGTGCCCGTGACCTGGCAGCTCGGTGATAATACAGCGCACCCCGCGATCTACAAAGGGATGTAATATATCGAGGTAACGCTCTGCGTAGTCTCCCTGACCATGGTAGAAAATGGCTACAGCAGATACGTCGATCCCCTCTGCTGGATGGATAATGAGACGATGTAGTAGATGACCCTCTATTTCTGTGCGCAGAAACTCTTCCCTCATTCCTTCAAGGTGGTTGCCAACTCTTTAAAAAGCGCGGCATCTTCATCACGATCAACCGCACTCAGGCTGTGCTGCATTTCGGTCACGTAACGCAAAAGCACAAAACCAAGATCGCCCCCATCAGTCACCGCGCATCTGGCACGCTCTGATATCTCGGGGTGGAGACGCAGCAGTGCATCGGCATCGAATTTTCTGCCACCATGAAAACAATCAATCAGGTGGGCTGTCCCTCCAATATCGATACGTGCGAGGAAATGCCCAGGGTAGTTACAGCCGTCAACCTGGCAACCAAGGCGGCGCCCGAGCAGCATAAAAAGACACGCAAGGCTTGTAGGGTTGCCGGTGTGCGAATCAATAACCTGACATAAGTCATAGTTCTTGAGAGCATCTGCCTGCTTCGTGTCCCCCTTATAGCGACCGCTTTTAAAGAGCCAGCGTCGCAGATCATTTGCACTGGGATCAACAAGATCTTGTTCCACCTCATCAGCGAGCATGTCTAAGCTATCAGAGAGCGATGGCCGCAGGGTGACCCCATCATGCATGAAGTCACATATCTGCCTGAGGAAATTTTCAAAGCTCTCCCAATCGTCGCCCAGCGCTTCAGAGCCACCGGTGGGAACCAACCACTCGTTTCGAAGCGTCTCCCTCCTGCCGGGCTGAAGTAGGCGCGAAAGGCGCTTTTTCCCTTCGGTATTAATATTGATACCGAGGGCAGCCAAGTCGTGGCTGATATCCCCTCTTAATTCAGAAATACGCTCCTTTACGATGGGTCGAACTGCGGGATCTTCATCATCCAGCAACCTGATTAAGTAGGGCAAATCATTAAACACATTATCATCTGTATTCTTTGACTGATCTTCTACATTGGCCATGCCCAATAATAACCTGTATTGGGTTTATTAACCAACCTTAATCGTCGCCAAAAAAGCCCCCGCAGAAAAATTCCTGCGAGAGCTTTTTACCACCCTTAACTAGACAAAATATTTATTCCTCAGCGTTTATGTTGTTCCCACCCGGCCCAGGCTCAGGCTCCGGCTTCACCTCAAATCTAAATCCGTTTTTCATATCTTTGAAAAAATTGATGTTATCGATCCTACCTCGGACATCATCTGGCACAGCAGCCTTGTCCTTTGGTGTCTCATAGGGCCCATCAAAAAGCACTTTGCCGGATTCATCTTTGACCATTACTTCATGATGTCCATCGGTCACCTTGATCGTGACTGAGCCCTCATCGTCCATTACCGTCATCGATGACTGAGCATTGAAGTTGAACATCTTCTGGGGCTTGCCGGGCACAGGCGCTGGCCTCGCTAGCTTTTTCATTTCTTCGAATTGATCTGGGCCTAAAAACTTTTTCATATCGAGATGAACCTCTCCCTCTTTTCCCAACTGCTTACCCAGCTCATCGAGGCGGCGTTTCATCATTTCCCTCATGCGATCATGTTCGCCCTTCGGTAAATCACCCAGCCCTCGCCAAAGCGGATTATTTTCTTGGTCAGAGCCCAGTTGATTGGCTTGCCCCAAGGCGATTTTCCGCTCAGCCAGAACAGCCTTTTTGCGCTTCAAAACGCCTTCCTGTATAAAGGCAACCTCGACCTCATCCGCTGGTTTTTTTGACCGCACCGCATCTCGAAGGGCTTCAAAACCCCCTATCTTCTGCCCGTCAAACTCAACCAGCACATCATGTTTCTTAATGCCTATTTTATGTGCTGGAGCTCCTTCTATTACATGGTGAATCGTGAGGCCTACGCCCTGCTCCAGGCCAAGGTGCTTGGCAAGGGTCTCAGACACAGGAGCCCCACCGAGACCAATACAAGCAACGCTCAAGACGCCTTGTTCATCTGCTATGCCGACAGCTGAAGGGTCTATAAGATCTGCTGAGTCATCATGATGACGTTGATCATTAGCTTCCCCTTCAGCACCTGGGTTTTCAATAGCCCATGCAGGCAAGACAAAGGCGATGGATGCCAATCCCGCAAGGGCTTTCGCTTTGTAAATAATATGGTGATCTATGCTCATTATTCTAGGGTGATTTGCTGTTCTCTTGTCTTTTTGATTTGTATTTCACACGTCAAAACGTGCATGAAATGAAAATAATAGCTGATTGTTCTGCTCACTTAAGTAGACGTTAAAGACCGTCATTATTGTCTGAATAAATTAGTATACTTTGATTGGAATGAGATAGCCGTCTTTTCTGGGTCGACTCAGAATCACGTCCCTGCCGTCGCGGCTTTTCACCTTCACCTCATCCATATACTCCACCTCGACGAAGCGGTAAGGATTTTCAGAATCATCATAAACAATTGTCTCTTTGCTATTGATTACCTTGCTCGTTAATACCTCAGCCATAGGAGACATGCTTGCGGCATTACCCGAAGCAATGGAAGGAGCTGATATACCACGTATATTAGAAGACTGATTGCTAAAATCGGGAGATTTGAAATCAGAAGCGTTGAAATCTGGAGGAGTATTCTGAGCTAGCGTCTTTGTCCCCTTCGTTGCAATGTCAGGTATCACCAGAGCGGTCACGGCTGCAATTAAAGCAACTGCAGCTGCAGCACTAAGAAAACCAACACCGAATAATTTCGACTTCGTTTTTTTGCGGAGGCCGTTGTCACGGAAGCCTATGATGTTTTCATCTGCGAACTCCGCTTCTTGCCATTGGTCCATAGCTTGAGCCATTCGATCCAGCATATTAGCAGGCATGGATACCGGCGCCATTTCCTTAAGGTGAACTTCTAAAGCCTCTAGCTCCTGAGCGCTTTCTTCGAAATGAGCTTGAGCACTCATGCTGGTGATCATGGACTCCTCTAATCGTGAGTGAAGCTCGCAACATACTGAGGCAGGCACCAATTCACACAACTGTTCTTCGAGCTCAAGCAGCTCTTGTGGTAGTTCATGGTCTGAATGGTTTGGCATGATGTTACTAAAATATATCGTTTGATCTAGGTTTGAGGAAATGTGGCTGATGCTCTTAAAGATCGTCCTTTGCTCGCGTCGTCGCAAGGGCTTTCCTGAGTCGCTCGAGTCCATAGCGGTAACGCGATGCAACGGTATTGAGAGACACACCGAGTATCTCTCCCACTTCAGCGAATGTATGATTTCCCCATACTTTCATTATAATCACTTCTGAGAATTTTGCAGGTAGTTTTTTTAGTTCAAGCTCCAGCAAGGACCTTGTTTCCTGGTTTGATACCCCACTGTGAAACCACGGATCAGCGAGACCTCCTGTTTCTGTTTCGCGGTCTACTTCGGACTTTTTTTCACGCTTTACTCGACGATCATTTTTACGGCCGAGATCTATAGATAGCCGACGAATGGTTGTGTAAAGAAAAGGCCTCCAAGATTCCTGCCCACCTAAAAAAGAACCCTCTTCCACCTTGCGTGCCAACTTAACCAAAGCGTCTTGGAGAACATCCTCCGCATCTTCAGAAGTGCGTGTTTGCTGGCGGGCAAATAGAAGCATCCGGGCACCGTTTTCAATCAGCCATTGCCCCCAGTCGGGAGCCCCTCCAGTGGGTGCCGTGGGCGCATGTTGAGATTGCGCACCATCCTTCTGGCTAGCCTCGGAGCCTTGTTTCGCCCCTGCGCTAGCAAATAGATGATGCGTAAGATTTGTTTGTGTGCTGTTCACAGATTTGTCCTTTTCATTCCCCATAACGATACTCCCAGCAACTATTGTTTAATAAATACGAAAAAAAATCAGGGCTCACGCTCACCATCATAACGCATTACCTGTAAGCATGGCATCTAAATATTTACCCGTCGGCGACTCCGAGGAGGCTATTTCTTCTGGGCTTCCTGCAGCAACAACCCGTCCTCCATGCCTGCCGCCCCCTGGTCCAAGGTCAATCACCCAGTCCGAAACCGATATAACATCAAGATTATGCTCTACCACGACAAGCGAGTTGCCGTTATCCCGAAGCCGGAAAAGAACATCCAGTAAAACTTGCACGTCATTGTAGTGCAGGCCGGTTGTAGGCTCGTCCAATAAATACAAACAATGCCCCGTATTTGGCCGAGACAGCTCATGCGCTAATTTGACACGTTGAGCCTCACCGCCGGACAAGGTGTTTGCCGACTGCCCTAGCTGGATGTAGCCAAGCCCGACATCACAAAGCGCGTTCAGAATACGCGCTAACTTAGGCACATTCTGGAAAAAGCGCGCTGCGTCTTCAGCTGTCATCTCCAGCACTTCTGCGATATTGCAGCCCTTGTAGGATATTTCTAAAGTCTCCCTATTATATCTGCGTCCAGCACATGAATCACAAGTAATGTATACGTCGTTGAGAAAATGCATATCCAGACGGATAGCCCCGTCTCCTTGACACTTTTCACAGCGGCCACCTTGCATATTAAAACTAAAACGACCTACTCCATAGCCGCGCTGCCTGGACAAAGGCAACTTAGCAAAAAGTGCGCGGATTAAATCCAGCGCTCCGGTGTAAGTGGCGGGGTTGGAACGCGGACTTCTACCGAGTGGTTTTTGATCCACCACGATGACTTTATCCAAATGCTCAATACCTTCAATGTCATCATGAGCTCCGGGTTTGACCGAGGCATGATTAAAATGACGGGCCAATACGCGCCGTAAAATACGATCAACCAAGGTTGATTTACCACTGCCGCTGGGGCCGGTTATGGCAACCAGCATACCCAGAGGGATGGCGACATCGATACCCTGCAGGTTATTTTCACGAGCATTCTTGATGACAAGCTCACCAATTTTCTCGGCTGCCTTCTTGGTGATCTCTCTCTTCGATTCGCCCGAGAGCCATTTCCCTGTGATTGAATCTTGATTACCGATCACTTGCGCGGGAGTGCCCGCAGCCAGTAATTTACCGCCATGAATACCGGCCCCAGGGCCAATATCGATTAGCCAATCCGCTGAGCGTATCATCTCTTCGTCATGTTCGACGATCACTACTGTGTTTCCAATATCACGCAAACGTTCCAAAGCGGCAATCAACCTCGCGTTATCCGCACTATGTAGTCCGATGCTCGGTTCATCTAAAACATAGATCACGCCCGACAAGCCGGCGCCAATTTGTGTGGCCAGACGAATGCGTTGAGCTTCACCACCGGAGAGAGTATTGCTGGCTCGATCTAAGGTTAAATAGGCTAAGCCCACATCATCGAGGAAACGAAGCCGCCGGGTAGTGTCATCAACAACCCCAGCCAGAGCATCGCCACGATCTTCAGGCAGAGAAAGCTTAGCGAGCCATGCCAATGAGGCTTCCACAGACAAAGCACAGAATTCATCGATACTGTATAGGGCGCCATCTTGGCCCTCCAGTTTGACGGCAAGAATTTCAGGCTTAAGCCGACGCCCCTGACAACGGGCACATGGGTTTGCCATCATGAGACGGCTCATACTGCGGCGCACCGCATTACTTTTACTCTCACGCGAGAACCTCTCCACATTCGCACACAAGCCCTCAAAGCCAGCAACCTTGTCGCCATGAAAAAGCACATCCTTAAAGCTTTCAGGAAGGTTTTCAAAAGCCGGACTGAGATCAACCTGCATTGCCGCAGCGAGCTTGCCTACCAGCCTATCCTGCAAAGTCTTTTTACGTTTATTACTTTTCCACATCACAATAGCACCATCAGCTACTGATTTTGTCGGGTCCGGAACAAGAAGGTTGGGGTCGCATGACATCTCAGTGCCTAGACCATGACAAACCCGACAGGCACCATGGCTTGAATTAAAAGAGAAATGCTTAGGTGTTAGAGCAGGCAATACAAAACCTGTTACTGGATTACGGTAGCTCGTCGAGTAAGAGACTTCGGAGAAATCATCCTCGTCAGGCTTCTTAACAAGACAACTCACCTGACTACCGCAGATACGCAGAGATGTCTCTATCGAGTCAGCTAGTCTACTTTCGACGCCTTTTCTGATCACCAAACGATCGACCACCACCTCAACATTCTTGAGCTTCTGAGGCCAAGCCGATGCCGCTTCATCCAGTTCATAGAGATCATCATTCACACGAAGGCGAACAAAACCCTGCCTTTGCAAATTCTCAATCAGACTGGAAACATCCGCAGCTTCCTCAAGTGGTATCGGGGCAAGAATGACTATTTTGGTGCTCTCATCAGACGCCGCCAAACATTCGATAATATCTTGGGCCGTCATTTTCACCAACCTCTCCCCAGTGCTTGGATCATGAGGAATGCCTACACTAGCATAGAGTATGCGCAGATAGTCGTAAATCTCAGTGGCGGTAGCAATGGTCGAACGAGGATTCACCCCACCACTGCGCTGTTCAATGGCTATCGCTGGGCTCAGCCCCTCAATGGAATCTACGTCAGGCTTGTCGAGCTGATGGAGAAATTGGCGGGCATAGGCACTCAGGCTTTCCACATAACGCCTCTGGCCCTCCGCATAGAGGGTATGGAAGGCAAGCGATGACTTGCCGCTGCCGCTGGGCCCCGTGATCACCACTAACTTACCACGCGGTATTTCAACGTCGATATTACGCAAGTTGTGTTGCCTGGCTCCTTTGATCACAATTGTGTCCACGCCGCTATTTAGCGCACCAAGCGGGAGAAATCCATCGTACATTGAGAATACTTGTGTTTTAATGCTTATCCATAGTAGACTCCGCCACCGTGCAAGGTGCCACCGCTCTTTGTATTTTGATATGCCGCATCGTTTTCCCATAAAGCTTCTGCCGTTGCTGCCTTGCATGGTAGCAATCGGGATTGCTGTGCTCAGCTCTTCATGTATCCGCGGGCTCCGTGTAGAAATGCGCCAGCCTGTAGATCGACTTGCAGCTGTTGGCACCACTAGATTTGAGGCAGTAGCCGCCGATACAGTGAACACTCCATGGACCAGCGGTAACCATGTTGAGATACTCGTGAATGGCGATGAAATCTTCCCCGCAATGCTCAACGACATCAAGTCAGCGAAAAAGAGCATCAGCTTTGAGACTTATCTATTCATTGAAGGCAAGATGGCTAGCCAGTTTGTCAGTGCCTTTTGTGAACGTGCCCGTGCTGGAGTGACGGTCCATGTCATTCTCGATTCCGTGGGCGGCATGAACATGGGCGATAACAACTACGAACGCATGATCAAGGCTGGGGTCGATGTGAAACTCTACCATCCACTGAACCTCAGAAACCTGCTCCGCTTCAATGTCCGCGACCATCGTAAGATCATGGTCATTGACGGCAAAGTCGGTTACTCAGGCGGATGCGGCGTTGCTGACTTCTGGATGGGGAATGCTCAGAGCCCAGAGCACTGGCGAGAAACCCACTACCGCTTAACCGGCCCCGTCGTCGCCCAGCTGCAAGAAAACTTCAACGAGAACTGGGTGAAGTGCGGGGGCAAGTCTCTATCAGGAATTGCCTATTACCCCCGTTTACAGCGCACAGGCAAGGTGAAGGCACAGGCATACACCGCTTCCCCGATTGATAAGAACTACGCCATTCCTCACATCTACCGCCAAGCCATGGCCTCGGCACGTAAAAGCATTATCATCAAAAACTCCTATATCTTTTTAGACAGGCCTATGATGAAAGCCGTCATCGATGCTCGCAAACGCGGTGTTCATGTGGAAATGATCTTCGCCTGGGAACACACCGATGCCTGGCCCATAAGACATCTTTCCATTTACCAGTATCACAAACTGCTCAAGGCCGGAGTTCACATCTATGAGTATCGCCCATCGATGATTCATTGCAAAGTCATGGTCATCGACGAACTTTTCTCGATCATCGGATCTGCCAATATTGATCCGCGCTCTCTCTACATTAATGACGAATCAAACGTAAACATCCTTGATGAAGGATTTGCCAAGCAACAGCTCGATATCATCGCCAACGATAAGCTCGACTCTCAGCGCGTCCTAAAACCTCCGTTTTTCTGGAATCCCGTCACTATTCCCTCCCGAGCTGCGGTAACCGTGATTGCCCCCCAGCTTTAACCAAATTTTTCAGCTGATCCCTCAGTCAAACCATTGGGGCATAAGCATTGACGGGACTTCTTGACAAAGTCTACCGCCCCACTATTCTCCCCTCGCCTACCCCACCAGGTAGGTTTCATTATTATGTGAACCGGTCTATATCCTTTTTGTATTCCTGCAGCATAAATAACTACGAATCAATTCCTTATGAATACCATCCGTACATTCCAAACAGGCTCCGGCACCGAAGGCAAATATCACTCACTTCCAGCACTGGAAGAAGCTGGCCTCGGAAAAATCTCCCGCCTCCCTATTTCAATCCGCATTGTGCTCGAATCTTTGCTTAGAAATTGTGACGGTCGCAAAGTGCAAGAACAGGACGTCAAGAATCTTGCCGGCTGGAACGCCGCCAATCCTGGCACCTACGAAGTTCCTTTTACCGTTGCTCGTGTTGTTCTTCAGGATTTCACCGGTGTTCCACTCGTCGTTGATCTGGCTGCCATGCGTAATGCGGCCGCAGAAGCAGGAGCTGACGCATCCGTCGTCGAGCCGCTCGTGCCCGTTGACCTCGTGATCGATCACTCCGTGCAGGTTGACTTTGCCGGTTCACAGCAAGCCTTAGAACGCAATCTCCAGATCGAATTTATCCGCAACAAGGAGCGTTACCAGTTTCTCAAGTGGGGCCAACAAGCTTTTGAAACATTCGGAGTAGTGCCTCCCGGCATCGGCATCGTTCACCAGGTCAACTTAGAATACCTCGCCAAAGGCGTGCTTGAAAAAGAAGGCACCTACTATCCAGATACCCTCGTCGGCACAGACTCTCACACCACCATGATCAATGGCCTTGGAGTCGTTGGCTGGGGTGTTGGTGGTATTGAAGCTGAAGCCGGCATGCTCGGCCAGCCCGTCACCTTCCTCGTTCCAGAGGTTGTTGGCGTTCATCTCTCAGGCGAACTTGCCGAGGGTGTCACAGCTACAGACTTAACACTCAGTATTACTGAGCTACTTCGTGAACACGGTGTGGTTGGTAAATTCGTCGAGTTCTACGGCCCAGGCGCCAAGTCACTAAGCCTGCCCGATCGTGCTACCGTTGCCAACATGGCTCCCGAATATGGCGCCACCATGGGCTTCTTCCCCATTGATGGAGAAACCATCGCCTACCTTCGCGGCACCGGTCGCTCTGAAGAAACCTGCTCCACCGTGGAGAACTACTTCAAAGCACAGGAAATGTTCGGCATCCCTGAACAAGGTGATATCGACTACTCCGTCT
The DNA here is from genome assembly GCA_963933605.1 of uncultured Verrucomicrobiales bacterium. Taxonomy (GTDB): domain Bacteria; phylum Verrucomicrobiota; class Verrucomicrobiia; order Verrucomicrobiales; family Akkermansiaceae; genus Oceaniferula. The sequence goes on from CAWVVN010000027.1 coordinate 10,099, forward strand.
CTCTCGACTTTGACATGGCAAGTGTCGTCCCAGCTGTCTCCGGACCTAAACGGCCACAAGACCGCATCGACGTCACCAAGCTCGGCAATAAGTTCAACGAGCTATTCACCGCTTCTGTCGCCGATGGAGGTTATGAGCGTAATGCTGATACACGCAACGTCGCTATTGATCTTCAGCTTCACGCCCCTGCTGGCTTCTCAGCAACAGGCGCTGAACTTCTCGAGGAAGCCGGAACAACTGTTGAGGCGAAAGCCGCTCACGACAAGCTACAGCTCAAGCACGGCAGCGTTCTCATTGCTGCTATCACCTCATGCACGAACACCAGCAACCCAAGCGTAATGCTCGCTGCTGGCCTAGTGGCGAAAAAAGCCAACGCACTCGGCCTTGGCGTCGCTCATTATGTGAAAACTTCACTCGGACCTGGCTCCCGAGTTGTCACCGATTATCTTAACGCCACTAACCTACAGACGGAACTCGATCAGCTCGGCTTCCAGACCGTCGGTTACGGCTGCACTACCTGCATTGGTAACTCCGGTCCCCTCGCACCAGAAATCGAAGACGCCATCAAGGAAGGCGATCTCATCGCCGCATCCGTGCTCTCTGGAAACAGAAACTTTGAAGCCCGTGTGCATGGTTCTGTCCGTGCCAGCTTCCTGATGTCACCTCCGCTTGTTGTCGCTTACGCCATTGCTGGCCGCGTTGACATCGATCTTGCCAACGACCCGATCGGCTCCGATAGAGATGGCAACCTTGTTTACCTTAAGGACATCTGGCCAAGCACGGCCGAGCTCAAGGAAGTTATTGACGCAGCCCTTGTCCCCGAAGTGTTCAATAAGCTCTACAGCAATCTGGATAGCGCTAACCAGAACTGGGTCGATATTGAGTCACCCTCCGGACCCACCTTTGTCTGGGATGATGATTCCACTTACATTCAGAACCCACCGTTCTTCGACGGCTTCTCCCGCACTCCAGCCACTGAGGCCAAGGATGTAGTCAACGCTCGTGCCCTCGGTATTTTTGCCGATTCGGTAACCACCGACCACATCTCACCTGCAGGAGCTATTGTTCCCACCTCACCCGCAGGCCAGTATCTACTCGCCAATGGCGTGGAGAAAGCCAAGTTCAACTCCTTTGGCTCACGCCGGGGTAATGACCGTGTCATGACTCGCGGCACCTTTGCCAACGTCCGCATTAAAAACCTCATGTGTGGCAGCACCGAAGGCGGATACACCCAGTATTTCGGCCCGTCCGAAGTTCCCGCTCCTGATCAGGAGATTGCCTCCAAAGACGGCGGCAAGCCCTGCTTCATCTACGATGCTGCCGAAGCCTATAAAGCTGACGGCACCGATCTCATTGTCATTGGAGGTGAAGACTACGGCATGGGATCATCCCGTGACTGGGCTGCTAAGGGCACACGCCTATTGGGAGTCTCTGCAGTCGTCACCAAGTCCTTTGAGCGCATTCACCGCTCCAACCTCATCGGTATGGGTGTCTTGCCTCTGAACTTCAAGGATAAGACAGACTATGACAAGCTAACAGGCCTAGCAGGCGCGAGCTTCTCCATCACGGGCCTCTCAGGAGCGCTCACACCGATGCAGGACGCAACACTCACCGTTACCCAAACAGACGGGTCAAGTTTTGACGTTCCACTCGTGGTCCGCATCGATACTCCTGCTGAAGTTGATTACTACCTCTCCGGCGGCATTCTTCCTTTTGTCTTGAATCAGATTCTAGACGCAGCGGAGGCTTAAGGGTAACAATCATTTTTCCTGACACGGCTCCCCTGTCCTTTGTGACTGCGGGAGCCGTTTTTATTGGCTCGTTTTTGTTTGCTGACACTTAGCTCAAGCCAACCGCACCCCAGCCGCTTCCGGGCCTTAACCCTTGGCAATGCTGGCAGCACTGTTTAGTATCACTTTATTCATGAAATATCTTATCACTGGTGCTAACGGCTACATTGGCCTGCGTGTACTCTCAGCGCTCAGTGAGACAGACCATGAGGTCGTTGCTGTCGTGCGTAATAAAGACCGCCTACCAGCAGAACTCTGCAACCTCTTTGGCACGCGACTCTGCATTATCGAATTAGATTTTCTCGTCTCGCCCGAAGATCAAGTTACCTGCCCTGATGACATTGATGTTGCCTACTACCTCATCCACTCAATGGGAGCCGGTGAAGGCTTCAGCGATCAAGAACGCCAATGTGCTGAACACTTTAAGGAGTGGATCAAGCCGACCCACTGCCAACAGATCATTTACCTCTCAGGACTGATTCCAGAAATGCCAGAAGGCAGCAAGCTCTCCACGCACCTCGCCTCACGCAACCAGGTCTTTGAAATACTTCAATCATCCGGGATCCCACTCACCACCCTGCGTGCTTCGATCATTGTCGGCTCTGGCTCCGCCTCCTTTGAGATCATCCGAGACCTCGCTGAGAAACTCCCTTTCATGATCACCCCAAAGTGGGCAAGAACCCTATGCCAGCCCATCTCGATCCGCAACGTCATCGACTACCTACTAGGCGTCAGCGAACACCCTGAATGCCGTGGCAGATCCTACGACATCGGCGGCCCAGAACAACTCACCTACCGAGATATGCTGCTTGGCTACGCCAAGACCCGCGGCCTCACACGCTTCATCATACCCGTGCCCTTTTTTACGCCACAACTTTCTTCCTACTGGCTCTGCTTGGTCACCGCTACCAACTTCCAGCTCGCTAAGGCACTCGTCGGCAGCCTGCACATGGAGACCATTTGCCGTGAAAAATCGATTCGTGAGATTATTCCATTAGAGCTCATCAGCTACCATGATGCGATCAAGCGTGCACTCTCGCTTATTGCTCAGAACCGAGTGCCTTCCACCTGGTATGGCGCGCTCTCATCGGGTGAGCTGACACCACAACAAATCAAAAACATCCGCATTCCTGAACATGGCATTGTCAGTGACGCACAAACCACCTCACTGAGCGCCCCACGTGACCAAGTCATCGATGCCATCTGGGCACTAGGAGGTAGCAATGGCTGGCCCAGCATGCTCTGGGCGTGGAAACTGCGTGGATTCGTTGATAAAATCATTGGCGGTATCGGGATGCGGCGCGGACACGATAACCCGGGTGAGATCAAACCCGGTGACGCTCTTGACTTCTGGCGTGTCATCGTCGCCGATCGTGATACTGGCCGACTCGCACTCTATGCAGAGATGAAGGTGCCCGGTGAAGCCTGGCTTGAATTCAGAGTCATCGACGGACAGCTTCATCAAACCGCTACCTTCCGACCTAAAGGTCTGTTAGGTCGGCTTTATTGGTATGTCTGTCTGCCTTTTCATCTTATTCTTTTTCCTCGTATGGCACGCTCCCTCGCCAACGGTTGGCCCCAGCGTCACCAGCGCGAACAGCTCAATGACTGAGACAGTCGTGACTTGCCTTCATACGTTTAACGATTAATATTACCTCTATGGATAAACCTGAATCATGTGACAACAAACCTTTGATGCAAGAAGTTGAGCCGGGAACCTATTTCTGGTGCTCTTGCGGAAAATCAGCCAGTCAGCCATTTTGTGATGGCGCCCACAAAGGCACTGGATTTTCTCCTGTCAAAGAAGTTGTGGTCGAGAAAAAGAAAATCTTCTGGTGCATGTGCAAAGACACTAAAAATGCCCCGCATTGCGACGGCTCGCACAAATAATCAAAGCAAGTATCGGGCCGAGTATCTGGGCCGAATATCACCGAAAACGCAGGCCAACACTGGGGCCTCCTGCCTACACCCAGTCCGGTAACTCTAGCTTAAAGTCAGGCATCCTTACCCTGACCTTACTACCAGCAGCGGTTGTTCCAAAAAAAGCGCCGCTAACACCTGCATTAGCAGCCGAGACATGGTAGCTATTGTAAGAAAAGTCTTCACCAGGCTCTAGCACTGGGGTTTGGCCGACAACGCCATCACCCTCTACAACAGTGACCTCACCACCCTCCTCTCGGATCACCCATTTCCTGCCGAGGATCCTGACCCGCTCAGTCGATTCATTGAGAATCGTAATGAAGTAGACAAACGGGTGAGGCTTGTCATCGGGAGCATCCAGCGTAGGCATGTAGATGACATCATCAACACGGACGCTAAGCCCTTCAAGCTGGTCGTAATTTCCTTCGTGTTTCTCTGCCACGGACTAACTCTAGAAAATACAAATCAATGAGGCAAGCTGAGAGCACATTGATTTTACCTCGTGGACAGAAAGCCACATTCAGCAGTCGCCTTTGACGAACTGACCGCTAACCCAAGCGTTTCAGCTTGCGCTTCACACTGAGCTTAGAAGCCGGACTAATACGGTCGACAAAGAGAATGCCGTTTAGGTGATCCACCTCGTGCTGCAAGGCGCGGGCGAGCAACCCATCAGACTCAAGCTCAATGACGGAGCCATCAAGCTGAGGCAGCGTTGCTTTAACCATACTAGGCCTCCTCACCTTCGCCTGGATATCGTGAATACTCAGGCAGCCCTCCGTCTCCGTCTCACGCGGGCCATCGAGCTCAAGTTCAGGGTTAATAAACACCAAGGGCATGACATCCTCAATCTTGGCATCTGCACCATTGACCCTGAGAAAAGAGATACATTCAGGGTCATGAGACACATCCACCACCGCCATGCGGATATCTTCGCCGATCTGAGGGGCTGCCAAGCCAACACCTTGGGCGTCGACCATCGTTTCAATCATATCCTCAGCAAGCTTACGGATAGACTCATCAACTTCTTCAATCTTGCTGCATTTCTTGCGCAAGACAGGATTACCATACTGTGTAATTTCTAGGACCATAGGATCAATCGATTGCTTTAGTTTTCTGATTTGGGAGCTAAATTCAGGGCTGACTCTGCGATTTTCACTCGGGAAGGCACATCGCGTGGATTCATGCCTGCCTTGATCAGAGCATTTTGCACCTGGATGAAGCGCTCCAGTGGAATCCCTTTGTCTGGCTCAAGTTCGAGTTTGCGTGCGGGAAATTTTTCACGGAAGACCTTGAGGTAATCAACCAGCATCGCCTCGTGAATGCGGGTAGCATCGAGCATGAGGCTGCCGTCAGCCTGGATCGACAACACCGCTGCGGGCTCCACCACCTCGACGGTGGCGCTGTCTTGAGCCAGAGCGAGTTCAATATGCATCACTGGGCGCTTGTTCTTAGGATCGGTCGACACCGCAAAATAAATCAACAAAATCGCCAAGATGTCGATCAAAGGAATGATCGGCACCGTCGGGATTTTTCGGCTTGGTCTTTGAAACTCCACAGAGCGAATGCGTGATTATTGATTGAAGGTCGTGTATTGCTGACACCTTGCCACCACCTTACCCATGAGCACCTCGAGGCGTGCGGACATGGTCTCGATCTTACGGTTGAAGTGACTGTGTGCGATGACTGCAGGCACTGCAACGACAAGGCCGGCAACCGTCGTATTGAGAGCCATGGCAATACCCTGACCCACCATGGCCGGGTCTGCACCCTGACCGACGTTAGCGAAGACAAGCACAAGTCCACTGGTCGTTCCCAGCAAACCAAGTAATGGTGCGATGGTAATAACCACCTCAAGAATCGGCATGCCACTATGCATGTTCACGATCTCCTCACGTGCCGCGGATTGAACCACCTCCTGCACCTCGCCCTGTGGCCGGTCGGCGCTATCGAAGGCGACTGCACATAGCCTGGCTAACGAGCTTCCCCCTGCCTTGAAACGAGACTCCAGACTGGCCATCTCTCCAGCCTCAGCACGAGCAGCCATTTTTTCTACCTCTAGCTCCAATGCGGCTGGAATGATCATGCCTTTGCCCAAGGTCATCAGTTTATAAACCACCACTGCCACCGCAACCAATGAGCAGGCGAGAATCGGAACCATAAACCATCCGCCCTGGCTGAAAAAATTCCACACCACCTCCAAGGCGGCTGGCTCTGCGCTATTCATGAGTATTTGCATGGGTCTGTATAAGGAATGTTCTGTGATACTAAATTTTGCTGGCAAAGTGATGCACCCTTAGTCGCCAATGATCCAGCGGGAAATCGTGATTTTTAACCCATACAGGCTAAGCTGACGCTTGAACCACCCGCTGGATGAGGACACTAAAAATAAAAGTTGTAAATCAACTCCAAGGACTCGCCTTTAAGCTCCTTGAGCACCGATTCTGGCATCTTAGGCAGCTCCACTTGTCTCAAAGCACGCTGGGTGAAGCCCCGCTCGATAAAGTTGGCCCCGATGACTTCCTGGAACTTAATACCAGACACCCCACCGCTTTGATCGACATAAAAACGAATAGAGATCACCCCAGGCACGATGTGGTCTCGGTGTTGCTCACAGTTTCGGCGCCATTGCAGCTCTACCGCCTTACTGATAAGCGCCTGATAGCGGCCCAGCGGTGAGTTTTTCACATTAAGCGCACTTTTCCCCTGCCGGTTGATTGAGCCTGTTATCCTCGTCTGTCTGGAGTATCCACGAAAGCCGCTCTTCTTGGGCTCCTGCTCGGCACCATCGACTATCTTCTTTTTATCGGCCTCTTGATGAGCGCCCTCATTCGGACGCTCGCGCGGTGACTTCTCCGCCTTGGGATCTTCTGCTATCTGCTTATCACCTTCATCACCATGTGGAGCGGGAAGTTCCTCACCTGCGGCTAAATGCTTATCTTTCGGCTCAGATGATGACTCATCCTCAGGCTCTATTACGTCAGGTTGGGGCACATCAAGCTGGGGCGCGTCATCGGCAAGGGCATCGTCCTTGCTGGCACTTGCCTCCTGAGGGACCTCAGTCTCCTCACCTTGCGCATCTTGCCCCAAAGAACCCTCTTGATAGGCTTTACTCACCGTTTCTACATGTCCCGGATAAAGTGGTGCGGCACCATCCTGAGCTGGCGTATTAGCCTTAGCCCCTGGTGTGGCTGGCAACTCAGAAGCGGCGCGGGTATCACGCTCGCCCAGAATATCAGTATCGGCATCCGGTGCACCTTCCTGATCAGCGGATGTGCGAGCAAAGCGCTGCTTCGGATCAGTGAGTGCCTCTTTTTCATCAGCTGTCTCTTCTGCAAGCGGCGGCTTTGGCTCTGATTCTGGTTTTTGCTCTGCTTTTTCTTGTGGCTCTTCTTGTGGCTTCTCCCGAATCATGGGAGGTGGTTTTTTAACGAAGGGAATCATGACCACCGTCATCTCAGGCTCTGCTTGTGGCTCAAGCTCAGGGGGCTGAAAAGCAAAGATTGGCAGATCGATAATGATGATCATCATCCACAGGCCAAGTATGAGCATATGCAAAGCCACCGCTGCAAACGCAGAGGCGACGGCACGTTTTTGCACAACAGAGAACCCGTTCACAACTCCACCCTAATTTCCAATTACTAAATTGCAAACACAGAGGCTGTCCTCCATGATCTTAGACGTGAAGATTGAAGTGGATTGCATCGACCCCCAGCGGATAGACCAGTTTCTGGTTACCCGCCTGCCAGAGCTGTCCCGCTCCCGCATTCAGACACTGATCAAATCTGGAGACATCCTGCTCAACGAAAAAACATCAAAGGCCAAGCAACAGGTCCGCAGCGGAGATCAAATCTCAGTATCCATCCCCGAAGAGGAAAGCTTCGAAGCTCAGCCAGAAGATATCCCACTTGAAATACTCCATGAGGATAATGACATTATTGTGCTTAACAAAGCTCATGGCATGGTGGTTCATCCTGCAGCAGGCAATACCAACGGCACTCTGGTCAACGCATTACTACACCACTGCAAGGGAGAACTGGCAACCACTGAGCAAACGCAAAGACCCGGTATTGTGCACCGGCTTGATAAGGACACATCGGGATGCATCATCGTGGCAAAAAATAATCAGGCGCTTCAATCACTGGCCAAACAATTCCATGACCGCACCACCGAAAAACGCTACCTCACCGTCGTACAGAGTACGCCTAACAAGGCAGAGGACACCGTCTTCACGCACATTGGACGCCATCCAGTAAATCGCTTGAAAATGGCAGTCGTTAATCCCGGCAGTGGTAAATCAGCTATCACAGATTACCGAGTTCTCCATCAAGCTGATGACGGCACCTGCCTGATTTCATGTGACCTTCACACCGGCCGGACGCATCAAATCCGTGTGCACATGGTCCATATCGGCACGCCTATTCTGGGTGACCCTATCTACGCCAAACCGAACCGGCAATGCGTGCAACCCGGCAGACTCATGCTGCACGCTTGGCAACTCGTTATCGACCACCCAAGCAGTGGCGAACGCATGGCTTTTCAGGCCCCCATTCCTAGCCAATATCAACCCTGGACCAAAGACGCTAATTTATGAATGACCAGTCACTGATTGAATCCCTGTTGCCAGCCGTAAACCAACAACTGGACTCAGAGCAAACGCCCTACGTGAAAGCGACATTCATCAGACTCGTGGAGAAAGAAGAGATCAGCCCAGATGAAGCGAAGGAACTTATCGCACTCTGCCTAGCTGATGAATCCAACCGCATGTATATTGATAAGCGGGACTTTGACGTTTCCCGCTACCAGCAACTACTCGAGGACTTACCCGGTGAACTAATTGAAGACTCAGATCAGGACCCAGATCAGAACCAAGATAAAGACTAGCTCACCCTAGATAAGCTGGATAAGACTATTGCAAAAAAAGGCCTCTACGCCTCCTCGTCTTCTGCAGGAGCAGGAGGAGCCTTGGGGATTTTATCCACCTCATCAAGCACGTTGATCATATCAACACCGCGTGCAGCAGATGTATCTAGGCGAAAGTCCAGCCTAGGTGTGCAGCGCAGCACAACTCGTTTTGCGACACGGCTTTGAATCAACGCTCTTCTCTGTGTGAGCTGCTCAATTACTTTCGCTCCGTATCCACCAAGCACGCCAACAAAGACCTTGGCCTCGCGTAAATCTTGAGTGATGTCCACTCCACTGACGGTAACCAATGCACCTCCGAATTCGAAATCACGTTGCACCACGGTGCTTATTTCACGCCGTAACAACTCATTGATTCTATCCAGACGCTGGCTCATTAAATAATAGTGATTAAAAACAGTCTACTAAAAGCTACTTAGAGAGTCTGCGCAACCTTCTCAAGGATGTAGCACTCGATGATGTCACCCTCCTCGTATTCATCAAAGTCACCCAAGCGAATACCGCACTCGATACCCTGCTTGACCACCTCGACTTCATCATTGTGGCGGCGCAGCGTAGACATTTTACCGTCATACACAGGAACACCTCCGCGCAATACACGAGCGTGGGATGTGCGGGTCAGCTTGCCATCTTTAGCAACACAACCAGCAGCGCGACCACGTCGCACCTTAAATACCTGCATCACCTCAGCGTGACCGATGATGCTCTCACGAGTAAGTGGGTCGAGCAGGCCGAGCATGGCCTCCTCAACAGTGTCGATGAGTTCGTAAACGATTGAGAAAAGCTTCACCTGCACGCCTTCACGTTTGGCAGCACGCACAGCATTGCTTTCCACCTTGGTATTGAATCCTAACACCACAGCATCTGACGAGCTGGCCATGAGGATATCGTTCTCGGTAATAGCTCCGGCCGCGGACTTGATGAAGCGAGGCTCCACCTTGTCACTCTTGATTTGATTGATCGCATTTTCGATCGCCTGGACAGATCCTTGAACATCACCCTTGAGAACGATTTTGAGCTGGATGGTATTATCACCCTCCACCATGGACATGAGATCCTCCATACGGCTTTGCTTAGGACGAACGAGGCGCACGTTGCGTTTTTCCTCGAGGCGTTCCTCAGAGAGCTTCTTGGCAGCACGCTCGTCCTTCATCTGCACGAGCTCATCACCAACATGAGGTAACTCGGCGAAACCGATGACTTCCACCGGTGTCGCTGGCCCAGCTTCCTTGACCTGCTCGCCGAGGTCGTTGAGCATTGTTTTGACCTTGCCGGCATAAGGACCACAAATAAATGGCACGCCTACTTTCAAGGTGCCAGCCTGGACCATCACGGTAGCTGTCGGCCCCTTACCTGCCTGGATGCTGGCCTCAATGACTGAAGCGCGAGCATTGGCTCGTGGGTTCGCTTTGAGCTCAAGAACCTCTGCCTGAAGAGCCATCAGCTCAATAAGCTCGTCCATTCCCTGACCTGTAACTGCGGAAACTTCGACACATTCAATATCACCACCAAAGTCAACAGGCTGCAGACTGTGCTCCATCAGCTGAGTTTTCACCCGCGCAGGATCAGCCCCTGGCATGTCACACTTATTAATCGCAACGATGACCGCCTTCTCTGCCTTCTTGGCGTGCTCGATCGCCTCGATCGTCTGAGGCATAATACCATCATCGGCGGCGACAACGAGCACGACGATGTCAGTGACATCAGCACCTCGTGCACGCATTTCTGTGAAGATTGAGTGACCTGGGGTATCAATAAAACTAATCGGGCGACCATTGTGTTCAACACGGTATGCTCCAATGTGCTGAGTAATGCCACCAGCCTCACCTGAGGTGACTCGGCTCTTACGAACGAAGTCGAGCAACGAAGTCTTGCCGTGGTCTACGTGACCCATGAAAGTGATAATCGGAGCCCGGTATTCGAGTGTTTCCTGATCTTCCTCCTCGATTTTCTTTGCCTTAGGCTCTTTGATCTTTCTCTTCTCCTTGTGAACACCACCACCCTTCTCACGCTTTTCACGCTCAAAGGTGAAACCATGCATTTCACAAAGTTTTTCTGCGATATCAGGCTCAATCGCCTGGTGTGGAGCTACAAAAACTTCCAACTTAATCAAGTCAGCCATCAGCTGAAATGACTTCAAGTCCATCAGATCAGCCAGGGCACTGACAATAATCGGGGGCTTAATAGTAATAACATTACCAGATTTCTCACCTCCCTCAGCAGCTCCTTGGTCACCCTCAGCCGCAGCCCCGTCCTCGCCGGCGTTTGCCGAAGCTTGGTTGGCGGCAAACTCATCATCATTGTTGTCGGTGAGCTTTGAAATAGCGGGCAGCTTCTTTTTGTCTGCACCCTTTTTGAGAACTACCGATGTCTTTCTCTCAACACCCTCTTCCTCAAAAATATCGAGCGCCTCCTTTTTGTGGTCATCCACGGTTTTCACCTTGGACGCCACCTCACGTTGCCGTTCGCGACGCGATAACTTCTTGTCGACGTCACTGATGAGATCGAGGCTTTCCTTGGGTTTTTTAGGTGTATCGCTTGATTCTGCCATGCTGAATGTTGAGTGGTGGGGGTATATTAAGGGGGTAAATTTTGTGTCTTTCGATGTCTGTCAAATGAATGGAACTGAGGCAGCCTGGAATTAAGCTTCTGTGCTTTCGGCCTTTTGCTCAGTCTCTTCGTCTGCTTCGGCGGCTGCAGCTTGCTCTTCGGCGGGTGCTTCTTCAGCAACTTCTTCAGCAACTTCTTCAGCAACTTCTTCAGCAACTTCTTCAGCAACTTCCTCAGCAACTTCCTCAGCAACTTCCTCAGCAACTTCCTCAGCAACTTCCTCAGCAA